>UQDU01000070.1 GCA_900539915.1 uncultured Bacteroidales bacterium | reverse complement strand
AATTGAATTCTATCGAAGAATTGGATAATTTTGCACTTGCCAGTTGACTCTGCAAGACTTATTAGTGGGGTCCACATAAACGATATTTGACAGAAAATTGTTAATTTTGCAGCCTGTTTCCCTTATTAACAAAGCCTCTGTTATGAAACTGATTATAATCAACGGACCCAACCTCAACCTCCTCGGAGTCAGAGAGCCGGGTATCTACGGCAGCGAATCCATGGAATCATGCCTGAGACAGCTGCGTGAAGCCTATGGCGACAGGGCCGCAATAGAGTATTACCAGAGCAACCATGAGGGGGACATCATCGACACCCTGCACCGTGTGGGCATGTCGGGCGAATACGCCGGCATAGTGCTCAATGCAGGAGCATATACCCACACTTCGCTCGCCATAGCCGATGCTATATCGGCTATCAACACTCCTGTCATAGAAGTGCACATCAGCAATGTGCACTCACGTGAGGCCATACGCCACACCTCGCTCATATCCCCCGTATGCCGCGGAGTGATTGCCGGCTTCGGGCTTGACAGCTATCGCCTCGGGGTCGAGGCGATAGTCCACGGCTGAGCGACACCCTCCGATCTATACAAAGCAATGAAATCATAACCGGCTCCCACCGTCACGAGCCAGATATTCTCAACGACTGATAATGAAAAAGTTCACCAAGATTGTTGCCACAATCTCCGACAAACGGTGTGATGTGGATTTTATTAAGGAACTGTATGCCAACGGCCTCAATGTGGTCCGCATGAACTCGGCCCATCTGCGCCTTGACGGATTCAAGAAGATAGTGGAAAACGTTCGCGCCGTATCCCCCTCCATCGGCATCCTGATGGACACGAAAGGCCCCGAGATTCGCACCACTACAAATATCGGCGACGGGAATATCGAAGTTACCGAAGGTATGAAAGTGCAGTTTGTCGGCGCCCCCGACGAACCGAGCACACCGCAGCGCATAGCCCTCAGCTACCCCCACATAGCTAAGGACATCACTGTCGGATGCCACATGCTCATCGACGACGGCGAACTCGACTTCCTCGTTGACTCCATCGGAGCCGACGGCGTCATAGAGGCCACGGCATGCAACGCCGGCAGCCTCGGCTCACGCAAAAGCGTCAACATCCCGGGCGTGGAAATAAACCTCCCCTCGCTGACCCCACGTGACATCATCAATATCGGCTATGCCATAGATCTCGGCGTAGATTTCATCGCCCACTCGTTCGTCCGCTCGGCACGTGACGTGCTTGACATCCAGGCCATCCTTGATGCCCGCAACTCTCCCATAAAAATCATCTCCAAAATCGAGAACCAGCAGGGCATAGACAACTTTGACGAAATCCTCAAGGTCAGCTACGGCATCATGGTAGCCCGCGGCGACCTCGGCATAGAGATCCCGGCCGAAAAAATCCCGGCAGTGCAGAAGCGCATGATCAACCGCTGCATCACAGCCCACAAGCCTGTAATCGTGGCTACCCAGATGCTCCACAGCATGATCAGCAATCCGCGACCCACCCGCGCCGAAATCAGCGACATCGCAAGTGCCGTCTACCAGCACACCGACGCCCTGATGCTCAGCGGTGAGACCGCCTACGGCAAATACCCCATAGAAGCCATCTCCACCATGAACCGCGTGGCCATGGAGGTGGAACGCTCCCTCAGCTACTCTACCGACGACGAAGCCAAGCCCTACCTCGAAAATGACGTGACCGCATTTCTCGCCCAACAGGCCGTCACCTCATGCCGCGCACTGGGCACCCGGGCCATCCTGACCGACAGCTTCACAGGACGAACCGCACGCTACATATCATCGTTCCGCGGACACTACCCGACCCTCGCCATATGCTATTGCGAAAACGTGATACGTCTGCTCGCCCTAAGCTATGGCATCTTCCCCATCTACCAGGGTGCCCGCGAGAGCTCGCGCCAGTATCTGCGCAGCGCTCTGTCATCGCTCATCGAGGAGGGGCTGCTCACAGCCGACGAACGCATAGCCTACCTCGGCGGTGGCTACGGCGAAGGCCGCGGCACCACATTCCTCGAAATCAACCGTGTAGGCGAAGTCCTTGAAAACTACGCCTCTTACTCGCTGCCCAACCTCGAGGACGTGAGCCAGTGCAATGCAGACGATTGACGAATACATCGAGGAGCACATAGCAGCCGAACCTCCGCACCTGCGCGAAGTATATCGCCGCACACATCTCCACTGCCTGTATCCGCGCATGTGCTCGGGCCATGTGCAGGGGCGCCTCCTCATGATGCTTACCCGGATGATAAACCCCTCGCGCATCATCGAGTTAGGAAGCTACACAGGCTACTCGTCGATGTGCATGGCCGAAGGCATGCCCCACGGGGCGCAGCTCCACACCATCGAGGCCGATGACGAGATGGAAGAGATGCTCCGGAGCAACATCGCCCTGTCACCCCGGGCTTCCGACATCCACGTCCACATAGGCGACGCCCTGACTGTGCTACCATCCATAGGGGAGACGTGGGACATGGCTTTCATTGACGCCAACAAACGCCACTACACCGCCTACATCGAAGCTCTGCTCCCCCGCATGCGCCCCGGCGGATACATCATCGCCGACAACACCCTCTGGGGCGGAAAAATCATCGACGACGCCCACAACCACGATGCGCAGAGCCGAGGCATCATGGCTTTTAACGACCTGGTGGCCCGTCATCCGCGACTCGAAACCGTCATCATACCGCTCCGCGACGGCATGACCCTCATGCGTGTCAAAGACGACAGCACGCCGTCTACAAATGGATAAAAGATTGAGAGGGTGTTTAATAACAAAAGTTAAATCCTGAGTGGTGTATCTTTTGATTAAAT
>UQDU01000069.1 GCA_900539915.1 uncultured Bacteroidales bacterium | reverse complement strand
ATCCTGAGATGTCTCGTGGGCTCGGAGATGTGTATAAGAGACAGATCAAGCACAGTACACATCGCCTGATATGATGACGCGGCACGCCGCGTCCCTACTATTTAGTGGATTTTTATTATTTCTTGCGGAAAATGGTGAAATTAACCGAGCCATAGGCGCGGTGCCCGTCAAACTCCGGATAGTCCGAGTAGTCATAGTCGCGGCTGTGCTCGAGTATAAACAGCGTATCTGAGCCCATCAGCTTGCTGTCAAGCACCATACGGGCTATTTCGCCGAATTTGGGATGATTATACGGAGGGTCGGCAAATATGAAATCACGCGGCGACGATGCCGACTCTACAAATTTGAACACATCGCCCGTGACGAGCTGCAAGCGGTCCTCACAACCAAGTTTACGCGCCACATCGGCTATGAAACGTGACTGCACGGAAGCCTTCTCGACCGCCGTCACCATGGCTGCGCCGCGTGACAGGAGCTCGAATGTGATGGCTCCGGTACCGGCAAACAGGTCCACAGCCTTTATATCCTCTATGTCAATGAGATTTTCAATCACATTGAAGATGTTTTCACGCGCAAAATCTGTGGTGGGACGCGCAGTGATACGTGTGGGCACGTCAAACCGACGCCGCCCGTACATGCCTCTTATTATTCGCATAACGGAAGTATCTGTAAGTCAAAATGCAGGTCGGAAACCGCCGGATGGCTGACACTGCCCGGAATAATCACCGGCATGACATGGTTAACATACGTTCGCAGCGTCTCCATGACCTCATTACGGCCCGAGGTGGAGCCGCCGACAAACATCTCATCGTTCATGGCATCCATGCCTGACTGCTGGAAGAGCGCCATGATGAAGTATGCGGCATCCATCGGCGACGATATGTCGTGGCTGACTGCATGGACGAGACTGCGGCGGTCCATGACAACTATGTCCACGCTGTCGGCATTGACTATGGCGTAGAGACGCCGCCCGTTGCCTCCGGCGGTGAAACGCGCCCCGAAGTAGTCAATCAACACAGCAAGCCGATGCCTTATATCGGCATCGGGAAACGTGCGGCGGATGAATGAGACCTCCTCACGCGGCAACTTCATGGCCAGTTTAGTGCCCTCGACCCTCAGATCATTGACGATGACCGCGTCATCATCGGCATCCGCCCCCAATATCCTGACAGCCACATCTGCGGCAGCCGACGGTATCAATGCCATGTATGGAGTGGTGACGACTACCGACACACGACCGAAGTCGCTGAGCAGCAGCGGATTGTCATATATCGTGGCTGTCAGCAGATCCAGCCTGCGTCCGCCGGCCGGGTCAAAACGGAAAGAGCGCACATCCCTCTCCGCATTGTCAGCGGTGTTGTAGAGCAGGGCTGTCAGCCCGTTGGTATCAACGCGCAGAGCCATGCGCCAAAGGGCGGCATCAGTTAGTCGGGTATTGTCAGACAGCATGCTATATCAGAATCATACGGCCACAGGAGCCTTTATGGGTGGATACGGGTCATAGTCCTCAAGCGTGAAGTCCTCATACTTGAAGTCAAATATATCCTTGACCTCCGGATTTATCACCATGCGCGGAAGCCGACGCGGCGTGCGGCTGAGCAGCTCACGCACCTGGTCAAAATGGTTATGGTAGATGTGGGTGTCTCCGAGGGTATGTATAAATTCGCCCGGCTGGAGACCGCACACCTGCGCCATCATCATGGTCAGCAGTGCGTAGCTCGCGATATTGAAGGGCACACCCAGAAACGTGTCGGCACTGCGCTGATAGAGCTGCAACGACAAGCGTCCCTCAGCCACGTAGAACTGGAAAAACGCATGACACGGGGGCAGATTCATGTTCCCGAGGTCTCCTACATTCCACGCGCTGACTATGATACGGCGGCTTTCGGGGTTATGCTTTATGGTTTCCACCGCCTCCTTTATCTGGTCGATGAAAGTGCCGTCATAGGCCGGCCACGACCGCCATTGGTAGCCGTAGATATGCCCGAGATTGCCGTCGGCATCAGCCCATTCGTCCCATATGGTCACCTTGTGGTCATGCAGATACTTCACATTGGTGTCACCCTGGAGAAACCACAGCAGCTCGTAGATGATGCTTTTGAGATGTACTTTCTTGGTGGTGAGCAACGGGAAGCCCTCAGAGAGGTCAAACCTCATCTGATAGCCGAATATGCTGCGTGTGCCGGTGCCGGTGCGGTCGCCGCGGTCCACGCCTGTCTCCATGATTTTGCGGAGCAAATCCTGATACTGTTTCATGACACGGTGTTGGTGGGTCTGTGAAGTCTACGGGGAAAGAGAAATATAATCGAAAGGCTCACCGTGACGGCAAGAGCCCAGGGATAGTAAAGGTAGGGCCACGGAGCCAGCGGCGAGATGCCGGCAAGCGATGTGGCAAGCAGCGTCTGTGCGCCATAGGGAATCAGACACTGCACTATGCACGAGCACGAATCGAGCAGGGAAGCATTTTTGCGCGGGTCCACTCCGTAGCGCTCCCCTATCTCACGCGAGATGCCCCCTACGGTGATTATCGCCACGGTATTGTTGGCGGTGCAGAGGTTGGTCAGAGCGACCAGAAACGCTATGGCTGTCTGCGCCCCTCTGAGGCCGCTGACATGCCGCATCATGGCATTGAGCAGATACGTGATGCCTCCGGCTGCCTTGATGGCACCGAGCATGCCGGCGGCAAGCAGGGTGACGATGATAAGGTCGCCCATCGAATCTATGCCGCTACCCATATATCCGGCCATGTCTATCATATCATGGCCGCTGACAAGCCCGGCGATGACAGAGGATGCGATACCTAAGAGAAGCACCACCGTCACATTGATGCCCGACAAGGCGGCTCCTATCACTACCAGATAAGGCACCACAAGCCACGGATTGGCCGCGTGCATCATTTCCACCTCAGCAGTGTTATGGCCGATGACGGCGTAAATGGCAAGCGTCACCACTGCCGCCGGGACTGCAATCCAGCAGTTGGCTATGAACTTGTCACGCATCTTGCATCCCTGGCTGCGTGTGGCCGCGATGGTCGTGTCGGAAATAAATGACAGGTTGTCGCCAAAAAACGCACCGCCCATCACCACGGCTGTATAAAACGGCACGCTTGCGCCCGTGATGCCGGCGGTCTCCACCGCCAGCGGTGTCAGAGCCACCACCGTACCTACAGAGGTGCCTATGGCGAGAGATATGAGGCAGGAGGCTACAAACAGAGCCGGGACGATGTATTGCACCGGAAACAGCGACAGTGTCAGATTGACCGTAGCAGTCACGGCTCCTGTCTCCTTGGCTATCGACGCAAAAGCCCCGGCCAGGATAAATATCCATATCATATAAATGATATTGGAGTGGCCGGCCGCCTTGGAAAACAGTTCCAGCCGCTGTGTCAGCCCTTTCTGAGGCATGACTGCCACGCTCCACACCGCAGCGACCACGAGAGCCACCGCGAGCGGTATCTTGTAGAAGTCACCTATCACTGCCGACACAGCCACATACAGCAGCAGAAACAGAGCCACCGGCGAAAGCGCCAGCAGCCCTCGTTTGGCTGATATATGTGCGACATTATCCATCTTAGAGGGTGTTTAATAACAAAAGTTAAATCCTGAGCTGCGGATTTTGAGATG
>UQDU01000068.1 GCA_900539915.1 uncultured Bacteroidales bacterium | reverse complement strand
GCTACACGCTTTCCATTTGATATTGTATTCTTATTTCTCTATGTGCTTATTTCACTTCCTCGAACTCTACGTCGGTGACGTGGTCGTCGCCGTTGTTGCCGCCCTGGGAGGCGCCGGGGTTGGCGCCGGCTCCGGGCTGCTGTGCTCCGGCTGCCTGGGCGTTGAGGATGTCTTGCTGGGCTGCGCCGAATGTGGTCTCGATGTCCTTGATGGCACTGTCGATGTCGGCGAGGTTCTGAGCCTTGTGGGCTTCTTTGAGTCGGGTAAGGGCGTTTTCTATGGCGCTCTTCTTGTCGGCAGGTATCTTGTCGCCGAGTTCGTTGAGCTGCTTCTCGGTCTGGAAGATGACTGCGTCGGCATGGTTGAGCTTGTCAACGCGCTCCTTTTCCTTGGCGTCGGCATCGGCGTTGGCTGCTGCCTCGTCCTTCATACGCTTGATTTCGGCGTCGGTCAGGCCGGATGAAGCCTCAATACGGATGCTCTGCTCCTTGCCTGTGGCCTTGTCCTTGGCTGATACGTTGAGGATACCGTTGGCATCGATTTCAAATGTGACTTCAATCTGAGGTATGCCACGGGGTGCAGGTGCGATACCGTCAAGGTGGAACTTACCGAGCACCTTGTTGTCACGTGCCATAGGACGCTCGCCCTGGAGGACCACGATTTCAACCGAAGGCTGGTTGTCGGCTGCGGTAGAGAATGTCTCGCTCTTACGTGTAGGTATGGTGGTGTTGGCTTCGATGAGCTTTGTCATCACGCCGCCGAGGGTCTCGATACCTACCGAGAGGGGCACAACGTCAAGCAGGAGCACGTCCTTGACATCGCCGCTGAGCACACCGCCCTGGATGGCCGCGCCTACTGCCACTACTTCGTCGGGGTTGACGCCCTTTGAAGGTGCTTTGCCGAAGAATTTCTCTACAATCTGCTGGATGGCCGGGATACGTGTAGAACCGCCCACGAGGATTACCTCGTCGATGTCCTTGGCCGAAAGGCCGGCATCCTTAAGAGCCTGTTCGCAGGGAGGTATGGTGGCCTGGATCAGTTTGTCGGCAAGCTGCTCGAATTTGGCTCGTGTGAGAGTCTTCACGAGGTGCTTTGGAATACCGTTGACAGGCATGATATAGGGCAGGTTGATTTCGGTGCTGGTGGTGCTCGAAAGCTCTATCTTGGCTTTCTCGGCAGCTTCCTTCAGACGCTGCAGTGCCATCGGGTCCTGACGGAGGTCTACGCCCTCGTCCTTCTGGAACTCGTCGGCAAGCCAGTCAATGATCACATGGTCAAAGTCATCGCCGCCGAGGTGGGTATCACCGTTGGTCGACTTCACTTCAAACACGCCGTCGCCAAGCTCCAGGATAGAAATATCGAATGTACCGCCGCCGAGGTCGAATACTGCTATCTTCTGGTCCTTGTTGCTCTTGTCAAGACCGTAGGCAAGCGCGGCCGCTGTAGGCTCGTTGACGATACGCTTCACGGTCAGACCGGCGATTTCGCCGGCTTCCTTGGTGGCCTGACGCTGAGAGTCATTGAAGTATGCCGGCACGGTGATGACGGCTTCGGTCACTGACTGTCCGAGGTAATCCTCGGCGGTCTTCTTCATCTTCTGGAGAATCATTGCCGAGATTTCCTGCGGTGAATAGAGACGTCCGTCTATATCCACGCGAGGAGTGTTGTTGTCGCTCTTGACCACCTTGTAGGGCACGCGCTCTATCTCCTTCTGCACCTGGTCAAAGGTTTCACCCATGAAACGCTTGATGGAGTAGATGGTGCGTTTAGGGTTTGTGATGGCCTGACGCTTTGCGGGATCACCTACTTTGCGCTCTCCGCCGTCAACAAATGCTACGATCGAAGGTGTGGTGTTACGTCCTTCGCTGTTAGGAATCACGACGGGGTCGTTGCCTTCGAGTACGGCAACACAGCTGTTGGTGGTTCCGAGGTCGATACCAATAATCTTTCCCATAATAGTGAAAATTTATTTTTAGTTTTTTGAATATTAATAATCGTGTTAATCTGTCAGAAGTCCGTCGGGGCTTCATACATCAATCAAACAAACACTGTGCCAAAAAGGTTGAGAGCGCATAAACATATATCCATCAACATTTTATTAATATATGCTAACGACTGACACGGATGGCAGACGGATGAAAGAAATGACAGCGCGATGTGACGCGGCCAAATGTTTTCCGGGTAAAAAAGCCCCGTATATGCAACATTATAGGGCGGTCGGAGGTTTTGAAAGATAAAGAAAGATTGCTCTAACGTATTCGATCGTTATGTACAGTTCTCGTCCGTTCACCTTCGACAGGGTAGTGCGCATCATCATAACCCTCTGCATCCTCGCAGGGATAGTATGGCTTGTCAATGACCTCAAGCATGTGCTTCTCCCGTTTGCCCTGGCCTGCCTCATAGCCTATGTGCTTGAGCCGATAGTGCAGCTTACGCGCCGTCTGCTGCATCTGCGAGGGCGTGTCGTGGCCGTCATTCTCACCCTGATAGTGGTGGGAGGTGTCGCAGGGCTTGCGCTGTCGTTTATCGTCCCGTCAGTGCTTGACGAGATAAGCCAGATGAGGATACTGATCGAACGCTACGGCTCTACCACGAAGATAGTGCCGTTCATACCGCAGGAGGTCCACAACTATGTCATGCACTATGTCAACTCCGACAATCTCGACTCCCTACTGACCGAATCACACATAGAGACCCTGCTCAACAAGGGCACCTCCCTGCTGTCGACCACCGTCGACATACTGATGCGCACCCTCGAGTGGCTGCTCACGTTTATCTACGTAATCTTCATCATGCTTGACTACAAGCACCTGATGAAAGGCTTCCGGCTGCTCGTGCCGCCGAAGCTGCGCCCCTTTGCCTACCACATCGGCGACGACATCAAGGACAGCATGAACCGCTATTTCCGCGGACAGTTCACCATAGCCCTCTGCGCAGCCGTGTTCTACTCCATCGGCTTCTCCATAGTGGGCATCCCCATGGCCATAGTCATGGGTGCCGTAGTGGGCATACTTTACATGATACCCTACTTCCAGTATATCACCGTCATCCCCGTCATCATCCTCTGCCTCATCTACTCTATGACCGGCGAGGCATCGTTCTGGCCCCTGCTGGGGCAGTGCGGACTGGTCTACGTCATCAGCCAGTGCATCTGCGACTACATTCTGACGCCCAAAATCATGGGCAACGCCTTGGGACTCAATCCGGCCATCATATTGCTGTCACTGTCAGTGTGGGGCTCGCTCATGGGCATCGTGGGCATGATTATCGCGTTGCCGTTTACCACCCTGCTCCTCTCCTACTATCGCCGTATAGTCATCGATGAGCAGACGCCACGCGAGGCATTCACCACCGACAGTCCCTCCGATGACTCCGGCACCACGCATCCCTCGGCCTGACAGGCACATATTTGCATTTCAACGAGAGTTTCATTAATTTTGATGGTTAAGATGCAGTGGCATGCCATGGCATGTCAGCTGACGTAACAATCCCATACCCCACTATCATATACGACTCCAAATGATGACAGATATTCCACTACCCGATGACCTCCGTATGGCCGTAGACACGCTGCGCCGCGGCGGCGTAATCATCTATCCCACCGACACCATATGGGGTATCGGATGCGATGCCACCAACCCCGAGGCCGTCAGCCGCATCTACGACCTCAAACGACGCGACGACTCCAAGGCTCTTATCACTCTCGTCAGCGACATAGCCATGCTCGAGCGATATGTCGACGGCATCCCCGATGTGGCCTACGAGCTGCTTGATGCCGCAGTCAGCCCTCTGACTGTCATTTATGACAGAGGCGTCAACCTCGCTGCCAACCTCCTCGCTGCCGACGGCAGCGTGGGCATACGCATCCCGGCCGACGACTACGCCTCGCGCCTGTGCCGCATGCTGCGCCGCCCCATAGTCAGCACCTCGGCCAACATCAGCGGAGCCCCTGCGCCGGCCTCGTTCAGCCAGATAGACCTGTCTCTTATACACATCTGACG
>UQDU01000067.1 GCA_900539915.1 uncultured Bacteroidales bacterium | reverse complement strand
ATTGAATTCTATCGAAGAATTGGATAATTTTGCACTTGCCAGTTGACTCTGCACTTGCCGCTCCCCCTCAAAATATTTGCATCGCTCCGAAATATTTCTTAATTTAGCACTTCGTCACACTTCATGCAACCTCCATACCATACTATGAAAAAACTCACACTTCTCTTAGCCGCATTGTTGTCACTGACGGCAATCGGAATCAACGCTCAGAACCCCTCCGCCGCCAAGACTGCCTACAAGGTCTATGGCGTAGGATTCTATAACCTTGAGAACCTCTTTGACACCATCCCCAACAATCCGCTCGGGCGCGACCTCGAATTTACTCCCGAAGGCAAAAACCAATGGACAGGCGAGAAATACTGGAGCAAGATTTCCAACCTCGCCCGTACCATTAGCGCCATGACCACCAAAACCACACCCAACGGTCCGGCGATACTCGGTGTCAGCGAGATAGAAAACGTCACTGTGCTCAACGACCTTGTCCGTGACCCCCAGATACGCCGCTGGAATCTCCAGGTGGTGCACCACGACTCCCCTGACCGCCGTGGCGTCGACGTCGGGCTCCTCTATAATCCACGTTACTTCGAGGTGGTCAATGTCACAAACCATCTCCTGACAGTGCCCAATAATCCCGACTTCCGCACCCGTGACCAGATGTGTGTGGTAGGACTCCTCGGAGGCGACCCCCTCGCTGTGATTGTCAACCACTGGCCCTCGCGCCTCGGCGGACAGAAACAGAGCGAATACCTCCGCAAGGCTGCCGCCGAGCTGAGCAAGCACATCGCCGACTCTCTGTGGGCTGTCAATCCCTCCATGGGCGTCATAATAATGGGCGACCTCAACGATGACCCTTCCGACAAGTCATGCAGCCAGGTGCTTGGCGCGAAAAAACACGCCAAAGATGTCGTTGACGGCCACATGTTCTACAATCCATGGTGGAAAATCCTTGATGACGACGGCGTAGGCACACTTGCCTACAAAGGCCAGTGGAACCTCTTCGACCAGATTATACTTTCGGGCAACCTCCTCAACGGCAATCTCTCCACAGGACTCGAATTCATCCGCGCCAAGGTCAACAACTACGAGTTTCTGACCACCAAAGAGGGGCAGCGCAAAGGCTATCCGCTCCGCACATTCTCCGGAGGCGTATATCTCAACGGATACTCCGACCACTACCCCACCATGGTGCTCTTCAAGCAGCCTGTAAAGCGCGTCATGTGATGCGCCTCAGGCCCAACCACGACTTATGAACCGACTTACACAATACCTTATCCTCATCCCGGCGCTCATGTTGACGATACTGAGCGCCGGATGTTCACATTCTGACACCTTCACCATCACAGGCAAAATCACCGATTTCGCCGACCGTCCGGTGAAGCTCGTAATCTACAATTCCGACTCTATAAAGACCCTGTCGGCCCAGGCTTCCCTGGGGCGTTTCACATTCAAGGGCTCATCGGCTGACTACTCGGTGGCGGTGTTAAGCTCCATGTCGTCAGGCCCGTCGGTAAGATTTCTCGTGCGCAACGGCGACAAAATCACTCTCGAGGGCCCTTCTCTTGACAGCCTGACCATCAAAGGGAGCAAACCCAACGAGCAGATAGCTGATTTCATGGCCTCAAATCCCGGCTTGTTTGACGGTCTCTACTCCTCCTCGTCATCAATGCTGCCTATCAGCGAGGCTGCCACCAACAAAGCCATAGCCGATTATGTGGATAAGGAGGGACCCACACCTGCGGCGGCTTTCCTGATTGCGGTCTATTACTCCCCTGCCGGTAATCCGACCCGTGCAGCGGCTCTGATCAACCGTTTCGACACCAACGAGGAAACACGCTCTCTGCTCGCATCAATCAGCGATGCGGTCAAAAACGAACTTAACACTGTCCGCTCGGCACGTGTACATTCCTTCAACCTCCCGGCTGCCGGTGACTCCACGGTGAAATTCGCGCCGTCGGCCCAAAGCTATTCCATCCTGGCTTTTACCTCCTCCGATTCCCGGCGTAAAGATATGACTTCACGCCTCCGCGAACTCTCCGGCTCCTATCCGCACAAGTCACTCCGCGTCATAGAGCTGTCGGTCTGCGGCGACTCTGCTACATGGAAGAGCGTCACCAAGCGCGACACGCTCGTCAACTGGTCACGCATACTGCTCCCCGGAGGTGCCGCAGCCCTGCAGGTGCGCCATCTCAACATCGGACAGGCCCCCTACTACATCCTCTCCGACTCTACAGGACGCCAGATCTACCGTGGTCCTACTCTTGACATTGCCGTGGATTCGCTTGAGCGACGCATAAAATAACAACCACCCCAAATCCCCCCTCTGCTCCCATGCTTATCAAGACCTATTGCGCCGCCCTGCAGGGCATTGACGCCATACCGGTGACCATAGAAGTGGCTTCGGACCGCGGACTGATGTTCACGATGGTAGGCATGGCCGACACAGCCGTGCGCGAGAGCCAGCAGCGTGTCCATCTCGCCATCACCAAGAGCGGACGCCAATATCCCCACCGCAATATCGTCATAAACCTCTCTCCGGCCGACATACGCAAGGAGGGGGCGAGCTATGACCTCCCCATCGCCGTGGGGATGCTTGTCGCGTCGGATCTGGTAAGCTGCCACGACATTGACCGATATATGATAGTAGGGGAGTTGTCGCTCGACGGCTCGGTGCTCCCGGTCAAAGGCATACTCCCTATGGCCATACTCGCCCGGGAAATGGGGCTGAAAGGACTGATAGTCCCTGCGGCCAACGCCACAGAGGCGGCAGTGGTCAACAATATCGACGTTTTCGGGGCCGAAAATCTCAATCAGGTGCTTGACCACCTCTCTGGCATCGCCCCGATGCAGCCTGTGGTGGTCAACACGCGCGAGGAATTTGCCAACGCATCCTCGGTATTCGACTATGATTTTGCAGATGTCAAGGGACAGGAAACCGTAAAAAGGGCTTTTGAGGTGGCATGTGCCGGTGGTCACAACATAATCCTCGTAGGCCCTCCCGGCTCGGGAAAATCCATGATGGCAAAGCGTCTGCCGTCAATTCTCCCTCCGCTGACGCTCTCCGAAGCCCTCGAAACCACCAAAATCCACAGCGTAGCCGGAAAACTGCGCCGCGGCTCCATGCTGATGACGGCGAGGCCGTTCCGCGCGCCCCACCATACCATCTCTCCGGTGGCTCTCGTAGGCGGCGGCTCCAATCCCATCCCGGGTGAAATATCCCTGGCTCACAACGGGGTGCTCTTCCTTGACGAATTTCCCGAGTTCTCGCGCCAGGTGCTCGAGGTCATGCGCCAGCCGCTTGAGGATCGCCACATATCCATCTCACGCGCCAAATATGCGGTGGACTATCCGGCTTCGTTTATGCTCGTGGCATCGATGAATCCATGTCCCTGCGGATATTATAACCATCCGACCAAACCGTGCACATGTGCACCCGGAGCCGTGCAACGCTATCTGAGCCGCATTTCAGGCCCTCTGCTTGACCGCATAGACATTCAGGTGGAAATCATGCCTGTGCCGTTTGACGAGCTCTCATCGGCCTCTGAAGGCGAACACAGCGCATCCATACGGGAGCGCGTGATAGCCGCCCGGTCAATCCAGTCAGAGCGCTACCGCGACATCCCTGCGGTCCACTGCAACGCCCAGATGACCTCAGCCCTCATAAAGCAGCACGTGCGACTCGACAGCGAAAGCATAGCGCGTATCCGCGATGCCATGGAGCGTCTCGACATGTCGGCTCGAGCCTACGACCGTATACTCAAGGTGGCACGCACTATCGCCGACCTCGACGGGTCAGCTGATGTGTTGCCGCGCCATGTCAGCGAAGCCATCAATTACCGCTCGCTTGACCGTGGCAGCTGGGGATCCACAGCCCCCAAGCTACCATTTTGAATCAAGACAGTATTCAGATTCCGAACTGGAGGGTGTTGCAAAACTTGTATCCAGACCCTCAACCTTGTAGGGATGCACCCCGGTGCATCCGCCACTAACTTAAGCAGTCGGTAATGCTCGAATGGCGTTCATATGTAGTAGGGACATGCCATGGCATGTCGCCTAAA
>UQDU01000066.1 GCA_900539915.1 uncultured Bacteroidales bacterium | reverse complement strand
TGCGAAAATAGCTCAGTTGGTAGAGCACAACCTTGCCAAGGTTGGGGTCGCGGGTTCGAGTCCCGTTTTTCGCTCCAATTTCCCTTTTCTACACCTTGCGCTCCCGCCAAAGCAAATAACCATCCTGTAGATTCGTCGGTGTGACATCAGTCAGAAGCTGACAAGTTTATTCATCTTTACCCATAAATGTCCGGGTGGTGGAATTGGTAGACACGCTACTTTGAGGGGGTAGTGGCCATTAGGCTGTGTGAGTTCGAATCTCATCTCGGACACTTTCTTTTGAATCCGCGATTTCTGCACCAAGCAGATTTCGCGGATTTTTTTTGTGTCCCCCTCCCCCCACCGCCGCAAACATAACCTCTTGGTAGACACCCTAACAGGTACACATCTCAGTAGGGACATGCCATGGCATGTCGCCAAAAGCCATGCAAATGGGGGTACGTCAGCAGACATGCCATGGCATGTCCCTACTACATATGAGCGCCATTCAAGCATTAACGACTTGTGTTTGTTTCCCTGATTTTGGTTGACTGTCAGGGATAGTCCCGGAGGGGTGGATTCATGGTGGCGAGGTGGCTCTACCATGGGCTCGGGCTTTGGTTGTGGGGGGTGGGAAAAGGAAGTGGCCGGGAGCTTCACAGCCTCCGGCCACCGAGATTGTATTGAATTGGGGAAAATATCTAAATCAGGACGAGCCCGCGGTATGTGGTGGTTCCGCGGACTTCGATAGCTATAACAAGTGTGTTTCGGAAAGGTTCACGAAAAATGCAATTTTTTTTCAAAAAAATCATGATTTTTCGTCTGTGACACGTTCAAGCCACGAAACCATGCCGAACATAACACCCATCGAGACGATGCAGACGGCGAAGAATACGCCCCATGCTTCCCATATGGGCCACTTGTTGTACATCAGCGGACCTATCCACAGGAGCAGGTTGCCGACGGCTGTGGCACCGAGCCACAGACCCTGACAGAGACCCTGCATGTGTTTGGGTGCGACCTTGCTGACAAATGACAGTCCGAGCGGAGAGATGAACAGCTCGGCCACCGTCAGGAAGAAGTAGAGGAGGATGAGTACCCAGGGGCCTGTGCGGAGACCGTCTTTGACTGCCGGCGCATAGGTGCTGAACTCCGAGGCCGAGGGATAACCCTCGATATAGGAGAACACGGCGAGGAACAGGTAGGCTACGCCGGCCAATCCCATGCCTATGGCTATCTTGCGCGGTGTGGAAATCTCACGTCCGCGGCGCGAGAGCGAGGCGAAAAGCCACATGATAACCGGGGTGAGCACTATGACGAAGAAGGGATTCACGGCTTGCCATATTTCGGGTGCTATGGTGTCGGTGTTGACGAAGTCACGAGCGAAAAGCGAGAGCGATGTGCCGTTCTGGTGGAACGAGAACCAGAAGAAAATCACGATGCCGAGCACTGCAAAGAGGGCATACATGCGCTGCTTGATTTCCTTGGCCATGGCGCGGCGCTCTTCAGCTGTGTAGCTGACGGTCTCGGCTTTGGCTTTACGGGCAGGAGAGGGGAGGCCCTTCTTTGTGGCGATGAAGATGAAGAGTGAGATGAGCATCGCCGCTACCGATGCGATGAACGAGTAGTGGATGCCGGTGTTGAACACCTCAAGATACTGCGTGCAGAATGCCTGTACGTCAGCTGCCTGGCTGCCGATGTTGTCGGTGATGAGGGTGTAGAGGTTGTTCATGTTCTCTTCGGACATCGGGTCGGTGACGCTCAGATACTGGTGGCAGAGAGCCGGCAGGTCGGCGTTGTATTTGAGATTGTGCACCCCGAGCCACCAGCTGCGGAGCATGGGAGCCACAAACGGGGCGATGAGACCGCCGATGTTGATAAACACGTAGAATATCTGGAATCCGGAGTCACGCTGCGCGGCATATTTCGGGTTATCATAGAGCTGGCCTACGATAGCCTGGAGGTTGCCTTTGAACAGGCCGTTGCCGAACGCTATCAGGAACAGGGCCACGCAGGTGAGCGTGAGCAGCCATGTATGGTTGGCCGGAGTGGCGAGGATGGGCACGGCGAGCACTACGTAGCCGAACGTCATCACCACAAGGCCCGAGATGATGGTGCCCTTGTAATTCTGGGTGCGGTCGGCGATGATGCCACCGACGAGGCTGAGCACATAGATGCCGGCGTAGAAAAACGAGTAGATCAGTGTGCTCTGCTCCTCGGGCAGTCCGAATTTCGAACAGAGAAACAACACGAGCACCGCGTTCATGATGTAGTATCCAAAACGCTCGCCCATGTTGCTGAGGGCGGCAGGGATTAGTCCCGGGGGCTGGTTTTTAAACATAGCAGAATTTCTTATGGTTTTATGAAGTTAAGGTTTGATGTCTCAATGAGCCTTTTGCTGGTCTTGCTTGGCCTTGAATGCTATGGCATACATCTTGATTTGCTTGACCATGGAGAGCAGTCCGTTGGAGCGTGTGGGGCTGAGATGCTGTGACAGCCCTATCTTGTCGATGAAATAGAGGGGATTGTCAAGAATCTCGTCGGGGGTAGCTCCCTGGAGCACTTGTGTCAGCAGGGCTATTATGCCTTTGACTATCATGGCGTCACTGTCGGCCTTGAAATGGATGTGGCCCGAGTCGTCCATTGTGGCGTCAAGCCACACGCGGCTTTGGCAGCCCTCTATGAGGCGGTCGGGAGTCTTGAGCTTCTCGTCCATAGGCTCGAGCTGGTTGCCGAGGTCTATGAGGAGGCTGTATCGGTCCATCCAGTCGTCGAAGTCGCTAAATTCTTCGATTATCTCGTCTTGTCTCTTGTTTATATCCATAGTCATGTGATATGTGTCACGGCTTGTCTGTATCAGCCGGGACGGTTTCGGTATATATTATATGCATAAGCACCGTGCCTACGTCTCCGAGCGTGGAGCGGTCGATGACAGGCATGTCATCGGCAAGGGTGTGCCAATACGGGGGGAACGATCCTGTCTGGGCGTTTTCGCACTCTATGATGTCAATGGCCGGGATGCCTCCGCGGTTGACAAACACATGGTCATCCACTACGCCGGGACCCTGTCCGCTCTTGAATCGGGCTGACAGTCCAGCATCACGTGCCGCATTCCATACCTTGGCATTGATTTCGGGCGCGTAACGCTGCGAGAAATACTCGCGTTTGAACGTCGCTCCCGCGCCACCTACCATATCGAGGAGTATGGCGTAGGCCGGCATGTCGGCGTATGATGCATATGGCAGATGGTCCATGAAATATTGTGTGCCGAGAGCCCATGTCAGTTCGGAGTCGGGGCCTTCGTCAGTGCCGCAGTCCTCGGCGTCGGTCATCAGGATGTCCACGCCTATCTGTGGCGTCTGCATGCCGAGCTGCCTTGCCACCTCCATCAGCACTCCTACGCCGCTTGCTCCGTCATTGGCTCCGGGGACAGGTTTGTCACGGTTGGCCGGGTCGGGGTCCTGGTCGGCTCCCGGACGGGTGTCATAGTGGGCCAGCAGCAGTATCCGCTTGGTGGCCGAGGGGTTGAACCGGGCTATGATGTTATTGATGTCAAGAGCGCGTCCGGCATGGTCGCTGACCACTGCACGCTGCTCTATGACCGTGTCGGCCCCGAATTTGCGTAGGGAGCTTACGAGCCACTGCTCGCAGCTGCGGTGTGAAGGGGTATTGTTGACACGCGGACCCATCTCCACTTGACGGCTTACATAGGCATAAGCCGAGTCGGCGCTAAATGACGGGATGTCGGCGGCATCCGCCTGATGCCGGGGGCTGACCGACGCACTGTCGGCTTCGGACTGCCGTTGGGCAGAGCATCCCGCGCATGCCCCCATACAGAGGCATGCCATGATTGCCGGAATCAGAGATAATATGCGAGTCGTTGAGAGGGGCATTTTGCAAAGTTACGAATTAGTTACAAACTGCTATGGTGCATTTGCCGTTTTTTATCTCACAGTCAGTCGGAATTCGGTGAGGAAATTGCGCATGTCGGGGATATGCTCTATCATGTGGTCGAGAATCTCGCGCTCGTTCCAGGCCTCGGGCGACGGCTCGCCCTCGTTGACCGACAGGTCTAAAGTCACGTTATCGTTGCTGACGGCATTGCGCAGAGCCGCCAGCAGCATCGGGAGCGCGAGAGTCATCTTGTCGAGCTGGGCGGCGTTTTCTACAGTGACGTTCCAGCGGTCACCCTCGACGCGCTGTGGTCTGCATGACCTCATGGTGTGGACGAGAATGGTCTCCGATGGGTGCTCAGCCATGTATCTGTCCCATGCTGCTGCTAACGCGGTGTCGTCATAGGCCGCTGAGCGGTGGGAGGCTGATGCTTGGGTCTGAGCCGTCTGGGGTTTCTGGGCAGTGGGTCGCTGATTGATGCGCGGCGCGCCTATGCCGCCGATGATGCTTGTGGGGCGAGGGGTCACGGGACGTGGCTGTGCCGGTGCCGGTGCAGGGG
>UQDU01000065.1 GCA_900539915.1 uncultured Bacteroidales bacterium | reverse complement strand
CATCTCAAAATCCGCAGCTCAGGATTTAACTTTTGTTATTAAACACCCTCTTAAAATACGATAGGACTGATGGACATTGACCGTCTGCTTACATCCGGCCACCATAAACTTATTTTCTTTGCCAATGCTGACGGAAAGCGATGGGCTGTCCCGGTCAACGGCATGAAGCTTGCATTGGCCATCTACCAGCCGGGAAGTGCCAAGGGCCGTTTGCTAAAACGGTTGCTTCCTGTCATGTGGCGTTTCGGCATGTTCCGGCGGATGCTACATGCTGATTTAGGATACTGTGACCTGATTCCATCGGTCAATCAGCCATGTGTTGATTCCTTTGACGCGAATGCACTCAATTGGAGCATTTTCGGAGGTACGCCTTCATCTGATTCCAAGGCCACTATACAGTGTGACAACGGCCATGACATCCTCGGCTACTGTAAAGTTACAGATAACCCTGATATTGCCTTGCGTCTGTTCAAGCATGAGTCCTTGCTGCTTGACTTCTTGAACTCATTTGAGCAGATGAAATCGCGTATCCCTGTGGCTCTTGACTATGTTGCGACAGATGATGACCTGTATCTGTTTATCCAGTCAACTGTAAAGACGCTGAAATCCAAGGAGATACATCAATGGACCCCCATGCATCAGCGTTTTCAGGATGAGCTCCATAGCCTTACAGCAACGCCTATGAAGGCTGCTGAGACTGACACTTTCTTGTCGATACGAAGGTTATATGACACGTATGCCAATGTAATTCCGGAAGAACTGAGAGATTCTGTCTCAGATAGTGCACAGCTGGTGCTCGCTAATCTTTCTGACATGGAGATTTCGGCAGTAGTGACGCATCGCGACTTCACTCCGTGGAACATGATTGTCAGTGACGGTTCGTTATTTGTATTTGACTGGGAATATGGGATTTACCATGGTGTACCCGGGCTTGACAAATGCCACTTCCTCATACAGACGGCCATATTTGAGCAGCATGCTTCTCCGGAATCTGTCATAAGGCTTCTTAAGCAGCATGAAGATATTGATGCGATGTTGCTGAAAATATATCTTCTTGATATGATTTCATTATATGCTTCCCGTTGTAGCGGACAATGGACTGACAGTGATTATGATACCCTTGCATATCGCGCACGGCTATTGGGGATGGCCGATATGCTTGACTGATTTATGATTGAAACGAAATATTTTGTCTCTCTTGCATAAAGAAGATATAACAAAGAAGGTGGTGGTTTTCCACCTGTTTAATGATTTCAGTGGTAGCCCCAAGGTGCTGTCTATGGCACTGGAGGCGCTTATCGCCGATGGTTACGATGTTACTCTATTCACATCGGACGGCGGTGTGCTTGACGGATTGACAAGCCATGACACCGTGCATAAGCACACTATAAACTATAGTTTCTCTCCAAATCCTATAGTGACAGTGTGGAGGCTTCTGCGCTCCCAGACAGTCTCATTCTTCAAGGCTTTGCGATACTGCCGTACTCATGGTACTGCCACCTATATCAATACCATCCTCCCGTTTGGCGCGGCTCTGGGGGCTAAACTTGCAGACAGCCGTGTGATATATCACTATCATGAGAATGCGTTTGCCAAGGGGTTGATGTACCGTATGCTTGCTTCCTGGATGAAGTGCATTGCTGATGACATAATATGTGTCAGTGATTACCAGGCGGAGCATCTGTCTTGCTCAAAAGAGCGTCTCCATGTCATTCCCAATGCGCTCCCTGCATCTTTGGCCGCATCTGTGAAACCACTTCCGGCAGCTGCGTTTGAGCATAAAAGCATCCTGATGATATCGTCTCTAAAGGAATACAAGGGTACGCTTGAATTTATATCTCTTGCTTCAGAGATGCCTCAATTTCGTTGGGACATAGTGGTTAACGCCAGCCGCACTGAAATAGATGCTTATATTGAGCACCATAATCTGAATATCAAGCCGTTAAAGAATCTCAGGATTTATCCGCGTCAATCTGACATAAGCCATTTTTACAATAACGCCTCACTTGTCATTTCTCTGACAAATCCTGACATGGCCGTGGAGACTTTCGGACTTACGGCTGCGGAGGCAATGACGGCCGGGCTGCCTGTGATAGTTCCTACAGTAGGCGGGATTGCAGACCTCGTGACTGACGGCTATAATGGTTACAAGCTTGATGTACGAAATCTGTCTGCCATAGGTGATAAAATCCGAGAAATACTCACAGATAAAGATTTATACATGAGACTTGCGGCTGGTGCCATGGAGAAATCCGGCGAATTTAATCCTGAGAATTTCTCATCAGCCATTTGTAGTCTTTTCAATAAAGAAACGTAAGGACATACCGGATATGTCCGTATGAACCAAACGAATGATAAATGTAGCAATCATTGGCTCTCAGGGAGTCCCTGCATCATATGGAGGGTTTGAATCTCTCGTAGAGAATCTTCTGGGGGAAAACTGCCCGAATGATGTCCATTATACAGTATTCTGTAGCTCGTTAGACAAGACACCGCTCCATGGCGGTTATCGCAGCGCCTCCCTCCGTTACACACGTTTACGAGCCAACGGAGTCCAGTCTATCCCTTATGATGTCATATCGATGCTTAAAGCTATAAGAGGTTATGATGTCATACTCGTATTGGGAGTGTCAGGCTGTCTGTTTATGCCGTTGCTGCGTAAGATGACACGCGCGAGGATTATAGTCAATATCGACGGCCTCGAACACCGTCGTCAGAAATGGGGCAATATGGCCAGACGGATACTCAGAGCTTCCGAAGCCATGGCTGTGAAGTATGCCGACATTGTGGTGGCTGACAATCAAGGCATTGTAGATTATGTACGTGAAACATATGGCAAGGAGGCGGTGCTGATAGCCTATGGCGGTGACCAGGTCGTAAGAGACGTTGATGCCGCGATGGTTTCTGACGTTTTGGATTCATATGGCCTCAAGGATGGGGGATATGCCATATCTGTATGCCGGATTGAGCCGGAAAACAATTGCGACATGATACTGGAGTCTTTCGCAGACGCGAAATCAGGACTGCCATTAGTGTTTATAGGCAATTGGACTCATTCCGGATATGCTCAGTCTCTTCGCAGACGTTATGCCGAGTCTTCGTGCATACGCATCCTTGATGCCATCTATGATCTTGACCGGCTTTGGGTGCTAAGATCACATGCTGCTCTCTATGTCCATGGCCATAGTGCAGGTGGTACGAATCCTTCGCTTGTAGAGGCCATGTATATGGGCATCCCAATCGCAGCATATGATGTGAACTATAACCGACATACCACCGGGGGGCTTGCATCGTATTTCAATAACGTTCACTCGCTCAGTGATATAGTGTCCTCACGGGATGGGTCTCAAGGCGGCAGACTCAGAGAACTTGCCCGCCAGAATTATCGCTGGTCTAAGATTGCACGCCAATACACTGACCTTTTTCGCTGACAGATGTTAATAATAGTATGACTCTACACGCGAAATACACAATATAACGTAGCATATCCTCTTATGTTTCTTGATGTAGTAATATTAATAGCAAGTCTGGCCCTGATATTGGGCGGAGCTAATTATCTGACTGACGGTGCATCCTCTGTGGCTCGCCGATGGGGTGTCTCTACGCTCGTCATAGGTCTTACCATTGTATCTATAGGCTCTTCCGCTCCCGAGTTTGTAATCTCCGTCACTTCGGCGGCGCACCATTCAGGCGGATTGGCCATAGGGGATATAGTGGGCAGCAATATCTTCAACATACTTGTCATTGTCGGCGTCGTTGCTATCATCAGGCCGTTGAAGGTACAGAAAGGCACTTTGGCCAATGAGCTTCCGCTCGTAGTGTTGTCAACTATAGTGTTGATAATATGCTCGGTAGACAAGCAGATTGACGGTTTCGCTGTCGATGAGATTACCCGTAGTGACGGTTTGCTCATGATTCTGTTCTTCCTGATATTTTTGCGTTATACATTTGCGATAGCCCATAATCTGGAGAACACCGGTGAACCGGTGAAAATCAAGGTTTATCCCCTCTGGTTGTCGCTTGTTATGATAATTGGTGGGCTTGCCGCCCTTGTATGGGGTGGTAATCTGTTTGTAAATTCCGCCTCTGACATAGCGAGGATATGCGGAGTCAGCGAAGCTGTAATCGGACTGACCATAGTGGCCGTGGGCACATCTCTCCCGGAATTGGCCACATCCATTACAGCTGCTATTAAAAATGAACCGGGACTTGCCATTGGTACGGTGGTCGGAAGTGCCGTATTCAATGTATTCCTCATATTGGGCGTTTCCGCCACACTCTGGCCGCTGACTATGGGCGGCATCACACTGCTTGATTTCGG
This sequence comes from uncultured Bacteroidales bacterium, assembly GCA_900539915.1. Lineage (GTDB taxonomy): Bacteria > Bacteroidota > Bacteroidia > Bacteroidales > Muribaculaceae > Amulumruptor. The sequence goes on along the minus strand of UQDU01000065.1, from coordinate 227 downwards.
AGTCCTGTTACTCGCGAGCATCCTGTTCTGGGCGTTCGGTCAATGGTTTAAAGTGCGTACCATCACCCGTCCCGAAGGTATTATAATGGTGCTCTGCTACATAGCCTATACAATTGTGCTGATACATAAGGCCGTGCATTAAAGGCTGCACTACATATAGTGACGCGGCGTGCCGCGTCTGTCTCTTATACACATCTCCGAGCCCACGAGACATCTCAGGATCTCGT
>UQDU01000064.1 GCA_900539915.1 uncultured Bacteroidales bacterium | reverse complement strand
CCGGGGGAGGGCGGCTCGCAGCAGCTGATGCGCAGGGAGGGGATAAGTCTTATAATTCTTATAAGTCGTATAAGGGGGGCGGCGCCGAGACGGGTTATAAGATTTATAAGATTTATAAGATTTATACGATTTATACGACTTATAGGAATTATACGATTTATGTTACTTATCAGAGTTATTGTTGGAAATGCGAGCGGAAGTATGTAAATTTGTAGTAACAAACTATGTTGCATGAATCATGAAAGGTACCGGCGCTCACAATATGGATACCAATGACGCTCTGAGCCGCGAAAAAGCGAATAACGGAATGGCCAAGGGTGTGCTGTATCTGATGCCCGTGCCTATGAGTGATGCCGCTCCGGCTGCTGTGCTCCCCCCTATCAACATCGAGCTGGCAAGCAAAGTGAAATATTTCATCGTGGAGAACGTCCGCTCGGCGCGACGCTTCCTGAAAAGGTGCGACCCGTCTATAGTAATTGACGAGCTACATTTTGAAGTGCTCAACGTGGCTACGCCACACGAGGCTGTGGATGCCATGATAACACCTCTGACACAGGGCCACGACATGGCTATAATCAGCGAGGCAGGTTGTCCGGCTGTGGCCGACCCCGGGGCACTGGCAGTGGCCGCCGCCCAACGCCGAGGACTGAAGGTGGTGCCGTTAGTGGGTCCGTCAAGCATCCTCATGGCTCTGATGGGCTCAGGATTCAACGGCCAGAGTTTCGCATTCCGCGGATACCTCCCCATAAAGCCTGACGAACGGCAATCGGCCCTGCGACGCATGGAGAAGCTGATACACGCCGATGACCAGACGCAGATATTCATAGAGACGCCGTATCGCAACAACAAACTGATAGACACCCTCACACGCACCCTACACGGCTCCACCAGGCTGTGCGTGGCAAGCGACATAACAGGCCCCAACGAGAGCATAACCACCAGGACGATAGCCGACTGGGCCAAAGCGACCTACAATTACGACAAAATACCCACCATATTTCTCCTCTACAAGTAGCCGATGGCAAAACAAATCAGACGTTACAGCGCGGATACTTACCGCACGATGCCCTCACTGTTTGACGACAGCGAGCTGAGCGGCACGTGCACGGTGGAAGAAATCAAGCCCTCGGCCACACGCCGAGAGCCTATGGTGAGATTCATGAGTTTCGGAAGCGGTTCAAGCGGCAACTGCGCATTTCTGACCGACGGAACGACAGGGCTGCTCATAGATGCCGGCGTAGACACCGAACATGTGGAGCAATCTCTGGCCCGAAACGGCTACTCGATGGACTGCGTAAAGGGCATATTGCTGACCCATGACCACGGCGACCACGTCAGGAACGTCTACAAGATAGTCCGCTACAACAAACACATACGCCTCTACTGCACCCCCAAGGCTTTCGGGGGGATAATGCGACGCCACAGCGTGTCACGCCGTCTCAAAGACTACTATCAGGCCATATACAAGGAGTTCCCCTTCAAAATAGGCAGCTGGGAAATCACGGCATTTGAAGTCAGCCATGACGGCACCGACAACGCCGGTTTTTTCCTGTCGAACGGCAACCAGAAGATAGCCATAGCCACCGACCTGGGCTGCATCACCGACCGCGTGAGATTCTATATGGAGCAAGCCCGTAATATCATCATCGAGGCCAACTACGATGCCGAAATGCTGGCACGAGGCCCCTACCCCGAATTTCTGAAAGCAAGAATAGCCGCCGCCAACGGACACCTGGACAACAAGGTGACGGCACAATTCGTGTCGGAGTTAGCCACAGGGAGCGATCTGCTACAGAGGGTGTTCCTATGCCACCTGAGCCATGACAACAACACGCCGCGCGTGGCCATAGGCGCCATCAAAAACGCACTGACCGAGGCCGTGCCGAAGATTCGCATAGTCAGGGACGACACTCTGCCTCCGGCCGACGTGTCACGTCGCACCATGCTCGTGGATGCGCTGCCGAGGTTTGAAGCCTCGATGCTCTACACTTTCAGAATATAAGCCCCCATCCCCACAGACCGACCCCGACGACTCGCCATCAAGAGTCCTTCTTGGTCAGGACGCGCCACTCCGATGGATAGAGATTATTGGCTCGCGAACCGAGATTTTTAACAAACCCGAGAGGATATGATTCGTAGCACACGAGCACAAACCCCTTGGGAGTACCGTCAGGCAACGTCAGAGCCTCGCGGCGAAGATAATCCAAGGCCGCTTCGCGTGACAACTCCACCCGAGGGAACGCATCAATAGACAGAGCTTGCGACATGGCCAGCGACTGGGACGGTATGATGGCACCCCCTTTTATCTCGCCCACGCACACCCCGTGATGAATCACATTGAGACGCTCAGACAGGGCGCACGACAATGCCGACATATTGCCCGGCACCGCATTGACGCGGCCCTCGTCAACAGTCAATTCATATCCGCCATCCCGGGAGAGCCATTTGGCTGCCGCTGCCGCCACATCCCTGACGTTAACAGCCGCAGCAGCCGACGGTCTGCGTGACGCTTTCTTGCCTGCCGGCTTCTTGCCGCCACGGCATGCGAGCCCCTTGCCACGCTCAGCCTCGCCGGGCTTACGCAACACGGCCATGAACAGTCCCTCGCCCCGAGTCAGCCCGGGCAGAAAACGGTAGCAGTGGCACGACGTATCTACGCCGGGGGTTATGTTCCAGTCAGGCTCCACCGGAATCCTGACACTCTCAGCCCCTAAATCACGCACCATATGCTCCACCATCAGCTCGTTTTCCTTACGGTTAAACGTGCAGGTGCTATATATCAGATACCCTCCGGGGGCCACCGCATCCCACAGATTGGCCACGATTTCACGCTGACGGGCCACACACTCATCCACCAGAGCCGGCGACCACTGCTCCACAGCCGTCTTGTCCTTGCGCATCATCCCTTCGCCCGAACAAGGCACATCAGCCACCACGACATCAAAATCACGGCATGCACGCGCGATGCGTGCAGTGTCGTCGCGCGTGACCACCACCCCCGGATAGCCCCACTTGATGATATTCTCCTTAAGTATCGCCGCTCGCTTAGGCACGTATTCGTTAGCTACCACCACCGACCCGTCAGGGAGCGCGTCAATGAGTGCAGTAGTCTTACCTCCCGGAGCCGCACAGGCATCAAGAGCCAGCAGAGGGGCGGCGCTGTCACCGACAAGCGTATTTACGACATGGCTCAGAAACATCGACGAAGCATCCTGCACATAGTATCGGCCCTGATGCATGGCCGGATCAAGCGTAAACGACGGACGCGAAGACAGATAGCGACCGGCGGCACACCACGGCACCACGCCGTCAATATCCATGGACGCATAATCAGGCGACGGTTTGCGGCGGTTTTCCCTGATGGATACCGAGGGTGCGGTGAGCAACGCCTCACGAAGCACACCGGCCTTATCGCCAAGTTCCGACAGAGAGTCTACAAAAGCGTCAGGCAAAGACACCTCAGGCATTCCAGCGGTCATTTTCGTCGGTCAGAATTTATGAAATCAAACAAAGCAGGCATCTGCTTACGCCAAAATCTCCAGTGGTGATCACCTGGGAGCACCTTATATACATGTTTCACCCCATGCCGGTCAAATTCGGCATGAAGCCGCTTACTGTCAGGGAGAAACGCATCGGCAGCACCGCATATCAGCATTATGCGCGGAGCATGCGCAACAAGAGAATCCATATGAGCGAACACCGACGCGGCATTCCACCGGCGGCGGTCATAGGGTCCAAGCAATGACGGCACCTTAATCCACGAGACCGCTTTGAGCTGCTCTATATCGAAAGCTCCGCTAAGCGCGACAACATTCTTGAACATCCCGGGGTGACGCGCTGCCAGATACAGGGCGCCGTGACCGCCCATGCTGTAGCCGGCAATAGACCGGGAGGTCTTGTCGGTAGCGAACATACTGTCGACCATCGCCACGAGGTCCCGTGTGATGAAACGCTCCATCTTCAGGCCGGAGCACACCGACTCATCAACATCCCAGTAAAACGAGTCGCGTCCGTCAGGGCATATTATTATGGTAGAATTGGCATTGGCAAGCGAGTCAAGCGGAAGACGCTTGATCCATGCCTCCTCATTGTCAAGGTAACCGTTGAGAAGATAGAGGGTAGGCCAGCCCTCGGCCGGCGCTTTAGCGTCAGGCACAGCGACAACCACCCGCTCGGGAGTGGCCAGACATGCCGAAGTGACGCTGAACTTGCGAATCTCCGCATGCACCATACACATTGCGGAGACAAGGACACCCAATAGGAAAGCGGCGAGGCGCATCATCTGGTCAGTTTTCGTCCCTCATAAAGTTCTATAGCTTCAACCCACTCAGGACTGATGGGACGAGACGTGGCCGTAGCCATGTCAAACCCTACGAGCACAGTCCGGGCGATGCACCTCACGTCAGAAGTCTCGGGGCATATGATACGTTGCTCCATCACGATGCTGTGCTCCGAAATGGAAACGACCGCCGTGGCCACCTCGATATGGTCATGGAAATAAGTAGGACCGACGAAATCAACGTTGATGTTGACTATCACCGCATCGACATTGCGCATCTCTTCACCGCCTGGAATCACATCTATCATGTAGCGTGTCTTTCCCAAGTCAAGATAGCTCATATAGGCGTTGTTATTGACATGTCCGAGGATGTCGATGTCGCTGAACCGTATCTGCACGGGCACCGAGTGTTTCAGAGGATACTGCAGTATCGGAACACGGGGATTGGAACCAGGAAGAGCCATAGATGGAGGTAACAGTTAATGGATTAAGAGGGTGTTTAATAACAAAAGTTAAATCCTGAGCTGCGGATTTTGAGATGG
>UQDU01000063.1 GCA_900539915.1 uncultured Bacteroidales bacterium | reverse complement strand
GATCCTGAGATGTCTCGTGGGCTCGGAGATGTGTATAAGAGACAGCTCTTGAGGTTAACAGCGATTACGGCGTCCCACTGCTGTTCGGTCATGCGCATCATCAGACCGTCCTTGGTTATGCCGGCGTTGTTGACGAGGATGTCGATGCGGCCGAATTCCTTGTGGATTTCGGTCACTACTTCCTTGGTCTGGTTGAAGTCGGCTGCGTTTGAGGCGTAACCTTTGGCTTTCACGCCGAGAGCCTGAAGCTCGGCCTCGGTCTGCTTGCCGTTTTCGTCGATTACGAGGTCGGTAAATGCGATGTTTGCACCCTCAGCAGCAAACTTGAGGGCGAGAGCCTTGCCGATACCACGGGCTGCGCCAGTGATGAGGGCTGTCTTTCCTTCGAGTAATTTCATTGTGATGATTGATGTATGAGTTTTATTTGGTTGATGTCCGTAATCAGATTTCTATAAGGCATGCCCCGGCCGAGTATCCTCCTCCGAAAACTGTCAGGGCTACCTTGTCGCCAGGCTTGAAGCGGTCACGCTCCTGGGCGAATACTATGCCGGCGGAGGCGGAGCCGGTGTTGCCAAGGGTCTCGATGTTGCCGGGGAAGTGCTCGAGCCCCAGCTCAAGGCGATGGGCTATCTGGGCTACGATGCGCATATTGGCTTGATGGGTGATGATATAGTCAAGCTGTGCAGGAGTCATGCCCGAGGGCCGGGTGACTTCTTCGAGTCCGCGTACCATGTTGTCACAGGCATGGATGAATACGTCGCGTCCGTCGGGCATCGTGATGCCGCCTTCGCGTGGGCGCAGACGCACTCCGTCGGGCCCTTTGCCCATGTTGCCGAGTCCGCAGGTGAAGATTTCCGTAATCTGCGGTTCGCCCGGAGCCATCTGCTCCTTGGAGAGGCAGAATGCCACAGCTCCGTCGCCCCATAGGTGGCCGCATTTGGGGTCGCTCTCGTTGGAGTAGTATGAATTTTGCTCGGAGCTGATGAGTATCGCCTTGGACGCTTTGCCCATGGCGAAGTAGCCTTCGATGATTTCAAGTCCGTTGACCAGCGACGAGCAAGCCGAGGTGCAAGCCACGCATTTGGCTCCGTCTATGTCAAATTCGCGCTGGATAATGTGGGCCACGGTGCCCACGTTGTCTATGGCCGAATATGCCGCCGCCACGATGAGGTCTATCTCCTTTATGTCGTAAGGAAGCCCTTTTATGGCATCGCGGACCGCGTCTATGGCCATTGTCTCCTGATTTTCACCTTCGCCCACTTTCGAACGAGAGTGTATGCCTGTGCGTTTTGTAATCCATTCGTCGGTGAGTCCGTTGACGGTAAGGAAGTAGTCGTTGGTTACGCGGCCTGACGGGATGTAGACCCCTGTAGAGTTGATGTACATTGTCTGATTCAGTCTTGAATTGGATGTGAGAGATAAAGTGGATGCATACGGTTGTCACGTAGATTATTGTTTCTGCGGGTTTTTTACGGCCTGCAGGATGAAGTCTATGATGTCACGGCGCATGTCTCCACGGCTGAGTCCTATGTCGGCGAAGTTGTCGCGTATGAACGAGAAGTCCACTCCCTGGAAGGTCATGTGTTCCAAGGCGATGAGACGGTGTGCCTGGATGGGGTTGAATGCCCCCTCGGCCACGCCCTTGGCAAGTATGTTGCGGAATATGTGCTGCTCCTTTGCCAGAGCCATCTTGCGCATACGCGCGATGCGCTTGATGTCGCGGCCGAACAGCGACCGCACGGTGTCATGGCGCTGAAACGAGTTGATTATAAGGTCAAAGCGCACATTGAGATACCGCTCAAGCAGTTCCATCGGCGGCAGGTCAAGGGCTGCTACCTCTTCAAGGCGGCTGACGAGATGGTCGCTTTCGTGCTCAATGACAGCATTGTAGATGTCACGTTTGTTTTTAAAATATGTGTAGATGGTGCGGCGCCCTTTCTCGGATGCCGATGCGATATCGTTCATGGTGGTGTTCTCTATGCCTTTGTGGGCAAAGAGCTGTCGGGCCACCTCTATGAGTTTGTCGCGTGTCTTTGTTACCATCGTGTAATTGCACAAACGAATTAAAACTGTGCTAAATTACTGAATTTTTCTGAGATAAAGGTAATTTGTATCCAATAAATTTGTAATTTCGTTATGGTTTCCGCTCTCCTGTGGCATCTACATCCATTCATTAACTAATTTTTCCACTGATCGTCTGTGACTACTGAATCTACTCTTCACGTTGACAATCACTATCGCAAATGTTTCCCTGACCGTCTGATGGCAGCCTTGTTGCTGCTGCTGATGATGGTCGTGTCGCCTGTATATGCCGCTGAAAATCCTCTTAAGATAGCAGGAGCCGCTAAGACCAAGGTGGGCATCTATGTAGAGGACCTGCGCAATGGCGAGGTGCTGATGGATGTCAACTCGGATGTGGCCATGGTGCCGGCAAGCGTCACCAAAAGTCTGACAGCGGCCACAGCCTACTCCATGTTTTCACCTCGTGGACGTTTCTCCACCCCTGTGACGGCCACCGGCAAACTCAAGAAAGGGGTGCTTGACGGCGACATAGTCATCTCTACCATAGGGGACCCGACCATAGAAAGCTCTCATTTTGCCGAGAATGCCGGTTTTGCCGACAGCATCATCAATGCTCTCCAGCGTCTCGGTGTCAAGGAGATAAAGGGCACGGTGGTGATAGATGAAAGCAACTTCGTAGACAGCACCATCCCTGACGGATGGCTTCGTGAGGACATCATAGAGTGTTACGGAGCCGGAGTGTATGCCTCAAACTTCCGTGACAACAGGATGATACTGTCAATTCCGGCAAATACCACCCGTCCGCACACTCCCGGCATCCGTGTGGAGTATAAGGGAGGCAAAGGTGCTCCACGTCTGAGCCGCCATCCCAACAGCATTGTCTTTGAGGTCTCCGGCAATACCAAGCGTCGCAGCATACATGCCACCGTGGCTAATCCGGCTCCCGGCTCCACGATGCGTGCCGAGGTGCTCAGTGAGATAGAGAAGGCCGGTATCGTGATTGCGGATACTCCGCGCGGCGGCAAGCGTCCATCTGAAAAGGATATAGAGAAAGGGGAGGTCATATATACGCATTATTCCCCCGAAGTCGAGGCGATATTGCGCAGTCTGATGTTCCGCAGCGACAATATGATGGCCGAGGGTATGCTCCGCTCGCTCGCCGCAGGCAAGCCTCGCAGCGAGGCGGTCAAGTCAGAGAGGAATTTCTGGCTTGAGAAGGGGTTTGACATAAGCAAGCTCAACATAGTGGATGGCAGCGGCCTGTCACGCCGTGACCGCATGACGCCTCGGTTCATGGCCGATGTCTACAAATGGATGTATCACACCGACATGGCCGGAGGCTATGTGTCTCTGTTCCCCAAGGCCGGATGTGACGGAACTATGCGTAATTTCATGCGTGACAGCGCACTTGCAGGGCGGCTTGCCACCAAGACCGGCAGCATGCGCGGAGTGCAGTGCTACGGAGGCTATATGCTCGATGAAGCCGGCAATCCGACTCATGTCGTAGTGGTATTCGTCAACAATTTCACCTGTGGGCGTGCCGGCTTGAAAAAAGAGATAGGCCGTGTGCTCAGCCAGGTATTATTAAAAGATGATAACGTGTCGGAAGAGCCTAAACAATAGCACTCTGATTAGTGTTAGATTAGTGATGTAACAAAGATGCAACAAACCTCTATAATCAAAATAATCAAATCATGAATTATCTTACAAATGACAAGCTGGTCATCATCGGTGCAGCCGGTATGATTGGCAGCAACATGGCTCAGACAGCCATCATGATGGGTCTTACTCCTAACATCTGTCTTTATGATCCCTATGTCAAGGGGCTTGAGGGTGTGGCCGAGGAGCTTTGGCAGTGCGGTTTCGAGGGTCTCAACCTGACATTTACCGACGATATCGCCGTGGCTCTCAAGGATGCCAAATATATAGTCAACTCGGGTGGTGCAGCCCGTAAGGCCGGCATGACACGTGAGGACCTTCTCAAAGGCAACGCAGCCATCGCCGAGCAGTTTGGCAAGGATGTCAAGCAGTACTGTCCTGATGTAAAGCATATTGTCGTTATCTTCAATCCTGCCGACATTACAGGTCTGATTACGCTGCTTTACTCCGGATTGAAGCCCTCTCAGGTGTCTACTCTGGCCGCTCTTGACAGCACACGTCTGCGCAACGAGCTCTCAAAGTGGTTCAAGATTCCTGCCGATGAGGTAGTCAATTCACGCACATACGGCGGCCACGGCGAGCAGATGGCAGTGTATGCCTCCACGACCAAGGTCGACGGCAAGCCTCTGACTGAGATTATCGGAACTGAGCAGCTCCCCGACGGAGAATGGGAAGCTATGAAGGTGCGTGTCATCCAGGGCGGCAAGAACATTATCGACCTCCGCGGACGCAGCTCGTTCCAGAGCCCTGCATATCTCTCTATCGAGATGATAGCCGCAGCTATGGGCGGCAAGCCTTTCCGTTGGCCTGTAGGCACATATGTCAACAATGACCGTTTCAGCCATATTATGATGGCCATGGAGACCACTGTCACCAAAGACGGTGTCACATGCACTCCTGTCAAGGGTACTGCCGCCGAGGAGGCTGACCTTGAGAAGAGCTACAAGCATCTATGCACCCTGCGTGACGAGGTTATAGCCATGGGTGTGATGCCACCTATAGCCGACTGGAGCAAAATCAATCCCAATCTTGATGCCAAGACCTGCTGATCAGCAAGTATGACCATGTAATATAAGAGGCTGTGCCAAACATAGGCGCAGCCTCTTTTCATTCTGCATAGCCCAATGTATTTAGAGGGTGTTTAATGACAAAAGTTAAATCCTGAGCTGCGGATTTTGAGATGGATTCGGGTCTGTGCTGAA
>UQDU01000062.1 GCA_900539915.1 uncultured Bacteroidales bacterium | reverse complement strand
ATCAAAAGATACACCACTCAGGATTTAACTTTTGTTATTAAACACCCTCTTAATCTAATGGTATAGCAAATTTAACCATTTTCCGCTTCGTATGCCACAATATAGCGAAAAAGTGCGACTGAGACCGATGCCTCGTCGCACTTTTGTATGTTTTTATTACCTGACGGCCAATTATTATGTCATGCGAGACAAAGTATCAGAGCCTGGGCAGCCACCACTCGCATGAACATGGTCAACGGATATACGGTAGAATATGCCACCGAGGGTGCGTCGTGGCCGGTGGAGCCGTTGGCATAGGCCAGTGCCGGGGGATCGGTGTAGCCGCCACTGAACAGACCCATTATGGTGAGGTAATTGATTTTGAACACGCCACGGGCGATGACGCCCACTATCAGCAGGGGCACTACAGTGATGATGAAGCCCCAGATTACCCACCACATGCCTGTGGGATTGAACACCGTCTCGGCAAATCCTGAGCCGGCCGATATGCCCACGGATGCGAGGAACAGGCAGATACCGAGTTCTCGGAGCATCAGCGAAGCCGAGGTGGAGGTGTAGGTCACAAGGTGCACTTTGTAACCGAAACGGCTTAGAAGTATGGCCACTACCAGCGGACCGCCGGCCAGACCGAGCTTCATGCCGAACCCGAGATTGATCGAGCCGAGGATGATACCGAACATGATGCCCACGAAGATGGTGATGATGTTAGGCTGGTTGAGACGCTTGAGCGAGTTACCCAGGCGTGTGGCGAGGCGGTCTATGTCATTGAGGTCGCCGACCACAGTCAGGCGGTCACCTATCTGGAGGCGCAGGTCGGGAGTGGCGAGGAGGTCGATGCCGGCACGGTTGACACGTGTGGCGTTGAGCTTATAACCCTTGGTCAGACGGAGCGAACGGAGTGTGGCTCCGTCATATTCGTTCTTGGTGATCAGGATGCGGCGGCTGACCACACGCTCGGGCGTCACCTCATCCCAGTCAAACGATTCGATGGGTCCGACAAGGCTCTCGAGGCGTTTTTCGTCGGACGGCGACAGGCACACGAGTATGAGGTCTCCGTGGTGTATGGTCGATGAAGCATTGGGCACATACGCCACCTCACCCTCGGGCTTCACTCGTGACACCACCATGTCACAGTTGGCTATATGGTGAAGCTCAAGCACGTTCTTGCCGTCAAGGAGCTGGTTTGTGACGCGATAGGTGGTGATATGCGGAGCATTGGCCGAAGCCTCATCGGCAGCCTCAAGCTCCTTGATTTCGTTTTCAATCCTGACACGGAACACTTTCTTGAGCACAAGCATCGTCATGATGATGCCGACCACTCCCAACGGATAGGCCGCGGCATAGCCCATCGACATGATATTGATGGCCTCAGGCGTGTCGGCTGTCTGCTGGGCGGCTGCCAGACCGGGGGTATTGGTGACGGCTCCCGACATGATGCCTACGAGCGACTCTATGGAGGTGCTGCCACCCTCGATGAAGTAGATGACCAGCACGACGGCCACATTGAGGACTATGCCGAGCAATGCCAGCATGTTGAGCCTGATGCCTCCCTGCTTGAATGAGGAGAAGAACGAACGGCCTACCTGCAGACCTATCGAGAAGATGAACAGAATCAGGCCGAACTCCCTGATGAATTTCAGCACGTCGCCGTTGACCACATAGCCGAAATGGCCCATCAGGATACCGACAAAAAGCACAAACGTCACTCCGAGAGATATGCCGGCTATCTTTATCTTACCCAATGCGACACCGGCTACTATGACAAAGCAATAGAGCACCAATGTACTGGCCAATCCGGTGTTGCCTGGCAGAAACAGGTCTGTTATCCAAGAAGTATCCATTTGACTTGCTTGATGTAGGTATGTATAAGTTCTTAAAAATGTACTAATGACTGGCGTAACGGCCCGGATCAAGGCCATCGCGCTAAACAGGGTGCAAAGTTACTCAGTTTTTTGCAAAAAATCGTAACTTTGCGACCAAAAGTTTTCAAGCGACCCCGGATGCCCACACGCCGCCTATTCGTTAATACTCTATCTTGGCCGATATTGCTGCTGGCGATATGGGCATTGACGGCATGCAGCACCACCAAGCATGTGCCTGACAACAAGTATCTGCTTGACAAAGTGGAGATTGTAATCGAGCCTGACAGCCTGGGCAACCGCCCGGCTGATCTGTCGGCGGCTGACCTCTACAACTACCTGCGCCAAGTACCCAACCACAAGGTGCTCGGGTTTCTGAAACTCCAGCTCAACACCTACAATCTCTCGGGGTCCGACACCACAAGCCGCTGGAACCGCTGGCTGCGCCGCATCGGCCAGGCCCCTGTCATCTATGACAGCGTACTTACACGCAATTCGGCCAACCAGCTCCGTCTCGCCCTCGCCAACAAGGGCTACCTGGAGACCACCGTGACAGTGGACTCGGTGATGCGGCCCGACAAGAAGAAGGCTTCGCTGACCTACCATGTCAAACCGGGCACGCCCCACCGCATATCCTCGTTTTCATACGAGATACCCGACTCAGCCATAGCACGGATACTGCTGCGTGACACAGCGAGAGCCGAGATACAGCCGGGAGCCATATTCGACCGCGACAAGCTCGAGCAACTGCGCACCAACATGGCCGCCAGGCTGCAACGCCGCGGCTACTACGGATTCAGCAAGGAATACATCACATTCTATGCCGACACCGCCGCCAACTCCACCGAAGTTGACCTGACCCTCGTGCTCCATGCTCCGCCCGTCAGAGGCTCTGTGCGCGAGGATTCCACCGCCGTACACAACGTCTACAAGATACGCAATGTCATCTTCGTCACCGACTACCACCAGGGGCAGCCGGTCAGCGACGCCATAGCCCAGGCCGAGGAAATAAAGCGCGACTCGGAGGGCTACATCACCGTCTACGGCGATGACCGCTACATCAAGCCGTCGGCTCTGATCGAGAAATGCTTCATCACCCCCGGTGCGCGTTACAACTCGGCCATGGTCGACCGCACATATGAATACATGGCGCAGCTCGGCATAATCCGGTCCATCAATATCGAGCTTCTACCGGTCACCGGCGGTGACGGCCAACACGAACTCGACGCATACGTATTGCTTATACGTAACCGCAAGCAGTCGGTGTCATTTGAGGTGGAGGGCACCAACAGCGAGGGCGACCTGGGATTTGGCGTAGGCGTGACCTATCAGCACCGTAACCTGTTTCACGGCTCGCAGCTGTTCACCGCCAAATTCCGGTCAAGCTACGAAAGCCTTTCGGGCAATCTCGACAATTTCATCAACAATCGCTACACCGAACAGGCCGCCGAGGTGGGCATCACGTTTCCGAGATTCATCTTCCCGTTCCTCAGCCGCAGATTCAAGCACAATATCAAGGCCAGTTCCGAACTGGCACTCTCGTTCAACTACCAGGAGCGTCCCGAATTTACTCGCATCATAGCCGGAGCCGGATGGAAATACAAGTGGAACAACCGCCGCGGCACCCGGCGCAGCACATGGGACTTCGTGGACATCAGCTACGTGCACATCCCCAACTCCATCGACGATTTTATTGACCAGCTCAATCCGCGCATCCGCTACAGCTACGAGGACCACTTCATCATGCGCATGGGATTCACCTACCAGTGGACCAACAGGCGCATCCCCTCGGCCAACGGCGGCATACTCACACGTAACCGCATACAGCCGCGTGTCTACAACATGCGCGCAGCCGTGGAGACCGCCGGCAATCTGCTCTATGCCTACTCCTCGATATTCAAGCAGAGAAAATCCGACGGGGTCTACAAGATATTCGGCACACAGTATGCACAGTATGCCAAAGCGGAATTCGACTACACGGTGCTGCGCAACTTCAATTCGCGCCACGGACTGGCTTTCCATGCCGGGTTAGGTGTGGCGTTCCCCTATGGCAACTCCAAGGTCATACCGTTTGAGAAACGTTTCTATGCCGGCGGTGCCAACGGCGTCAGAGGCTGGGCTGTGCGCACGCTCGGTCCCGGTGGCTACCCGGGCGGCGACGGTGACAACACCGCCGACTTCCTCAACCAGTGCGGCGACATCAACCTGCTCCTCAGCCTTGAATACCGCGCCAAGCTGTTCTGGCTCCTTGAAGGGGCGCTGTTTGTCGACGCCGGCAACATCTGGACCATACGCAGTTATGAGAACCAGCCCTACGGCGTGTTTAAGTTTGACAAATTCTGGCAACAGATGGCCATGGCCTACGGTGCCGGACTGCGCATGGACTTCACCTATTTCATATTCCGCATCGACCTCGGACTGAAGCTCCACAACCCGGCCGAAGGACAGCTCAAATGGCCCATCACCAAGATGAGCTGGAAACGCGATGCAACTTTTCTCTTCGCCGTGGGTTATCCATTCTGAACCCTCTTCACTGAGATACAACCCTATATCCGCAACCATATGTCAAAACGCCTCGTAATATTCGACCTTGACGGCACTCTACTCAACTCTATCACCGACCTCGGCATAGCCACAAACTACGCCCTGCAACAAGAAGGCTTTCCCACCCACTCCATGCAGGCATATCCATCGTTCGTGGGCAACGGCGTGGCAAGGCTCCTTGAACGTGCCCTCCCCGAGGACCACCGTTCGCCCGGGGACATAGCCCGTCTGCGCAAGCACTTCACCGAGTATTACGACAAGCACAGCGCTGACCACAGCGAGCCATACAAAGGCATTCCCGAACTGCTCGCATCACTCCAGGAGATGGGGGTCAATCTCGCCGTGGCATCAAACAAATACCAGAGTGCCGTGGAGTCGCTCATATACCGTTTTTTCCCCGACATACGCTGGGCTGCGGTAGAGGGACAGAAAGAGGGGGTGCCGGTAAAACCGGACCCGTCCATCGTGTTTGAGATTCTTGGCAAATGCCCCACCCCCAAGGACGACGTGCTCTACGTAGGCGACTCTGGCGTAGACATGGAGACGGCACGCCGCGCATGCGTAGACCTGTCTCTTATACACATCTCCGAGCCCACGAGACATCTCAGGATCTCG
>UQDU01000061.1 GCA_900539915.1 uncultured Bacteroidales bacterium | reverse complement strand
CCATGGCATGTCCCTACTACATATTAACGCCATTCAAGCATTTACGCTTGCTTAAGTGAACAGCATTGGGACATGCCATACAACAGGGCTGCATACCAAGAGATTGTACATGCGTAGAGCATCATGGCGCAGCCATGGGGAGCACACAGGTTGCTCCACAAGGAGCATAAATCCTGACATCATTATATTAATAATACATAAAAATATGTTTATAATGCATAAATATGCTTATATTTGTAGTTCACTTTACACCAAACCTCATTTCACTTACTTTCACGCATTACCACAACGATGAAAAGCATACGCGCATTATTTGCATCCGCCATACTCATAGCGTCAGGCCAAGCCATGGCCGAAGCCCCCTCAGGTTACTACTCCTCATGCGAGGGGCAGAAAGGCGCCGCACTGCTCAAAGCACTGCAATCGACTGTCGGCTCCCACAAACAGCTGTCGTATGACGGCGTATGGACGGCATTCCGCACCACCGACATCAACGAGTCGGGACGGCTGATTGACATGTATTCCACCAAACTGTGGTCCACAGGCGAAAAGTGCGGCAATTACAGCAAAGTAGGCGACTGCTATAACCGCGAGCACTCGTTTCCCAAGAGCTGGTTTGACGACCGCAAGCCGATGTACACCGACATCAACCACCTCTATCCCACCGATGGCCGTGTCAATGGCCAGCGCAGCAACCATCCCTTCGGAGAGTGTGCCAACGGCACCACACTCTCAAGCTCCAACGGAGTGAAAGCCCTCGGCCGGCTTGGCACCTCCACCTTCCCGGGCTTTTCGGGCACAGTATTCGAGCCGGCCGACGAATACAAAGGAGACTTCGCGCGCACATATTTCTACATGGCTGCCGCCTACAACAGCAGCATATCCACATGGCACTCCGAAATGCTCGCCGGCAACTCATTTCCGGCATATAAGACATGGGCTGTCAATCTGCTGCTCAAATGGCACCGTCAGGACCCTGTCAGCGACAAGGAGCGCAAGCGCAACGATGCCGTATATAAGGAGCAGGGCAACCGCAACCCCTTTATCGACCACCCCGACATGGCCGAACATATCTGGGGCAATGCCGCCAATCAAGGCTGGTCAGCCACACAGGCCACCGACAAGATAGTGCTCCCCGTTGATGCCCAAACCATAAATCTCGGCAACGCCTCCACCTCCAAGGCGCGTACATATGACGTGGCCGTAGAGACTTCGGGAGCCACAAAGGCAGTGACGGTATCAGTGACCGGCAATGGTTACAGCGTCAGCCCTACATCTATCGCAGCATCCGCAGCCAACGCCGGCACCACCGTCAAAATAACCCTCAATGCCCCAACCGAGGGCACCTACAGCGGCTCACTGACAGTCACATGCGGCGAAAACAAATCGACCGCCCCGATTGTGGCACGAGTCTACGACGGCATCGGACTCACCGTAGCTGACATCAGTGATGACGGCTTTGAGGTCAAATGGATCAATCTCGAAGCCCCCGGCACCACTTACCAGCTCCATGTGGAGGAAAACGGCGTATCCCTTGAGGACTATCCCGAGGCTGTAGATGCCGCCGACGAGTCTTATTTCGTGGCAGGGCTTGACTCGGAGACCACATATACATGCTATCTGACATCCCCGACGTTCAAGAGCAATGTTGTGACAGCAACCACTGCAGCCCTCATCCCCACCATCAATGTGACAACAACCGGCTCCACCGACTTCCTCACAGCCCCCGGAACACCCTCACTCCCGATAGAGATGGAGATTGATGCCGTCAATATCCCCGGCGACATCCATGTAGCGACATCAGGCGCACCGTTTGAAGTGTCGGCCGACAAAACCACATGGGACTGCGAAATCACCCTGCTGCCGGGCGAAAACCGCTTCTGGCTCCGGGCCGCCTCGGATACCGAGGGCAATTTCACCGGCTCCCTGACTGTCAGCGGAAGCACCGCCGAGTGGGACTGTGACCTGACGGCTAAAATCGTGCCCGCAGCCACTTTCGTCGAGGACTTCGAGAGTGCCAAATCAGATACCGAATATCGTAATACCGACTTCACCACCGATGTAGCCAAATGGCAGAGAACCAACATCTGCATACCTGCCGGAGAAGCCTACGAGGGAGAAAACAGTCTGAGATTCGGCAAATTGGCTACAAGCACCCTCACGCTTGCCGAAAACATAGCCTCAGGCATAGGCACCATCAGCTTCTACGCCACGGCATGGACCAATGACGGCGACGCGACAATCCACGTGGAGACATCGACCGACGGAGGCATCACATGGAAAGAAGCCAAGCAGCTGACGGTGCCCGAAGGCGGTTACACCAAGTACTCGGCCACGGCCAACGTAGCCGCGCCCTCGCGCTTCCGCATACGCCAGAGCAAGGGCGGCCGCATGAAACTCGACTACATCGAGGTCACCCCTCCCGTGTCGGCAACCGATGAGACTGCCGCCGACAGAGATGACGACGAATCATGGGACATCTTCAGCCACGACGGACAGCTGGTGATAGAGAACCATCAGGCCGGAATCCGTGTTAGTGTATATGACATCAACGGCAATATCCTCTACGAGGGTATCCCTGCCGTAGGTTACACAATCCTGCACCCCGCGCCGGGACTCTATATAGGGGCTACCGACCGCCGCGCCCGACGGGTGCTGGTGCATTAACGCCATATACACACACTTATCCCTCCTATGAAAAAACTTGCAGAAACCCTCATCAACCGCCGCAGCATCCGCCGCTACGAACGCGAAGCCATATCCGACGAGGATATGCGCCTCATCCACGCAGCCATACGCAACACTCCGACGAGCTACAACGGCCAGCAGTTCAGCGTAATAGACATCACCGACCAGGACATCAAGCTCCAGCTTGAAGCTCTAACCGGCCAGAAGCAGATCAAGACATGCTCACACTTCATGATGTTTTGCGCCGACTACCACAAAATCGCCATACTCGCCGACCGCAAGGGTCTCGAGATGCCGGATTTCCAGGACACAGCCGACGGTCTGCTCGTAGGCGTGATAGACGCCTCGCTCGCCATGATGAGCGCGGTGGCAGCCGCCACATCGCTCGGCCTCGGCACATGCTGCATCGGCTATGCACGCACGGCAGCCCCGGCCGAAATATCCCGTCTGCTCGACCTCCCCAAGGGTGTCTTTGCCGTATGCGGACTCGCATTAGGAGTTCCGCGTGAGATGCCCGACCTCAAGCCCAAGCAGCCCCATCAGCTCGTCATCCACCAGAACACCTATCAGTCTGACGACGAAAAGCTCCTCCCCCTGCTCGAGGCCTACGATGACGAAATCCGCTTCTACAACACCACTCGCGAGGGCACCAAGACCGACAACGACTGGTGTGACCACATCCTGTCGTACTACCGCGAGGCCATGAACTACCGGATGCTCGAGGCACTCCGCGCCCAGGGCTTCGACATCAAGCACTGACTTCCAAGGCCATAATCCTTATAAACTCTTATAATTCTTATAAGTTCTTATAGATTTTTATAGGGACTTATAAGAATTTTCTGTTTCCGGGCGGCCGCCATTACGTTAAATATTTGGGAGTGCGGTGGATTTTGACTAACTTACGGTGTCATTTATGCACTCCCTGTTAGAAAATCTCGGATACGGCTGGGTGTACTGGGTGCTCATGGTGGCTTATGCCTTCACGATACTCGGTATAATAGTCATCGTGCTGTCGGAAAACCGTAATCCGGTCAAATCGCTCGCATGGATCACGGTGCTGCTGCTCTTCCCCGGCGGCGGCGCGATACTGTACATGTTTTTCGGGCGCAGCATCAAGAACACCCATATACTCTCGCGGCGCAACAAGAAGCGTCTCCGCGGACTGCAGCTCGGCAGCGAGCTCATCAATATACCCAAAGACCTGTCGTCGGAAAACCGCCGCCAGGTACAGCTTGCACGGTCGCTATCGGGAGCCGGATTCTACGAGGGCAACTCCGTGGAGGTCTTTATCAACGCCAACGACAAACTTGACGCACTTGAGAAAGACCTGCGCCAGGCTCGCCACTATATCCACCTCCAGTATTACATCTTCGAAAACGACCATTCCGGGCAGCGCATAGCCGACATACTGATGGCCAAAGCCCGGGAGGGGGTGAAAGTCAGGGTGATATATGACCATGTGGGTTCGTTTCACGTAGCCAGCAACTTCTTCCAGCGTATGCGCAACGCCGGGGTGGAGATATACCCCTTCTTCAGGGTCGCGTTCCCCTTCTTCGGGTCTAAAATCAACTGGCGCAACCACCGCAAACTCGTCATCATCGACGGCGACATCGGCTATGTGGGCGGCATGAACATCGCCGACCGCTACCGCGACGGCGGACGCAAATTCCCATCGTGGCGCGACACCCATCTGCGTGTGTCGGGAGCCGTAGTGGCAGCCCTCCAGTACAGCTTCGCCACCGACTGGGCGTTCATAGGCAAAGGTCTGCTCACCGAGAGTGCCGGCAGCTGCTCGCCACGTGTCCGCGGCATCCGCTGCGACGCCCATCTGACCACCTCCGGGCCTACCGACCAGTGGTGCAACATAGAGCTGCTGTTTCTCAAAGCCATCGGCAATGCCAAGAAACGCATCTATATACAGACGCCCTATTTCCTGCCCACAGAGAGCCTTCTGAGAGCCATACAGACCGCTGCCTTGTCGAGGGTCGATGTCCGCGTGATGATACCGCGCCACAGCGACTCCGCGATGCTGACATCAGCCTCCAACAGCTACATATCGGAGTGTCTGGCCGCAGGTATCAAAATCTATTTTTATGACGCAGGGATGCTCCACAGCAAGATGGTGCTTGTCGACGACGACTTTTGCAGCATAGGCTCTACAAACTTCGATTTCCGCAGCTTCGAGCATAATTTTGAGAGCAACCTCTTCATCTACACCCCTGAATTTAACGAGAAGATGCGCCACTTGTTCCATGCCGACATGGAGAAGTGCGAGCAGATACGTCTGCCCCGTTGGCGTCGGCGCCCCCTGCATCGCAAGGCTCTCGAGAGCATAGTGAGGTTGCTGTCGCCGATTCTATAATGCAACGCATCAACCATCGAAAAACTCCACGTGCCTCCTGGATTGCATACAATGAAGGGATGTATTTTGTCACAGTGTGCACAAAGAATAAGAAACACCATTTTGGATGGATAGCTAACGGAGAGATGCATCTAACGGAAATTGGCAAAATCCTTAACTCCGAATTAGCCAATCCAAAAGCACATCACCCACATATAACGATTCCTCTATTTGTGGTAATGCCAAATCATTTTCATGCAATCATCATAGTGGGAACTCCTGTAAATATAAACCATAGAAACCTACCCGAGGTTGCAAACGACCGATACCTCCCTCAATATATTGAGGCAAGCCAACATGTACCCGCAAGAGGTAGAAACAATCCTTTATTATCCACATACATAGGTTCTTTAAAATCAGCAGTCACAAAAATAGCACGAAAGATAGTATCAGATTTTGCATGGCAACAGCGTTACCATGACCATATGATAACCAACAATTACGAATGTAATCAAATAGCCGAATATATCACAAACAATGTGGTAAGATGGGATTTAGACCGCTATAACTCCTAACTTTCCTATCTGAGTGTAGGGACGCGGCGACGATGCCGACTCTACAAATTTGAACACATCGCCCGCTGTCTCTTATACACATCTCCGAGCCCAC
>UQDU01000060.1 GCA_900539915.1 uncultured Bacteroidales bacterium | reverse complement strand
CCTACAACATAGGAACGCTGTTCAAGCATTGACATGGCGCCCCCGGCAGCGGCCATGCCTGACTCATAAACTCTGATAAATCGTATAAGTCGTATAAATCTTATACGACTTATACGATTTATACGACTTATACGACTTATACGACTTATACGATTTATACGACTTATAAGAATTATTATCCTGATTGGCTGGGTTGTCTGTCTGATTTTGGGAGAAATTTTGTAATTTTGTGGGGTTGTAACCGCGTTATTTATCAACACTATATATTTCTCACTATGAAGACTATTGAAGTTAACAACAAGTATGTGGCAGGTACTGTCAGCGAGGCACAGCTTGAGGCTATGAAGCCGGAGGCTGCGGCTGCTTTGAAGACTCTGCTTGAGGGCAGCGGTGCCGGTAATGATTTTCTCGGTTGGCTTGACCTCCCTACACGCACTCCTGATGCACTTCTGGATGATATAAATGCTACTGCCGCACAGCTCCGCAAAGACTGTGACTATGTGGTGGCTATAGGTATCGGCGGCAGCTATTTAGGTGCCAAGGCTGTGATTGAGGCTTTGAGCGATGCTTTTGCTGCTTACCGCGACAAGAAGGAGCCTATGGTGCTTTTTGCCGGCCAGAATATCGGCGAGGATTACCTCTATGAACTCAAGGATTTCCTCAAGGACAAGCGTTTCGGCATCGTTGTTATCTCTAAGAGCGGCACTACTACCGAGCCGGCTATCGCTTTCCGCATGCTCAAGGAGCAGCTGGAGAAGCAGGTAGGCAAGGCCGAGGCTGCGAAGCGTATCGTGGCCATCACCGACGCCAAGCGCGGCGCCCTGCGTCAGCTTGCCACCGAGGAGGGCTATAAGACCTATGTAATCGAGGACAATGTGGGCGGACGTTTCTCTGTACTCACTCCCGTGGGTCTGCTGCCTATCGCTGTGGCCGGATATGACATCAAGGCTCTGGTCAACGGTGCCCGTGCTATGCAGGCTGCTACCAACGAGGCTTCGATGGAGAACCCTGCATTTAAATATGCGCTGACTCGCAACGCCCTCTACCGTGCCGGCAAGAAGACCGAAATCCTGGTCAACTACAATCCCAAGCTCCACTACTTCGGCGAATGGTGGAAGCAGCTCTACGGCGAGAGCGAAGGCAAGGACCACAAGGGCATCTTCCCTGCTGCCGTGGACAACTCTACCGACCTCCACTCCATGGGTCAGTGGATACAGGAAGGCGAGCGCACCATATTCGAGACTGTCGTGTCGGTGCTCGAGCAGCACCACACCGAGGTCATCCCCTCTGACGAGGCAAACCTCGACGGTCTCAACTATATCGCCGGCAAGCGTGTGGACGAAGTGAACAAGATGGCCGAGCTCGGCACCCGTATCGCCCACGTAGACGGCGATGTGCCCAACATGTTAGTCACCGTGCCCGCTCTGACAGAGCAGTATCTCGGCGAGCTCATCTACTTCTTCGAGAAGGCTTGCGGCATCTCAGGCTATCTTCTCGGTGTCAATCCGTTCAACCAGCCCGGTGTGGAAGCCTACAAGCGCAATATGTTCGCTCTCCTCCGCAAGCCCGGCTACGAGGCTGAGACTGCTGCCATACAGGCCAAGCTCTGATAAGACACTCCGATACCTTTTATCTGAATCAAAAGGGCTGTAGGGACATGCCATGGCATGTCAGCTGTCAGCAAACCTGACATCACTTGTGATCAAGGCAGACATGCCAAGGCATGTCCCTACAGCTTAAATTCACATTATCATCATTTCGTCAACAATGAAAATCTTAGTCTCTGCGGCGCTCGCAGCTCTGAGTGCGCTACCGATGATGGCACAGGAACATCTGAAAAGCATTGACAAGGCCAATTTCGACACCTCTGTCTCTCCAAAGGACGATTTCTATGAATATGCCACCCGCGGCTGGCAGAAAGCCAACCCTCTGACCGACGAACACGCCCGTTACGGCAAGTTCGACGTGCTCAACGACTCGAGCGAGGTGCGCGTCAAGAATCTGGTGCTCGGCCTGGCCGCCACCAACCCCCAGCCCGGCACCGTGGCCTACAAGGTGTCGACCATCTACAACCAGGCCATGGATATGGACCGCCGTAATGCCGAGGGCAACAAGCCCATACAGGCCGACCTGAAGAAGATAGAGGACACTCCCCACGAGGGCATGACCGACCTCTTCCTGTGGATGCACGCCAACTATGGCAGTCCGCTGTTTAGCGCCGGCCCCATGGAGGACCTCAACGACTCGAAGCGTTACGCCATGTATCTCAACGGCGGCGGCATGTCGCTCGGCGACCGCGACTACTATCTCAAGGACGACAAGCGCAACAAGGAAGTGCGCGAGGCTTTCAAGAAGCTCATCGTCGGCCAGATGGTCAATGCCGGCTACAGCAAGAAGGACGCCAACCGCATCATGAAGAACGTGATGAAAATCGAGACAGCCCTCGCTGACTCGGCATGGACACGCGAACGCTCACGCGACCTCCCTGCGCAGAACAATCCCACCCCGATAGCCAAGGTCAAGGAGATGTATCCCAACCTGCCCTGGGACCGCTTCTTCATCGAGACCATGGAAATCGCCACCCCCGACACCGTCATAGTGATGCAGCATGAGCCTATAGCAGAGGCCGACAAGCTGTTTGCCTCGCTGACTGACCGTGAGCTCAAGGACTACTACCTCTGGAAGTATGTCGCCCAGGCTGCCGGCAAGCTTAGCCAGAAGTTTGTGGACACTTCGTTTGAGTTTTCCAAGGTCATGAGCGGTGTCAAGGAGCTGCGTCCTCTCTGGAAGCGTGCGCTTGACGCTACCGAAGGTGCCATGGGCGAGGCTGTCGGCGAGCTCTATGTGGAGAAATACTTCCCCCAGTCATCAAAGGACTATATGCTCGCGCTGGTCGAAAACCTCCGCACTGCCCTCGGCAAGCATCTTATCCACCTCGACTGGATGAGCGACGAGACCAAGCTCAACGCCCTCAAGAAGCTCAACGCCTTCACCGTGAAAATCGGCTATCCCGACAAATGGAAGGATTACACCACTATGGAGGTCAATCCCGAGCTTTCTTACTATGACAACATGCACAATATCAGCATGTGGCACCAGAAGGAGGAGCTCAAGAAGTGGGGCAAGCCCGTTGACCGCACAGAGTGGGGCATGACTCCTCAGACTGTCAACGCTTACTACAATCCTCTTGCCAACGAAATCGTGTTCCCGGCTGCCATCCTCCAGGCTCCGTTCTTTGACCCCGAGGCGAGCGATGCCGAAAACTACGGCGGCATAGGCGTGGTGATAGGCCACGAGATGACCCACGGATTTGATGACCAGGGCCGCAACTTCGATGCCGACGGCAACATGACCATGTGGTGGACTGCCGAGGACGCACAGAAATTTGCCGACAAGGCCAAGGTGCTCGTTGACCAGTTTAGCGCAGTAGAGGTGCTCCCCGGCCTCAAGGGCAACGGCCAGTACACCCTCGGCGAGAATATCGCTGACCAGGGCGGCCTCAACATAGCCATGACTGCATTCCTTGACAGCCAGAAGAAAAAGGGCGTAGACATCACCTCCGAGGAGGCCAAAATCGACGGCCTTACACCTATCCAGGCGTTCTACCTCAACTATGCCAACCTCTGGGCGCAGAATATCCGTGACGAGGAAATCCGCTCGCTCACTACCGGCGATGTGCACTCGCTCGGCAAGCAGCGTGTCAACGTCAGCCTCCGCAACCTCCAGCCCTTCTTTGAAGCCTTCGGCATCGTAGAAGGTGACCCGATGTTCCGCCCCGAGTCAGAGCGCGTGATCATCTGGTAACGCAACTTCAAGACTCAACATACCTTCATGCCGAAGCCCTGCCGTCACTTCTGTGCGGCAGGGCTTCCTGTTATCGGCCACGCCGGCTGGCAATGGGGGCATATGTTTGTTTTGACTGCGGATTTCGTTATATTTGCGGATATGAAAAAACTTGTGATATCTACAGGCGCGGGGATGAGCGCCGAGAGCGGCATCGCTACATTCCGCGATGCCGGAGGTCTGTGGGACCGGTACCCGGTGATGGACGTGGCGAGTGCCGACGGTTTCCGCCGCAATCCGGCTCTGGTGCACGAATTTTACAACAAGCGTCGCAAGGAGCTTGTCACATGCTCGCCCAATGCCGGGCATCTCGGGCTGAAAGAGCTTGAGAAGCACTTTGACACCTACATCATCACCCAGAATGTCGACGACCTGCACGAGCGTGCCGGCAGTGCGCATGTGCTCCACCTCCACGGCGAACTGATGAAGGTGCGCTCCATGACGCATCCCGAGCGTATCTATACCCTTGACAGCGACCATCTGGAGACATCGCCTGAGACGCGCGATGAATACGGCGACCCGGTGCGCCCCCATATCGTGTTTTTCCAGGAGCCTGTGCCTATGATAGAGAAAGCCATAGAGTGGGTGCAGCAGGCTGATATATTCGTGGTGATAGGCACGTCGCTCAATGTCTACCCGGCTGCCGGGCTGCTCGGTTACGTGCCTCTGGATGTCCCGATCTACTACATCGACCCCAAGCCGGCGGCAGTGCCCCCGGGGGTGACTGTCATCAAGATGTGCGCGTCGGAGGGTGTGGCATACCTCGCCAAACTGCTGACCGGTGACAAGTGACGATGCGCATCGCGTTCATCAGCACTAACGATAATCTCGGAGGGGCCGCCACGGTGACGTTGCGGCTCATAGAGGGTCTGCGCTCGCTCGGAGAGGACGCGCAGATGGTGTGTGCGCGCCATCAGCTCAAGGATACGGATTATGTGCATCCCGTAGGGCACCGGCGGTGGCTCTCGGCGTTTCTGCGCGAACGCCTCGGCATCTTCGTGCGCAACGGATTGAGCCGCGGCCGCCTGTTCAAGGTCTCCACGGCTTCCACGGGCTGCGGTGTCTGCGAGATGCCCCAGGTCCGGGAGGCCGATGTCATCGTGCTCAACTGGGTCAACCAGGGGCTCGTGTCGCTTGAGGATATAGACCGTCTGTGCAGCCTCGGCAAACCGGTGGTGTGGATTATGCACGACCTCTGGTGTGCCACCGGCATATGCCATCTCCCCGGCTCATGCGAGCGGTTTGAGTCACAGTGTGGATGCTGTCCGCTGCTCGGGCATGCCGAGCGCAAGCGTCACGCACATGACCTGTCATGGCGCGTATGGCAGCGTAAGAGCCGCCTCTATGCCCGTCACCGCCGATTGCAGTTTGTGGCCGTCAGCCGCTGGCAGCATGAGGTGTGCCTCCGCAGCAGTCTGCTGCGTGACCGCGCTATACATGTGCTTCCCCACGCATTTCCGGTCGAGGACTATGCGGTGGAGCCGTCGCCTGACGGGCTTGCATCGCTGCGCGGCATCGGCATCAACCCCGGCCGCCGGCTGATAGTCATGGCGGCGGCGCGTCTTGACGACCCCGTCAAGGACCTCCCCATGGCCGTCAAGGCTCTCAACGTCCTCGCATCATCCGCCCCGGAGCTGGCCGCAGAGAGCCAGGCCGTGTTTGTCGGCGAGCTACGTGACCCCTCCATCCTTGACTCCCTAAAGATTGACCACGTGGCCACCGGTCTGCTTGACCAGTCGCGGCTCCGCGCCCTCTATGCGGCAGCCTCCGCGGTCATCTCCACAAGCGACTTCGAGACCATGGGCGCGACCCTCATGGAGGGCATCGCCTCGGGCGCGGCGGCCGTCACCTTCGGCCACGGTGGCCAGCGCGACATCGTGACCCACGGCGTCAACGGCTACATAGCGCGTTACAAAGACCCCGACGACTTCGCCGCCTGTCTCCGCAAGTCCCTCACCGCCCCCTTCAGCCGCGCCGCCCAACACCTGTCTCTTATACACATCTCCGAGCCCACGAGACATCTCAGGATCTC
>UQDU01000059.1 GCA_900539915.1 uncultured Bacteroidales bacterium | reverse complement strand
CCATCTCAAAATCCGCAGCTCAGGATTTAACTTTTGTTATTAAACACCCTCTTAGATGTGTGTGGCGGACATCTCAGACCACGATCCGAATATTGACTGAGGTATCAGCTCAAGTGTCAGCATGTAGATGCTGAGTAATGTCATGCAAAGTATCAGAAACCAGATAAAGCGCAGTATGCCTTTCCATCGTGGCTTTATCGGGAATGCTTTAAGAATGCATATCGAGCAGTAGATCAGGAAGATGTAGGTCGATATTGCGATGGTGTCGCCAAAGAGCATGACTATAGGAAGTGCCAGGATATCAAGGAGGAACGACAGCGCGGCCAGAAAGATGCCGGCCGTGAACAGCTCGGGCACATTATATCGCGTAAGCCCGTGTTTTCTATAGACAAGGCGCAAGGCTAATATGATAGGCGGTAGCATGAAGAGTGTGAACATGCCGGAGCTGAATTCATAGAAGCGCAGTATGTAGACGTTGTGCTCGACGTTATCATCAATGTCTGCCCATGAATATAGCAGCGTGGAGTAGATGGCAAGTGTGAGCAGAAAGAGCAGGGGTGAGGAATAGCGGACACGGCGGCCGGCCGTGTAATTGGATATTACGCTCCATGGGTGTATGAGCAGTTCGCCGCAAGTGTGGAGAAAACGCCCTTTGAAGCGTAGCATATCGGCGAGTGATGAGGTGGAGAAAGACCGCCATGTGGTGCGGGCAGTGGAAGTGGACTGGCCGCATCTGGGGCAGAATCGGTCATCGCATTCGTGGCCGCAATTAAGACATTTCATAGCAAGTTAGGGATTAGAGCGCAAAGGTAAGTAAAAATTTGTATCTTTGCATGCGTATATTGCCATCGGATAGCCTTGTTTTTCTGTTGAGGTTAAACTCTTGTGGCCGTATAATGTTGAATTATCAGTAACAGACTTTATCATCAGAAATGAGAAAATGGCGTGTTGAGGACAGCGCGGAGCTGTACAACATAAAAGGCTGGGGAATGAAATACTTCTCCATCAACGATCGCGGACATGTGACGGTGACTCCCCGCGAGGGATATGCTACGGTTGACCTTAAGGAGGTCATGGACGAACTGCGTGTCCGTGATGTCTCGGCTCCCGTGCTGCTTCGTTTCCCTGACATACTTGACAACCGCATCGAGAAAATATCACGATGCTTCAAACAGGCATCGGAGGAGTATGACTACAAGGGGCAGAACTTTATAATCTATCCCATCAAGGTCAACCAGATGCGTCCGGTGGTGGAAGAGATTGTCAGCCATGGCAAGAAATTCAACATCGGCCTGGAGGCCGGCTCAAAGCCTGAACTCCACGCCGTGCTTGCCACCAATATAGATGAAAACAGCCTGATAATATGCAACGGCTACAAGGATGAAAATTTCATAGAGCTGGCCCTGCTGGCCCAGAAGATGGGCCGCAAGATATATATAGTGGCGGAGAAACTCAATGAGATACGCATGATAGCCACTATAGCCAAGCGGCTCAATGTGCGCCCCAATATCGGTATCCGCATCAAAATCTCAAGCTCGGGTTCGGGCAAGTGGGAAGAATCGGGAGGTGATCAGAGCAAGTTCGGCCTCAATTCGAGCGAACTTCTCGAGGCTCTTGACCTGCTCAACCGCCGTGAGCTCATGGACTGTCTCAAGCTGATACATTTCCACATAGGCAGCCAGGTGACAAAGATACGTCACATCAAGAATGCTCTGCGCGAGGCCATGCAGTTCTATGTGCAGCTCAGCCACATGGGATGCGATATAGATTTCGTCGACATAGGCGGCGGCCTCGGTGTGGACTATGACGGCACTCGCAGCTCCACGTCGGGCAGTTCGATGAACTATACCATACAGGAGTATGCCAATGACTCGGTCAGCGCACTGGTGGATGCATGCGTCAAAAACGGCATCAAGCAGCCCAACATCGTCACAGAGAGCGGCCGCTCGCTGTCGGCCCACCATTCCGTATTGGTTTTTGAGGTGCTTGAGACTACCCAGCTCCCTGTGTGGAAGGACTCGCAGGAACTTCCCGAGGATGCCCATGAATTAGTCAGGGAGCTCTACAACATATGGGACAAGATAGACCAGCAGCGCGTGTTCGAGGACTGGCACGATGCGCTCCAGATACGTGAGGAGGCCTTGGACCTATTCAGTCTCGGGATGCTTGACCTGACCACGAGAGCCCAGATAGAGAAGCTCTTCTGGAGCGTGGCGCGTGATGTGTCGGATATCGCATCGTCAATGAAGCATCCGCCGGAGGAGCTTCGCCGCGTCAAGAAGATGATTCCCGACAAGTATTTCTGCAATTTCTCCCTGTTCCAGTCGCTTACTGATGCGTGGGCCATAGACCAGGTTTTCCCCATCATACCTCTGTCACGGCTTGACGAGAAGCCTAACCGCACGTGCACCATCCAGGATATGACGTGTGACAGCGACGGCAAACTCTCCCATTTCATCACCTCGGGCGGCATATCCAGCTCGCTCCCTGTGCATTCGCTTAAGAGCGGCGAGCCCTATTATATAGGCGTATTCCTCGTAGGTGCATACCAGGAAATCCTCGGTGATATGCACAATCTCTTCGGTGACACTAATGCCGTGCATATCAGCGTCTACAAAGACCGCTACGAGATAGACCGTGTCATCGATGGCGAAACCGTGGAGGAGGTATTGGATTATGTGCAGTATAATTCCAAGAAACTCGTCCGCAATGTAGAGGCATGGGTGACCGCTTCGATGAAGGCCGGACGAATCACTCCTGAGGAGGGACGCGCGTTTATCAGCAATTACCGTTCGGGCCTTTACGGCTACACATATCTGGAACACGACTGATGCGGGCTTTCATGCACCTTGCATACCGTGGAGCCCCGTTTCACGGATGGCAGACGCAGCCCAATGCGGTCAGCGTTCAGCAGACCATTGAGGAAGCGTTGGCAAAGATACTGCGCCGCCCTGTGGCGATACTCGGTGCCGGACGCACTGATGCCGGTGTCAATGCACGCATGATGATAGCGCATCTTGACCTCGCCCCGGGGGAGCTTACGCCCATACTGGCCCGGTCGCTCAATACCATCGTAGGCCCCGACATAGCCATCTATTCTATCAGTGAAGTGCCAGACGGAGCGCATGCGCGGTTTGATGCCGTAGAGCGCACCTATCGCTATTTCGTCAATCATGTCAAGAGCCCTTTTTTCAATGCGTTGAGCTGGTTCAGTCCGCGGCTTCTTGATTATGAACGCATGAATGATGCGGCGGCTTATCTGCGTGAAGTTGAGGATTTCACCTCGTTTGCGAAGCTCCATAGCGATGCGAAGACTAACATATGCGATGTCCGCAAAGCCGTATGGACACCTGTCCCGACACCCGATGGCACCTACTGGCAGTTTGAAATATCGGCCGACCGGTTCCTTCGCAACATGGTGAGAGCCATCGTCGGCACGCTTGTCGACGTCGGTCGTGGAAAACTGTCGGTTGACGGTTTCCGTGAGATTGTCGCCACCAAGGACCGCTGTGCCGCCGGCACCTCCATGCCCGGCCACGCCCTCTACCTCTGGGATGTCAAATATCCCTACTACACTCCTCCTGAAGTCAAGACCTCCGGCTTCTTCTCTTGAGAAAGCGATAGGGAATAGCATGGAAGCTTCCAGCAGACTATTGATTTCCCTTTGTCGGGCTTATGTGTCATCCTTTTGTACATGGTATCCTCTTTTCGGGGAAAAATTCTCTTGTGTCCTAAGATAAAAGGAAAAGCTGCATATTTAACTATATTTTAATGCTAAAAAAGAGTCTCCGACCTGTCATAGATCGGAGACTCTTTATGTATGGTGATATAATGGGGTGATTACATCATGCCGCCCATGCCACCCATGCCGCCTGCGGGCATGGCAGGTGCTGGGTTGTCTTCCTTCTTGTCGGCGATGACACACTCGGTGGTGAGGAACATGCCGGCGATTGAGGCTGCATTTTCAAGGGCTACACGGGTCACCTTTGCAGGGTCGATGACACCTGCGGCGAGGAGGTTCTCGTATTCGCCTGTGCGAGCGTTGTAACCGAAGTCGGCGTTGCCGTCAGCGACTTTCTGGATTACTACGGCACCTTCGCCACCGGCATTCTGCACGATCTGGCGGAGAGGCTCCTCGATGGCACGCTTGACGATGGCGATACCGGTTTCTTCGTCATCGTTGGCACCCTTGAGGCCTTCGAGTTCCTTGACGCAACGGATGTAGGCTACACCGCCGCCGGGCACGATGCCTTCGGCGATGGCAGCACGTGTGGCGCTGAGAGCGTCGTCCACGCGGTCCTTCTTCTCCTTCATCTCTACCTCGCTGGGAGCACCGATATGAAGCACGGCAACACCTCCGGCAAGTTTGGCGAGACGCTCGTGGAGCTTTTCGCGATCATAGTCGCTCTTGGTCTGCTCGATCTGAGCCTTAATCTGAGCCACACGGGTCGCGATGGCATCCTTGGAGCCGGCACCGTTGACGATAGTGGTATTTTCCTTGTTGACGGTCACCTTGTCGGCTGAGCCGAGGTTGGGGAGGGTGGCGGCGTCAAGTTTCATGCCTTTCTCCTCGCTTATGACTGTGCCTCCGGTCAGGATGGCGATGTCCTCCAGCATCTCTTTGCGGCGATCGCCGAAGCCGGGAGCCTTGACGGCACATACTTTCAGAGATCCGCGCAGACGGTTGACTACGAGGGTGGCAAGAGCTTCCTGGTCAACGTCCTCGGCGATAATCAGCAGCGGACGACCGCTCTGAGCTGTGGCCTCGAGGATGGGAAGCATGTCTTTGAGGTTGGAAATCTTCTTGTCGTAGATGAGGATATAGGGGTTCTCCATCACGCACTCCATCTTCTCGGGATTGGTGACGAAGTAAGGTGAGATATAACCGCGGTCAAACTGCATACCTTCAACGATGTCAACGGTGGTTTCGGTACCCTTGGCCTCGTCAACAGTGATGACGCCTTCTTTCTTGACCTTCTTCATAGCCTCGGCGATGAGTTTGCCGATAGCCTCGTCATTGTTGGCAGATATGCGGGCCACATCCTCAATCTTCTTGAAGTCGTCGCCTACAGGCTCGGCCATGGTGCGGATGGTCTCGACCACCTTTGCTACGGCCTTGTCAATACCGCGCTTGAGATCCATGGGATTGGCACCGGCGGTTACGTTTTTGAGGCCTACATTGATGATTGACTGGGCGAGCACGGTTGCGGTGGTTGTACCGTCACCTGCGTCGTCACCTGTCTTGCTGGCTACTTCCTTGACGAGCTGTGCGCCCATGTTCTGGAAGGGATCTTCGAGTTCTACTTCGCGTGCCACGCTGACACCGTCCTTGGTGATGTGGGGAGCACCGAATTTCTTCTCGATGATGACATTGCGGCCTTTAGGGCCGAGGGTTACCTTTACGGCATCGGCGAGAGCGTCGACGCCTTTCTTAAGCTCTTCGCGAGCCTTGATTTCAAATTTTATCTCTTTAGCCATGATTGACTGTATTTTTTATTTCGTGATTAATATATGATGGGATTC
Organism: uncultured Bacteroidales bacterium; assembly: GCA_900539915.1. GTDB lineage: Bacteria > Bacteroidota > Bacteroidia > Bacteroidales > Muribaculaceae > Amulumruptor. Next base: position 2,254 of record UQDU01000059.1, on the reverse strand, counting down.
CGGGTCAGACTCAGTGTCAGCCTATGATGGCAAGCACGTCGTTCTGACGCATTATGATATATTTTTCTCCTTCGAGCTGCACTTCAGAGCCGGCGTATTTGCCGTAAAGCACTTCGTCGCCCTCTTTGAGGAGCATTTCCTCATCTTTGGTGCCGTTGCCTACGGCGATTACTTTTCCTTTAAGGGGTTTTTCTTTGGCTGAATCGGGAATGATGATGCCGGTGGCGGTTACTTCCTCTGCCGGGGTGGGGAGGATGAGGACGCGGTCAGCAAGCGGTTTAATGTTCATAATAGTCTATTATTTAAGTTTTATATTGATTTTTGTCGTCTGAGATGACTCTGCTGATTGCAGTCAGAAGTCATTAGTTGAGTAGCATATATTGTGCCAAACTGCGATGAAGGGTATGTCTGCCAAAAATGTCACATGTCTAACGGTGTCATGGCATATCCTCGCATCCATATCTCGTGGCATCATTATAATAAACCATAGGAAAGTATATAATGTTTCAGGCGTGGCTGATAATTATTGTTAATTGTCAGCCACGCCTGTAATCTATTGATGTTCAGTTACTCCACAAGCCTGAATCCGGCTTCGCGCAGACCTCTCTTGATGTCCTCTACATGCTCGTGGCTGCGAGTCTCCACTTCGGCGCGAAGCATGCATCCGTGTATCTGTGTGGATGATGTGTTGCGTTCGTGGGCTATGGAGATGATGTTTGCTCCGAGTGAGCCGAGTACGCCTGTCACTATGGACAGCTGTCCCGGCTTATCCTCGAGGTCAAGTGTCAGAGTGCAGTTGCGTCCGCTCTTGACGAGACCGCGTGTGATTACCCTGTTGAGGCTCGTGACATCTATATTGCCTCCCGACACGATGCACACTGTCTTTTTGCCTTTGATAGGCACCTTGTTGAACATCGCGGCTGCCACGCTGACAGCTCCGGCCCCTTCGGCCACAAGCTTCTGCTTCTCTATCAGGGCAAGTATGGCGGCGGCAATCTCATCCTCGCTGACGGTGACTACTTCGTCAACATATTCCTTGACCAGGCTGTAGGTGAGGTCTCCGGGCTCTTTGACGGCGATGCCGTCGGCCACTGTGCGCACCGAATCAAGATGCACTTTATGTCCTTCGGAAATCGAGTGCGCCATGCTCGGTGCTCCTTCGGCCTGTACGCCGTAGACCTTCACATCAGGGCGCAGCATCTTCAGGGCAAACGCCACGCCGGCTATGAGTCCGCCGCCTCCGATGGGCACGATGACGGCCTCGACATCAGGCATCTCCTCCAGAATCTCCAGGCCGATGGTGCCCTGTCCGGCTATGACCTTCGGGTCGTCGAACGGGTGTACGAAGGTATATCCTTCTTCGTCGCGGAGACTGATGGCACGTTCGTAGGCGTCATCATATACGCCCGGCACCATCACCACCTCCGCTCCATAGCTCTTGGTGGCTTCAACTTTGCTGATAGGAGCACCTGCCGGCAGACATATTACCGCCTTGATGCCGTTGTGTGCCGCTCCGAGAGCCACGCCCTGGGCGTGGTTGCCGGCAGAGCAGGCTATCACACCCCGGGCCTTTTCTTCATCGGTGAGCTGCGATATTTTGTAATATGCGCCACGGAGTTTGAACGAGCCCGTGTGCTGGAGGTTCTCGGGTTTTAGAAATATCTGAGCTTCGGGGTTGAGGTCTGTGACTCCGATGATGCGCGGATGCCGTGCCACTTCGCGAAGCACCTGGGCTGCGTGGTACACTTCGCTGATGCCTAAAATTTCCTGCATGGATTCTATGGATTAAGGAGATGCCTGTCTTTTCACACCAGTATGTCTGATCCTGAAAAAGCGGACATCATTGTGGGTTAGAGGATAGTTTACATGCAAATGTATAAAGAAATTTTATGTAAACCTCGGAAAAAATTTAACCCCTGCGAACTTTTTTAAGTTAAGCGATGTTTCAATATTACAAAGATGTTAATTGAGCTTCATAAGGTTAATGTTTCACTACTTTTTCATGTGTTTCTAAAAGAAACCGCCCTCCGGCCACAATTCGAGAGAATCCAGCCGGAGGGTTTGCTTTATATATTGGCTTCATTGAAATTTTATTTTTTGAATTATGTGACGGAAAATTTTGGAGTTTGCGCAAAAAGTCTTAACTTTGCATCCGCAAACGCAGAGGTGCGGCGATGTCTCCCTCAGGCGCGATGCAGGTTTGGCTCCTTAGCTCAACTGAATAGAGCATCTGACTACGGATCAGAAGGTTACA
>UQDU01000058.1 GCA_900539915.1 uncultured Bacteroidales bacterium | reverse complement strand
TATCAGCAGAAAGGGTGTTAAAATGTGTTTCTGCACTGGATGGCAGGGGGTTATGTAGATGCAGGCGGCGGAGATTTTTTTTTTGCTGGGAGGGATGTTAATGGAGGTGGCTCAGCAGGGAGGGTTGATAGCGGGGGCGGCAGGGATGGTAATTCTTATAAATCTTATAATTCTTATAAGTCGTATAGATGGGGCGGCGAATTATAAGAATTATAAGATTTATACGATTTATACGATTTATACGATTTATACGATTTATGGGAGCTTATGGGTCGGGGGAGCTGCCGGGGAATCCGCTGGGGAGGGAGCTATTCTTTCGTGGCCTTATAAATAAGGTGTGATGGGAGGTAGTTTTAGCGGAAATATTTGTCTACTTGTCAGAAATTGAGTAATTTTGCGGTTGCTTTGGTTTATCCAGGCTTAAATTAAGCAAAATATTAAAGCGTTACACGACATAAACGATGAAAATCACTTTTCCTGACGGAAGTGTCAAAGAATTTGACAACGGCACGACTCCGCTGCAGATTGCAGAAAGTATAAGTCCGCGACTGGCACAGGACGTGCTCGCCGCTTCAGTCAACGGTCAAGAATGGGACCTCAGCCGCCCTATCAATGAGGACGCAGAGCTGAGCCTGTATAAATGGGAAGATGCCGAGGGCAAGCATGCCTTCTGGCACAGCTCGGCACACCTGCTCGCCGAGGCTCTCCAGGAGCTGTACCCCGGTGTGAAATTCGGCATAGGCCCGGCCATAGAGAACGGCTTCTATTATGACATCGACCCCAACGGCCACAACATCACCGCCGCCGATTTTCCCAAAATCGAGGAGAAGATGCTGGAGCTGGCCCGTCAGAAAAACGACATCGTGCGCAAAGACATCGCCAAGAGCGATGCTCTGAAGATGTTTGGCGACAGGAACGAGGAATACAAATGCGAGCTTATCAGCGAACTTGAGGACGGCCACATCACCACCTACACTCAAGGCAACTTCACCGACCTCTGCCGCGGCCCGCACCTGCCCAACACCGCGCCCATCAAGGCTGTCAAAATCATGTCACTCGCCGGCGCATACTGGCGCGGCGACGAAAAGCGCAACCAGCTCGTCAGAGTGTACGGCATCACTTTCCCCAAGAAAAAGATGCTTGACGAGTATCTGGCCATGCTTGAGGAGGCCAAGAAGCGCGACCACCGCAAGCTCGGCAAAGAGATGGAGCTGTTTGCGTTCTCGCAGAACGTAGGTGCCGGTCTGCCCCTGTGGCTGCCCAAGGGTGCCGCGCTGCGTGACCGCCTCGAGCAGTTCCTGCGCAAAATCCAGAAGCAATACGGCTACCTGCAGGTCATCACCCCCCACATAGGCAACAAAATGCTCTATGTCACCTCGGGTCACTATGCAAAATACGGCAAGGATTCGTTCCAGCCCATCCATACCCCCGAAGAGGGCGAGGAATACCTGCTCAAGCCGATGAACTGCCCCCACCACTGCGAGATATTCAAGGCTTTTCCGCGTTCATACCGCGAGCTGCCTCTGCGTCTGGCAGAGTTCGGCACAGTGTACCGCTACGAACAGAGCGGCGAGCTCCACGGACTGACACGTGTGCGTGGCTTTACGCAGGACGACGCGCATATATTCTGCGCCCCCGACCAGATCAAGGACGAGTTCCTGAAGGTCATGGATATAATCTTCTATATATTTAAGGCGTTGAAGTTTGACAACTTCGAAGCCCAAATTTCACTCCGCGACCCCAACAACAAGGAAAAATATATCGGCTCAGACGAAAACTGGCACCTTGCCGAACAGGCCATCATAGAGGCTTGCGCCGAAAAGGGCCTCAAAGCCCGCACCGAACTCGGCGAGGCTGCGTTCTACGGCCCGAAACTCGACTTCATGGTCAAGGATGCCATAGGCCGCCGCTGGCAGCTGGGCACCATACAGGTCGACTACAACCTGCCTGAACGATTCCAGCTCGAATACACCGGAGCCGACAACCAGAAGCACCGCCCGGTGATGATACACCGCGCACCCTTCGGCTCCATGGAGCGATTCGTGGCAGTGCTGCTCGAGCACACCGCCGGCCGATTCCCCCTGTGGCTCGCCCCCGACCAAGTAGTGGTGCTCCCCGTCAGCGAGAAGAGCAACGACTACGCATTTGAAGTAGCCAAGCAGCTCAACGCCCTCGACATCCGCGCCACCGTGGACGACCGAAACGAAAAAATCGGCAAGAAAATCCGTGACAACGAGCTTAAGCGCATCCCCTACATGCTGATAGTGGGAGAGCAAGAAGCTGAAAACGGTGAAGTTTCTGTAAGAAAACAGGGCGAAGGTGACAAAGGTAAGATGAAAATTGCTACCTTTGCAGAATCTTTGGCCAAGGAAATCGAAGAAATGACATCCCAGCCAGTGGAAACCCAAGGTTAACAAACTACTTAACAACCTTATATACAAACACTTAAAATCCTTTAATGGAGAAAAAACCATTCAGACCTTCACCCGGACCGCGTCGGCCGGGCAGCGGTGGCCCGATGAGAAGAGGCCGTCGCGTCGAAAACAAAAACCCACATAACATCAACGAGTTTATCCGTGCCCAGGAAGTGCGGCTCGTAGGTGACAACGTCACCCCCGGAGTCTATTCCATAGCCGAAGCCATCAAGATAGCCGATGATGAAGGTCTCGATCTGGTAGAAATCTCCCCTACCGCCGAGCCCCCGGTGTGCAAGATACTTGACTACCAGAAGTTTCTCTATCAGCAGAAAAAGAAGCAGAAGGAAGCCAAGGCCAAAGCTACGAAAGTGGTTGTCAAGGAGATACGTTTCGGACCCCAGACCGACGACCATGACTACAACTTCAAGCTCAAGCATGCCCAGGGATTCCTTCAGGAGGGCTCCAAGGTGAAAGCCTATGTATTTTTCAAGGGACGCTCAATCCTATTCAAGGAGCAGGGCGAGGTATTGCTCCTCCGTTTTGCCAACGACCTTGAGGAATACGGAAAGGTAGAACAGATGCCAGTACTTGAGGGCAAACGCATGATCATCATGCTTTCGCCCAAAAAGAAATAACACCAACCCAATTTACTAACAACACTTACAATGCCCAAGATTAAGACTAATTCCGGTGCCAAAAAGAGGTTCGCCCTTACCGGATCAGGAAAGATCAAGAGAAAGCACGCCTTCAAGAGTCACATCCTGACCAAGAAGACCAAGAAGCAGAAGAGAAATCTGACCCACTTCACCACAGTGGCACACGCTGACGTAAACAACGTAAAGTCGCTCCTCGCGCTTAAGTAAACCCACGTCACGTAGATTCCGGGCTTTCTCGGGACACATCAAACACATTAACAGTTTATTAACCGAATGCGCAGCCACCAAACATCAAAGTGCTAAAAAGCCGCTGACATTCACAATCATTCTGAACAATGCCAAGATCAGTAAATCACGTAGCTTCACGAGCTCGCCGCAAAAAGATTCTCAAACTCACCCGTGGTTATTACGGTTGCCGCCGCAATGTGTGGACAGTAGCCAAGAACACATGGGAAAAAGGTCTGACATATGCTTACCGCGACCGCAAGGACAAAAAGCGCAACTTCCGCGCTCTCTGGATCCAGCGTATCAACGCCGCAGCACGCATGGAAGACCTCAGCTACAGCAAGCTCATGGGTCTCATCCACAAGTCAGGTATCGAAATCAACCGCAAGGTGCTCGCTGACCTCGCCCTCAACAATCCCGCCGCTTTCAAGGCTATCGTTGAGAAGGTTAAGCAGGCTTGAGAGGTCTGAAGCCTAACAATACGACACACAAAAACGAATCCGGTCTCATGGAGGATATCCTCTTGAGACCGGATTTGCTATGGTGATATTTTAGAGGTCTTTAGGGTCCTTAAAGTCCTTAAAGTCCTTAAGGCTTTGTGGGGATCAGCGGAGGGAGTCGAGACAACGGTGGATCTTCTCGTAGGTGGCCACACGCGTGGGCACAAGGGGAAGCCGCAGCTCGTTTTCAATCATTCCCATGTCAGCAAGGGCACACTTTACGCCCGCAGGGTTGCCGTCGACAAACAGCAGACTGAACAGCTCTGTGAAACGATGGTGGATGGCACGAGCCGCGTCATATTCACCTGCCAGTCCGAGACGGACCATTTTGGAAAATTCACGTGGGAAAGCATTGCCGATGACAGAGATGACACCTACTGCGCCGAGTGTTATAAGCGGGAATGTGATGCCGTCATCACCAGATATGACCATGAAGTCTTTATCCTTACACTTGATGATCTCGTCCATCTGACTGATATTGCCGCTTGCTTCCTTGATACCAATCACGTTGGGGCACTCCTTAGCTACCCTGAGTGTGGTTTCGGCAGTCATGTTGACACCTGTGCGGCCAGGCACATTATATAGTATGACAGGAATGGGGCATGCGTCGGCTATCGCCTTATAGTGCTGAAATATGCCTTCCTGCGACGGCTTATTGTAATAAGGCACCACTGAAAGTATGGCGCTGAACTTGTGGAGATTGTCGATTGACTTCATCTCCTCTATCACTCCAGCAGTGTTATTACCACCGAGGCCAAGCACAAGCGGCACACGCCCAGCTACACGATCAACTACAAAGCGGCGTACCTGAGCACGCTCGTCCTGCGACAGTGCAGGAGTCTCGGCAGTGGTCCCGAGCACAACAAAATAGTTGGTGCCGCAGCCTACCTGATATTCGATAAGACGCGCCAAAGCGTCAAAGTCTATGGATTTGTCAGCTTTGAAAGGTGTTATGAGAGCCACCCCCATGCCTGAAAGGTTCGGTCGAGCCATAAATAGGATTGAGATTTTTCTTGACACAAAATTAGGGATAATTATTCACCTATCAAAACAGCCGGCAGCCAAATATGTCAGCAAATAGTCATTTTGGATTGAAAAGACCATATACAGTTTTGTTTTTTTTAATATATTTTCATAAATTTGCATCCGAATCATACACATGCAGGCTCTGGCGTTTATGATCAATTTGCGCCCTTGCCTGGATTTATTGCTGGATACAATACACAACACATCTATATTTATTCACATTTCTACACATCAACCTAAAAAGGCACATGAAACATCTTAAAAAAATGCTCTTTGGCGGTATGATCGCTCTCGGCGCAATGGCGCAACAGCTTTCGGCAGCCACCTTCGTGGGTGACCGCACCGATTTTCGTGACGAGACCATCTACTTTGCCATGACAACCCGCTTCTATGACGGCGACCCCAACAATAACATATATTGCTGGGACGGTGTCAACAACATCAACGACCCCGAATGGCGCGGTGATTTCAGGGGACTCATCAATAAGCTCGACTACATCAAGGCCCTCGGTTTCACTGCTGTATGGATTACCCCTATCGTAGAAAACGGCTCCGGCCTCGACTACCACGGCTACCATGCGATGGACTTCTCCAAGATAGACCACCGCTATGTATCCAAAGAGTCAACCGACGCAGATGCCGAAGTAGCATTCCAGGAACTCATAGACGAAGTGCACAAGCGCGGCATGAAGCTCATACTCGACATCGTGCTCCAGCATACCGGCAACTTCGGTGAAGGCAAACTCTGCCGCATGTTCAAGAAGGACTACACCAAGAACCTCGGTGACATCAACGCCTCTATGCTTGTGGTGCCCGAGAGCGAAGGCGGACAGCTCCCTGCCGACTACCCGTCCATGAAGCCAGCCGACCAGTACGGTACACGTCTGTCCCTGATGAAAAACACCGGCTTCACCAACCGCGACACGCATAATTACTGGCACCACAAGGCATGGTTTGACTGGGATGACCCCTCACGCTGGTGGGGACAGATCGCAGGTGACTGCGTAGACCTCAACACCGAGCACCCTGCAGTGGCAGAATACCTGGTAGACTGCTACTCACGCTTCATCAAGATGGGCGTTGACGGCTTCCGTATCGACACCGCCGGCCATATTCCACGTCTGTCGTTCAACAAGAACTTCCTTCCCCAGCTCATAGCAGCATCTGAGACCCCCGAGGCCAAGGCCAAGCGCGGCAACACACCCTTCTTCATGTATGGTGAGGTATGCGCCCGCTCAATGGAGGTTATCTACCGCGGCGCAAACTACAACTGCTCGCCCTGCTACTACACATGGAAGGAGTCAAAGGACTATCCCTGGGACTATGACCCCAAGTCATGGGACAGCGTAGTCGCCATCCCCTCCGAGACCGAAGGCTCACATGACTACGAGACCGTCAGCGGCCACACCAACTGGAAGTCAGTGCTACAGAGCGGCATAGACGACCTCGGCCACAGCGACGACATATTGCGCAAGAGCAAAAACGCGCTGCTCGACGGCAACGAGTACCATACACCCGACTACAGCGCCTACTCAGGCATGAGTGTCATCGACTTCGCCATGCACTGGAACTTCAACTCAGCCCAGGGCGCATTCGGCGTGCACAGTCAGGACAACCTCTACAATGACGCATCTTACAACGTGGTGTACGTGGACTCCCACGACTACGCTCCCGACAGCAACTACCGCTTCAGAGGCACACAGGACACATGGGCCGAAAACCTCTCGCTGATGTTTACCTTCCGCGGCATACCCTGTATCTACTACGGCTCTGAAGTAGAGTTCCAGAAAGGCAAAGACATAGACAAAGGCGCCATCCTGGCCCTCAAGGACACCGGCCGTGCATATTTCGGCGGATTCATCGAAGGAGATGTTAAAGTCAACGACTTCGCAGACTACTCCGATGCTACGGGCAACATCGCCTCGACCCTCACCTATCCTCTTGCACGCCATATCCAGCGACTCAACAAAATACGCGCCGCTGTGCCCGCACTCCGCAAGGGTCAATACAGCACCGAAGGCTGCTCCGGCAAGATGTCATACAAGCGCCGATATGTTGATTCCAACACCGACAGCTATGCCCTCGTGACCGTCAGCGGCAGCTCCACATTCACCGGCATCCTCAATGGCACATACGTAGACGCTATCACCGGTGACACCAAGACCGTAACCGACGGCACCCTCGATGTCACATGCTCAGGCAAAGGCAACCTGCGTGTCTACGTGCTCAACACAGCCAAGACCCCCGCTCCCGGCAAGGTTGGCGAGGACGGAAAGTATCTCTACGACTCAGCTCCCGTGGACCAGCCCTGGACCGAGTGGCCTGACGAGACAATGCCCGAAGAAACCTGGACAGTCAAGCCCGGCGCAGGCGGCGGCGGTGGCGGCGACGTCGGCGGCGGAATCGAAGAGCCCGAAGAGCCCATCGCACCTGCCATCGAGGACGGCGAACAGGCTATATTCTTCGAAAACGCCTCAAACTGGAGCGGATACATCAACGCATGGATATGGACCGACACCGATAACTACACCGGTGGCACCTGGCCCGGACAGACACTGACATATCTCGGCAACAAGATATGGAAGTGGAGCTACACCGGCTCAGAGACCATCCCCGACAACGCCCAGATCATATTCAGCAACGGCAACGAACAGGTACCCGCCCGTAATCAGAGTGGATTCAAATATGTCAACGGCGGCTACTACAGCCAGAGCGGCTATGTCAAGACCATCGAGCCCGAGGCAGCCACACCCCATGTAGCAGTATCGCCCAACGGCGGCAACTTCACCGAGACACTCAAAGTGACCCTAAAGGTCAACTCGGCCACTACTTCAGCTACCTACAAGGTGGGCAACGGCACCACTGAGACATTTACCAACACTGCCACCGTCACCATAGGCGCTGACATGAACGTAGGCGAATCAGTAACCATCTATTGGACCGCTACCGACGGCTCCACAGTCAACACCGGCGAAGCCACATTCACCAAGGTAGAGAAGCCCAAGGGCATCACCATCTATGCCGACAACTCCGAAGTGCACTGGACACCCCTCAAGGTACACCACTTCGACGCCAACGCTTCAACATGGCCCGGCGTAGACATGCTTAAGGTCGCTGAGAACATCTACACCTACACTGTGCCCGACGGCACACGCGGCGTAGTGTTTAACAATGCTGCCGGCGGCAACAAGAACCAGACCGAGGACTACACCAACCTGACCAACAACCACATCTATCTCATCAAGGCCAACGGCGACAACAAGGCCAAGGTAGAGGACCATGGCGAATATGTAGGTGCCTCAATCGACGACATGTTTGCCAACAGCCTCTATGACGGCATCGAAGTCAGCCTCGTACCCGGCGGCATACTTGTAACTTCGTCGGTCAACGGCATGGTACACATCTCGACCATCTCCGGCCAGATGCGCAGCGTAGCTGTGACACCCGGACAGACACTGATTGACGGCCTCGAAGGCTTCTACATCGTCAACGGCAAGAAGCTCTTCATCAAATAGCAGTAGTTCAAACCATACAAACACACTCATCCTTCGTTACAGCGTCATCGGCCATCGCGGCTGGTGACGCTGTTTGTATTATCTCCCATAGGTGACCCAGTAAACTTAAAATACATTAAATCATCTTATAACTATTTAATATATTTCACACATCATTAC
>UQDU01000057.1 GCA_900539915.1 uncultured Bacteroidales bacterium | reverse complement strand
CGCCCCCTCCAAGCGTCCCCGGAGAGCCCCACGGCTCCCCGGGGACGCCTTTTTTGTGCCCGCGGCGCGCGGGCACCATCCGGGTCACCCACAGGCTCCGCTCCGCCGCGCCGTGAGGCAATGCCACTGATTAATGAATGCACCCATTGCAGTAGGGACATGCCATGGCATGTCTGCTGACGCAATGCCCCCCGTTAGCACGGCTTCAGGCGACATGCCATGGCATGTCCCTACAACATAGGAACGCTGTTCAAGCATTGACATGGCGCCCCCGGCAGCGGCCACGCCTCCGCGCCATGACGGCGCGGACACAGCTCGCTTCGCCGCAGGGGCGCGCCTGGCTCATAAAATCTGATAATTCTTATAAGTTGTATAAATCTTATAAGAATTATCAGACTTATAAGAATTATCAGACTTATACGACTTATAGGATTTATATGACTTATACGATTTATTAGACTTGTCAGATTTCTTTGGATTATTGATGCTTGGGCTGGTTATCTCTTGTCTGTGTGAGAAAAAAGTAGTAACTTTGTGCCTGGTTTCGTAATCTCTGGCAGGACATGCAGCCTGCGTATATTGCGATTAATGTCAAATTATTTAATAACATATCAAGAGCTATGGACTTAATCAAAGTCGTAGAGGAAGCTTATGCTTCCGGCAAGCAGCATCCCGAATTTGGCCCCGGTGACACCATCACAGTGGCCTACCGCATCAAAGAAGGTAACAAGGAGCGTATCCAGCAGTACCGTGGTGTGGTTATCCGTATTTCGGGCGAGGGTAACAAGAAGCGTTTCACCGTCCGCAAGATGAGCGATAACATCGGTGTAGAGCGTATCTTCCCCATCGAGTCTCCTTTCATTGACTCTATCGTTATCAACAAGTATGGTAAAGTGCGTCGTGCGAAACTTTACTATCTGCGTGGTCTCACAGGCAAGAAGGCTCGTATCAAGGAGCGTCGCCTCAAGACTCCTGTCAAGGATTGATAATTGTCTCAGGCAGATATATACTGCCACACGGACAAAAATAATAATGGCTTCTTTAGAATCACTAAGGAGGCCATTGTTGTATATTACAAGGATGTTTATGACATGATTTTACGCTCAATCTCCCTTATGGAGAGGCTGATGATTTCATGTGATTTCTTATCGGTCTTCGGGGCTATGGACTGGGCTTTGAGGAGGGTGTCCATGGCATCGTGGAATTCGCGCTGCTCAATCAGCACGAGGGCCCGGCCTATCATGGCGCGGACATTGTCGGGGGTGAGGCGGAGGGCTTTGTCAAAGTTGGCCAGGGCAGGGGTAAGCTCCTGGCCGTCTTCCAGACAATAGTAGCCGAGTTCTACATACTCGTCTGATAGCGTGGCAAGCAACGCTTCTTTTTCTCCAAGCTGCTCGGTGAGGCTGTTGATGGCCTCCTGTGCCTCCTTTTGGTGGCGTGCTATCTTGGAGCGCATGAATCGGTTGAGCACAGGATTGGCAAGCAATGACGGCTCGTCGGTAAACACATCTCTCATCCTGTCGTAGGCGAGCACGTATTCCTCTTGCTCCCACAGCTCGGATGCTTTCTTCAGATTATCGCGTCTGCGCCCTCTGCGCAGGGCATTTTGAAGCAGTTTCTCGTCATTGAATGTATGTGAAAATTCGGAGATGGCACGATTGACAAATATATCCTTGGCGCTGAGCGGCGACAAGAGCCGTAGGCCGTCAAGCGAACGGCAACGGCTTAGAGCCACATAGGTCTGTCCTGAGGAAAACGCTCCGGAACCCATGTCTATTATCAGGTTGTTGAATGTCAGTCCCTGACTCTTGTGTATGGTCAGCGCCCATGCAAGTTTGACAGGATACTGCACATAGGCTCCTATCTCTTTTTCAGTGACGCTTTTGCGTTTCTCGTCGTATTCATAGACGATGTTGGCCCACCGTTCCTGCTCAACTTCGTGGGTGGTGCCATTTTCCAGTGTGACCTCTATGCGTTCGGGCAGACATTTCGTCACCTTGCCAACGGTACCGTTGACCCATCGGCGGTCATAATCGTTTTTTACGAATACTATCTGTGCTCCCTCTTTGAGTTGCAGGGTGCGTGGCGTAGGGAGATTGTTGTCGGGAAACTCGCCGGTGATGACGCCTTCGTAGGTGCGCATCGGGCGGCGTATTTCTTTGAGCCTTGAGTCGTTGATAGCCTCTACGGTGTCGCGGCGGCTGGCAAGTGTCATGACCATATCCTTGCTTCGGCGGGTATCTGATGCCGGAGCATTGATGCGTGAATTGATAAGCTCGAGGTCAGATGCGGTGGGGTTGCCCATCCTGACCCGGTCAAGCAGCCTGATGAAATCTTCCTGAGTCTGACGGTAGACCTTGGTCAGCTCCACCGACACGAGCGGAATCTGTCGGAACGCGCTGGCAGAGAAGAAATAGGCATTAGGGTAATATCTGTGTAGCAGGAGCTTCATGTCGGGGGTGACCACCGGCTCGAGCTGGAAAAGGTCGCCTACAAGGAGCAGCTGTTTGCCGGCAAACGGTTCACGCGGATTACGGCAATAATGGCGCAACAGTTTGTCTACAAAATCTATTATGTCGGCTCTGACCATTGAGATCTCGTCAATGATGATAAGGTCAAGACCCTTGAGCAGTTTGACGAATTTAGCCGAATACTTCATACGCTTCTGTAGCCTGTTATGCGAAAACTCCACATCGTCAGGCAGCAGAGGCTTGAGGGGCAACTTGAAGAAAGAGTGGAGCGTCTGTCCGCCTACATTGACCGCCGCGATGCCCGTGGGAGCTAACACCACATAACTCTTGTCAGTGTTGGCCGTGACATACTTCAGGAATGTGGATTTGCCCGTACCTGCCTTGCCGGTGAGAAACACCGACTGGTTGGTATGGGCAATCAGATTCCAGGCATTCTGAAACTCCCGGTTGTCAAGGTCAACCTCGACACCGGGAGTCTGTCGTTCTCTGCGTGACTTATCGGTCATGCGTATATGCCGTTGTTGTGGAGAGGGTTAGAATTTCAGTCCGCATGACAGCACTATGTTGTGGTCGTTAAATGTCAGCTTTGATGTCTCCTTGGAGTCAGTCCACGGATAGTAGGTAGAGGATGTGTGACGGTAGACATACGCTGCGTCCACGTAGAACATCTGATAGCGGTATCCGAGGCCGCAAGTGATGTAGTTGGTATCGTTGTCAAGCGTGAACGAAGCGTCAGTGTTGTAGTCATATGCTCCTCCGGTAGCCATTGAGAGATCTGAATGGTTAAGCTCGTTGACTTTTGACTCACCTTTGACAGGCGATGACACGTAGCTGTAACCGGCACGAAGACTGAATGAGGGAGTCACGCGGTATTCCAGACCCAGGCGAAGTGTGTTGGTGGCCTGGAAATAGTTCTTTGCATCCTCGTTCTGGAGGGCGAAGTCCACACCGTTGTTTGACTGGAAGTGCATCTGGTTATACGGATTGTATTCGTAGTCAAGGCTGATTATGGCTTTCTGACCTATTACACCGGCGGCTCCGAGCATCAGTCTCCAGGGAGTACGGTATTCCCAGTCTACCCACGAGTCATAGCCGTTGTTGGTATATGTCGAGAACTTGTAGGGGTGCTGCTGTGTAGCGCCGAGCGGACCGGAAGTCTGAGCCTCGAAGCTGCCGTCTACGCTGCCATAGGTGGTCTCCGTCAGAGAATACCAGGTAGGAGTATGGATGGCGAAACCGATGCGGAACTCGTTGATAGGCTTGAATATCATACCGAACTTGACATTGACACCGTTGCCCCAGATGTGCTTGTAGCTGTCAAGGGCGAAAGCTCCATTGCCATTGGCCACCTTCATGGCTGTGCCGTCGTCATAGGGCATCATGCCGTTGTCGATGCCTTCGCCATAGGTGGTCCACTGCTTGAAATCAATATCTGTGATACCTATGCCGAGACCCCAGTAAATCTGGTTGATGAAATTTCCGCCGAAATTTATGGAGTATTCATCGATGTATCCTTTCTCCTCTACGAAGTAGCTCGCGTTGGCCGACGAGCATCCGGGAGTATAGAGACCCTGATACATATTGTTGGTAGGCCGGTTGGAAATCGGATTGATTTCGCCGCCGTTGAAGAGCAGCACGCCTAACCATGAATAATCGTAATCGTAGGGATTGTGCGCGGTGCTGCCTGACGACAGTTCTGCCGACGTGAAACCCTGGCCTGTCAGATAGGTGGCCATATGGTTGGTCAGAGAGCCGCCCAGCTGGTCAACATATCCCTGATAGCGGCGGTCAAGGCTGCGGGCGCGTCCGTAGGATACTCCCCAGTTGAAAAACGGGAGTATCTCGTTGCCGGTGCGCCATGTGCCAATATATCCGAAATTGGGGCAATATACCTTGGTCATGTCATTTGTCATCTTGTAGCCCTGTGTCTCGGACTTGCTTGACATGATGTCTATATCCATGGTCACTCCCACCTCGTTGGAGCGGTAGATGCCTATGCCGCCGGGATTTTGGGTGAGGGTAGATAGGTCACCGCCAAGGGCTGTGAAAGCTCCACCCATCGACATGAAACGGGCTGTACCCCTCAGGTCGTTGCGGTTCATCTGCAATCCGTCAACTGCGGATTGTCCCATGGCTGCCAGAGGCAATATCGCCGAGGCCAGCAGTGTCAATCTTGAAATTTTCATGATTAGGATTCAGGAAACACCTGACATATTGTTTTGATTTAATATGATATTGCTTGGGTAGCAGGTCCCGTAAATCATTAATGGCGTCCACGGGCACCGCCGGAGTATCCGCCTGAACTGCGACCTCCGCCCGACGATCCGCGTCCGATGGAGCTGCCACCACGTCCGGGTGACGAAGGCGAATAGCTGCCGCGACCGGGCGATGAAGACCCTCTGTTGTTGGAGGGGGTGTAGCTGCCACGGCCGGGCGACGATGTACCGTTGGAGGGAGTGTAGCTGCCGCGACCGGGCGACGATGTACCGTTGGAGGGGGTGTAGCTGCCGCGACCGGGCGACGATGTGCCGTTGGAGGGGGTGTAGCTGCCGCGACCGGGCGACGATGTGCCGTTGGAGGGAGTATATGTACCTCTGCCTGGTGATGATGTGCCGTAGGCCGGGCGATGACCGGGTCGGTTGCCCGGATAGGGGAGCCGGCCGGGACGCAGATCATTGCGGCCGGGGCTCGGACGACCTGGACGCCATCCGGGACGATGGGATGGAGGAGGCGTAGGGCGCCATCCGGGATACCATGACGGACCACCCCAAGGATAGTTCCATCCCCATGACCATGAGGGCCCCCAGTAGTTGTTCCATCCCCAGCTGATTGACCAGCCCGGTCGGTACCACGGATCGTACCAGCCCGGAGTGTACCAGGGGTTGTAGTAGTTATAGCCGTACCATGTGTTGTAGTACGGGTTGCCATATACATAACTTACCGAAGGCGTGGCATTAACCACATTGACATCGCCGGAGGTATAGATGGTGCTGCCCGAGCCGTCGATATTGACGGTGGCGGCATCGGGGTAATAATACTGTGATGCGATGCGCTCATATTGCGGCAGGTCATTGACCGAGATGGTATCTGTGGCAAAAAATCCGCGTCGGTTATAGGCATCCACATCCATTATCGCACCACCTTGTGAGGGCAATACGGTGTATGTGTCGGCAGCCGGATAGTCATATACGGTTGTGACCCCATAGCCATTGCTGCTTGTCGAAGCAGTCGTGGGCTTGGATGCCTTTTTGGCCTCTTTTTTTGACGGTGCGGTATAGTAGATGTCGTCATCGTAGCTCTGGGCATGGCCCATGACCGACGATGTCACACCGACAACTGCCATAAGAAACAATACTTTCAGAGTTTTCATACTAACGTTTTCATTAAATATTGACAGAGAGAGTGGTTGATTGGTCTTAATCATAGATGTTTTCAGATTAGACCGATTCGGAAGCGTATAGTTTAACTCCCGAAATACAAATATAATGAAAAAACTCTGATTTCCTCCTTGATGAGGCTTAAAAACAGTCCGGCGACCGGCTTTGAGGTACAATCGCCCTCGGTTATCAGCTCGGTCGCCGGACATGTTTATGTATGTCTGTCAGATTGTGTCTCCGGTTATCAGTTGTCGCCACGTCCGGCTACAGGGCGAAGGTCATAGCTTGCGATGGCCAAGGTAAATCCCCAGTAGATAAATGCCAGAGAGGAGATAAAGCTGGTCATCCACATATCCTGAGTCCATCCGGCCTCGATGAAGAGGAATCCGATGAGCATCAGCAGAATGCCGTTGACCAGATATAGCCACCAGTAGCGGCGTGTACGGTTAGTGACCGAGCCACAGACAGCACTGATGCCCCAGAAGATGAATATCAGAGCCAGGAAATAGGGGAAGATGATTTCAGACAGGATGATGCTGCGTACCATCATGAAGCCGATGAACATGTCAATCATGCCGCCGGCTATCCACCATCCCCACTGGCGCGGGTGGTCATTGGAAGCGGCTACAAGCAGCTGCACGATACCTACGAGAATCAGCAGCCATCCGAATATCTGTGAGGCGATAGCGTAACCGGCTGCTGGCCAGAACCAGTAGGCAAATCCGCATAATACCATCAAAATTCCTACTAATAAGACTACCCACCATGCGCGAGTGGTCTGTAAACGAAGATTGAGAGGTTTCATAATTGTGTAGAATTTAAAAGTTGAATTATCGTCAAGAATTAAGCATAGGTCTTAGGCCCGCTCTTGTTATGTTGTCAAATCCATTATGTATCAATAAAACACCCTCATGTCAAAATTTGTTGAAAAACAGCTACAAAATCGTAAATTTGTATCTATGATTTTTCCAGACACATTCGAACATAAGATAGGTTTTGACCATGTGAGGCGTCAAGTGCGCGAACTCTGCATATCATCGCTCGGAGAGAGGCTGCTTGACGGCATGCGTTTTTCTGACAGCTACGATATAGTGGCGCGTGCACTGACCCGGGTGCATGAGATGGCCGGACTGATTGCGTCAGGCGATGACATGCCGCTTGACGATGTGCGTGACGTGACCCGACAGGTCAAGTCTCTGCGTGTGCCGGGCACATGGCTGCCGGCTGCCGAACTGCTCAGTGTGGGGCGTTCGCTCTCGGCTGTGGGCGATATAGTGGATTTCATGGCCCGGCACTGCGATGAAGAGGGCGTCTCGCAGATTCCGGCCCTACAGGAGGTGACGGCTTCCCTGATGCCGCTGCCGCAATGTGTGGCCGCCATCAACCGCATCATGGACCGTTACGGCAACATACTTGACAACGCTTCGCCCGAACTGGCTGACATACGCCACCGTCTACAGCGTCTGCAAGCATCAATGGCCAATATCATGCGTCGAGTCATATCACAGGCCGTGCAGGAAGGGGTGCTGGAATCGGATGTCACTCCGGCCATGCGTGACGGGCGTCTGGTCATACCAGTCGCGCCGATGAACAAGCGGCGTGTGCCGGGCATCATACATGATGAGAGTGCCACAGGAAAGACGGTATTCATAGAGCCGTCGCAGGTCGTTGAGGCCAACAACAATATACGAGAACTACAGAACGACGAACGGCGCGAAATCAACCGTATCCTCGTAATGACGGCCGATATGCTGCGTCCGCATATTGACGACATGCTCGCAGCTCTCGATGTCGCTGCCGAGCTGGACTTCATACATGCCAAGGCCTTGTATGCCCGTGAAGTAGGAGGCGCTATGCCCACGCTCCACCACGGGCCGCATCTTGACTGGTACCATGCCTGTCACCCGGTGTTGCTCCAGTCGCTTGCCCGTCAGGGACGCAAGATAGTGCCGCTCGATATAAACCTCAACGAGCGTGACCGTCTGCTGATCATATCGGGTCCCAATGCCGGAGGCAAGTCGGTGGTGCTCAAGACTGTCGGCTGCTTGCAGTATATGATGCAATGCGGCATGTTGCCGCCGCTCTATGACAACAGCCACGCCGGCATATTTGACGACATCATGGTCGACATAGGCGATGACCAGTCGATAGAAAACGACCTCAGCACCTACTCGTCACATCTGAGAAGTATGAAGACCATTGTCAATGCCGGCAAATCCACCTCGCTCGTGCTGATTGACGAGATGGGCAGCGGCACTGACCCTACGATGGGAGGTGCGATAGCCCAGGCTACTCTCCATGCGTTCAATGACCGGCACATGTGGGGCATAGTCACCACCCACTATCAGAATATCAAGCACTTTGCCGAGGATACAGATGGCCTGGTCAACGGCTCCATGCTCTACGACCGACATCTCATGCAGCCGACGTTTACGCTTTCCATAGGCAATGCCGGCAGCTCGTTTGCCATGGAGATTGCCCGTAAGATAGGTCTCCCGGCCTCCATCATATCAGAGGCGGAGCAGATTGTGGGCAGCGATTACATCGACGTGGACAAGTATCTGCTTGACATCGCACGTGACAAACGCTACTGGGAAAACAAACGTATCTCCATCAAAGCCAAGGAGAAAAAACTTGAAGCCACTCTTGAGCGGTATGAGGAGGAGGCCGACAATCTGCGCCAGCAGCGGCGTGTGATACTCGACGAGGCGCGGCATCAGGCTTCTGAGATACTGCAAGGGAGCAATGCAGCCATAGAGCGTGCCATCCACGACATCCGCAAGGCCCAGGCCGACAAGGAGGTAGCTATGGCCGCACGCCGCCGTCTTGCCGATGAGAAGCTGTCGTTGAGCCGTGAGGATTTCGTGCCGTCAAGCAGCAACGCCGCGCTGCGTAAAGCCCCCAAGAACTCCAAGAAGAAATCGTCTGCTCCGGCTGCTCCTGTCAAGAAGGAGGAGGTGCACGAGGGTGACAATGTGCGTCTTGACGGGTCGACCACGGTAGGCAAGGTGCTCCAGATACAGGGCACTCAGGCTTTGGTGGCGTTCGGCATGCTTAAGACCACTGTAGATGTGTCACGTCTGCGCCCGACGATAGCCAAAGTGCAGTCAGGTGCCGGCAAGTCATCATTCATAAGTGCGTCTACCACTGACAGCCTACGCAACCGCCAGCTTGATTTCAAGCAGGAGATAGATGTCAGGGGCATGAGAGCCGATGAGGCTCTGCAGGCTGTTACATATTTCATTGACGATGCCATACAGTTCAGTGCGCAGCGTGTCCGCATACTCCACGGCACCGGAACCGGGGCTTTGCGGCAGTGTATCCGTGACTACCTGTCCACAGTCCGTGGCGTGGCCTCTTACCATGACGAGGATGTGCGTTTCGGCGGAGCCGGCATCTGTCTCGTCCTGAAAAAAGTTGACTCCTAACGAGTCAAAAAGATGATAAAATTTC
>UQDU01000056.1 GCA_900539915.1 uncultured Bacteroidales bacterium | reverse complement strand
ACAACCCCCACAATCCACCACACCCCAATCTATACGCTTCGTTTTATGCCCTATACTCTCCAGGGCTATGACGGTCAGCGGCTCAAGGGGTATGCCGCTGCACACGGAACGTATGAAGTCCTCGGGCGAACGCTGGTTGGTGTCGCGCCAGAAGGCCACTTCGCTCAGATGCGCCATGGCGATGTCGTTGCCTCGCGCTGCCTCCTGGCTCTCACACGACCCGAGAGTGACGCGGCAGTCACGCCCCGATATGACACGTGTATTCAGGCTCCGCTCGTAGGAATTGAACTGTGGAGGCTCCTCGCAGGGCCAGTATTCCGTAGGATAGTTGCCGAGCATGCGCGAGTACATGCCGCGGATGGTCGCGGAAGTGTCCTTGACATGGGCGCAGATAAACGAATGCCAGTTCTCGCGGTGGATTATCTGTATCCACGCCATATACATCTGTATCAGCGTTGAGCCGCCCCACTGGCGCGCCTTGAGCATGACTATGCGTATCGGTTCGCCGCGACGCCTCTGCTCCTCCATGACGGCCATGGCCTTGCGCTGCGGACGGTTGAGCACAAAAGGCACATACTGCCCGGTGCGCTTGTCACGTATCTTCACGCACTTGCGGCACCAGAATGCGAAATCGTGGCGCATCCGCGTCATGTCTTTCTCTATCGCCGTGGCTCCTACGCGCCACTCAGAGTCGGCTGACACCTCAGGGGGTATCTCGTCGTCACAGTGGCGCAGCCGCTCGTCATCGCGTGCCCGGCTGCGCTCCCTCTCCATGTCGGCGGCTATCATCTCGCCGATGCGGCATCGCGGGGCGGCAAGCCCCTCGCGGTCCATATCCATAACGGTCATAAGTCTCAGGTTTTGTTAATGATACTGTATGCAAAGATACCGGGCGGCGCAGCCATGCGCCATGCGAGAATATCAGTATCGCCACACGGTTCACAGACTCATGAATCGGTCGAGACGGGCCATGCAACGGCGTTTCTGGTCAAGGTTGGGATGCACCAGACCCCACTGCTCGTAGCGGTATATGCCGTGCTTGGTCCCGAATTTGACCACCGATTTCAGCACCGCCATCATGTCCTGGACGGTCTTGCGGCTGAGTCCGCCCCGGAGCTTGTCAAACACAAACTGCTGCGCGTCATCCTCTGTAATCGTCTCGGCATCGCCAAACACCGGCAGCAGATGGGTCTTGAGTACCAGCATGTAGGCACAGAATGTTGACTGCTTCACCACATCGCGCTTGCTCTCCTTCCAGAGCGCAGCGACCTCACAAAATCTCATGTTTTCCATATCCTCAAATTTTTAAGAAATTTTCCCTGCGAAAATATCCCTTTTCCACCAAAAAAACGCCATCCCGACGTTGTGACATTTTGCCACACACCGCAATGTCACCGACTCAAGGAATGCACCCATAGCAGTAGGGACATGCCATGGCATGTCGCCGATGCAACACCCCTCATCAGCATGTCTACTGACGCAACGCCCTAATTAGCATGGCTTTAGGCGACATGCCATGGCATGTCCCTACTACAAAGAGAGCCATTATAGCTCAACGACTGCTTAAGTTAGCGACATTGACACACACCGTGACCTATGCTCCGACAGGCCGCTGACGGGTCAGTCGCGGTGCATCATGACGGGGAGGTGGAGGGAGTAGCGGAGGGCGAGGACGCGGAGGATGATGACCACGGCGGCGCACGCCAGGGGCGGTATGATGGCCGGGGCGACGAGAGAGGTGAGCCAGTAGACCACGGCCCCGGCTATACATGCCGTGGCGTAGAGGTCTTTGCGGAATATGATGGGCTCCTCGTTGATGAGTATGTCGCGGATGACTCCGCCGAATGCGCCCGTAATCACGCCCATGATGCCGGCGACCCACATCGGGTAGCCGAAATGGAGGGTTTTCTCTATCCCTATCACACAAAACAGGGCGAGACCCACGCTGTCAAACATCAGCAGTATGCGCTCGCGCCTGACGAGAAAAGAGCGGAACACTATGACCGCCGCCAGCGACAGGGCCGTCACGGCGAGATACCACCACGTCTCCATCCAGAACACGGTGCAGTCAAGCAGCAGGTCGCGGAGGGTGCCGCCGCCTATGGCCGTCACCAGACCTACGGTGTATGCGCCGAACCAGTCGAAATTTTTTGTGGCCGCGAGTCGTATGCCGCTGATGGCGAAAGCTATCGTACCGATGACTTCGATTACGAAAAGGAATGTGGCTTGTACGGTTTCAGAGTCCATGGTGGAGATGGGTGGGGAGTGTGTATTCATGTTGACAGCCCGCGATTCGAGGCACTGCGGAGTGCTTGAATCGCGGGCTTGTCATTAGCTTTAAGTTTCAGCCGATTACTTGCGGATACCGAGTTCCTTACGTGCGATGATGGCACGGTAACGGTTGATGTCCTTGCGGATGAGGTAATCGAGCAGACGGCGGCGCTTACCTACGAGAGTCTTCAGCGCGCGCTGTGTTGTGAAATCCTTGTGGTTCTTCTTGAGGTGCTCGGTCAGGTGAGCGATACGTACAGAGAAGAGGGCGATCTGAGCTTCGGGGCTGCCGGTATCGGTCTTGCCTTTGCCGAATTCCTCAAAGATCTTGACTTTGTCGTCAGAGCTTAAGTGCATTTCTTTTGGAAATTAAGATGTTAGTAAAATAATGTTGGCCTTGCTCCACGCCGCGCTGCCAAAAGAGCCATCGCGGCCACAGTGGCCAAATCCGCTGCAAAGTTAACACTTAAATTCCGAATATGCAACACTTTGACCTCACAGCCACACTTTGGCGGCCGACTTGCCCTGGCGGCGGATATAGAGACCCGATGTCGGGTTGTCGACGCGCATGCCCTGGAGGTTGTAGTACACCACCGGGGCGTCAGCTGAGGAGGTAGCTGGCGGTGAGGGCGGCGGCGAGGGCGGCGAGATACAGGAGGTAGAAACGGCGGAAGCTGCGGCGGTGGCGCATGTAGAGCACGGCACAGACGGAGGCGGCGACATAGACGGGCATGAACGGGAGCACATACCTTGACACGGTGCCGCCAAACATCCACGCGATGCCGGCAAAACAGGCCGCAGCCCACAGGACATAACGCTCCAGAAGCCCGTGCCGCAGACCGCTCCACGAAGCAAAGAGAAGATAGTAGAGCGACGCGCCCCCTATCAGATACCAAGCCCACCCCTGATGGGCATATACGAGGGTGTAGGCCATGGGGAGGTCGTTAAGGCCGTTCCATGGGAGCGGTATCAGGTACTGCACGCCGCAGCATACGGGCAGCCAGAGCAGTTTCTGCCAAAAACCGAGGTCGCTATATGAACCCAGCATATCCAGATAACTCGCGTGGCTCTCCCTCTGCTGGAAATAGAACGATGACATGGCTTCCGAATCGGCATATCTGCTGATGTCGTAGGTGGTCATCATGGACCTCACACCGAAATACATAATCAATACGAGAGCGACAACAGCCAGCACCGACGGCCAGTAGCGTCTGCGCCATGTCAGCAACACGGCAGGCAGCAGCATCAGCAGCATCTGAGAGCGCACTATGGTGATGCCGGCGAGGCCTATGACTATCAGCATGACCATCACGGCGCGTCGGCAGGGCTTGGAAGGCGGATTCCACAGCGCGGTCAGCCCCAGCAGCACCGCGGCGGTGCTGAAATTGAGCGTAGCGTCCTTGATCAGCACCGTGCCGCAGTTGAGATACGAGGCTATGGCTCCGGTCATGATTATTGCCGCCGAAGCCTTGGCAGCATGGCTGTATCGGCCAGTGTGGGGCATCAGCCTGACCGCCAGCCATCCGCTCATCACCAGCGACAGCAGCGTCATCAGCATGTTGCCGAGGATGGGATACATCACCGACCGTCCGAAAAGCCAGATGAAGCCCATCAGCACACCGTCGTAGGTCACGGCGTAATCCAAATCATAGATGGGACGCTCGGGCACCAAACCGAGCCTGAGCAGGGCCTGGTTGCGGAAGTCGTTGGCGTCATGGTTGAGCATCCACGGATGCTCGAGGGTGCACCACCGCTCCACAGTCCACTGGTGGAGATTGGCCGTGACACCTACGGCGAGCATGGTCCAGAATATAATCAGAGCCACCCATCCGGCATTGTTGCGCCACGGCATCGCACGGTAGGCCGCCGCGGTGAGCAACCCCACCGCCACGAGCAGCAGGTAGAGCAAAGCGTCCGCGCCACACGGCATCAGCCACACCGCGCATGCGGTCAGCCCCAGCGATGCCGCCACGACGGCGTACATCCATGCCGGCCATGTCGCGACGCTCCGGATCATGAGTGGTAGGTAGAGATGTGACGCTGCTTCTTCTCCTCGAAGATGTCGCTGATGGCAAAGAAGATGCCGCTCTCCTCCACGTCGCCGAATTCGTCATTGATGGCAGTGCCAAACATGCGCATCGTGGGCGACAGTCCCATATAGGCATTGACCAGCGGAGGAATGTTGTAGCCGTGGTCACGCACAGCCTTGTTGAGCACCTTGTAGTCCTCCTTGAAAGTGTCGTTGGGAAAGAGACGCCTCATCGCCTCCACATCCATGTGGGTCTCCAGAGGATTGATTGTGGTCACGAGGCGGTCAGGGTCGGGAAAATGCTTGTGGAGGAAGTAGAGTATCATGTTACGGCACTCCTCGTCATAGCTGGGATACATCGTCACCTTGCCGAAGAGGTATTCGATTTCGGGATACACCACCGTCAGGGCACCTAAGCCGTCCCAGAGGTTGTCAAGCACATAGATGGCCTTGACCCCGGCGCGTGTCGACTGGTATTCGAGCCTGACAAACGAGCGTCCCAGCTCCAGCGTCTTAGGGAGGTAGTCGGAGAGAAAACGCTCCGAGAAGCTGAACATGTGGCTTGTGGCAATGCGCGGAGTGCCGTCGGGGTTCTGACGTATGTTGCACCCACGGATGAAGCGGTAGCCGCCGAGTATCTGCTCGTTTTCGGGATCCCACACCACGAGCTGCATGCAAGGAGGGTCCATCAGGTCAAACTCGTCGATGTCGCAATCCTTGCCGGTGCCTCCGCCGGCCGAGCGGAAAGCTATCTCGCGCAGACGGCCTATCTCGCGCATCGTGTTGGGCGCCTCGCGTCCGTCCACGATGTATATGTCGTTGCCCCCCTTGTTGGCGTGTCGCAGAAAACGCTCAGGGGTGAGTTCGCTCTTGATCAGGTCTATGTCTATGGGATCTATGATCCGTTGCATTGTAGGCATGGGGTGTGATGAAATTCAGTTATCCTTTTTAAGGTTATAGACTATCTTACGCACGGCAAGGGTCTCGTCATCGGCGCGGCGGCCTCCTTGCAGACGGTCCACCGGTATTCTCTTGCCGATATGTATGGTGTATTTCTTGCCGCGGCTGAGCATGATTTCACGCGGCAGACGTATCATCTCGAAGTTGAATCTGAGGCCGAGACGCTCTCGCGCCCGCGCCAGCCCGTAGAATGTGCCCGAGTTGGTGCCGTCGAAATACACCGGTATGATGTCGCGGCGGTATTTGACGCTCAGGTTGATGAACGATTTGCGCCACTTGAGGTCGGCGATGCGTCCGCCCTTGCCCTTGCGTGACACCAGTCCGGCCGGAAACACTATCACCGGGCGGTCGCTTGCAAAGGCTTCGTCGATGCCGGCGGTGCCACGGCGGCTCTGACGTCCGTGGGTGTTGACCGGCACGAACACCTTGCGCAGAGGCTCCACAGCCATCAGCAGGTCGTTGACCACGAAGTACGGCTCCACGCCGTGACGTGCGGAGGCCATCTCTATCAGCGCCATGCCATCCAGTCCTCCGAGCGGATGGTTGCTGACGTATGTCACCTTGCGGTCGGCTGCCGGGGGCAGATTCTGCTGGCCCTGGATTTCGTAGCTTACACGCAGATAGTCAAGCACGGAGCGGCAAAACTGCGCCCCCTCGAGACCGTCGGCACGGCTGAGCATGCCGTTCATCTCGTCCTGGCATATCTCCCGTTTCAGCCACGACACCAGTATCTTGGGTATGAAGCGGTAATAGCGTGGCAGCCGCTCGCGCAGCACCGCATCCACGTCTATTTTCAGCCATTGCTTCGTACTCATTCCGATATTATGAAAAATTTCTGCGAAATTAGCGAGAAAAACCGACAGCTACAAAGATATGCACACCAATCTGTCGCTTGTGCAGTCACACTCCGCCTCCGGCATGTGGTATCCCAATGCGATTAACTCATGCAGTAGGGAGATGCCACAATGCTGTTTAATTAAGCAAGCGTAAATGCTTGAATGGCGTTCATATGTAGTAGGGACATGCCATGGCATGTCGCCTAAAGTCATGCTAATGAGAGTGTTGCGTCAGCAGACATGCCATGGCATGTCCCTACTACGATGTGTGCATTCCTTAAGTGAACAGCATTGGGAGATGCCATGGCATGTCCCTACTGCATCAGAACTCCATCAGTCATAAAGCAGATACTTTGCCCTCTTCTGCTTGAATTTTTCGACATCCTTTCTCCAAAAGTCCCTTATCATCTGCTTCGTTTCGCCTTTGGTTATCTTCTGACGCACACTTATGTTACCTATCAGCTTGTCAAAAAAAGATGTGAAGAAATTATTTTTACGCGGCATTTTATTATACGCATCAATGATGTACGACAAATCAAGGCCATTATCTATTATAGCGGAGTCAGGCACTTCTCTAAGGCTGCGCCCGAAACATTCTTCGCCCGAGAGGGGTGGATTCTTCGCCCCCGGCATAGGTTTCGGGGTGAAACTATAGTTGACTATGTCGTCCTTATCGCCGTGTATTCCTGACGGCAGATATTTTGTAGGTTCATGGAGATAATATTTCTCCGAATCGGCACCGCGTCTATCCTTGATTTTTCGAGTATCTACCTCCGGGTCGGTCTTCATGTCGGGATGTCCGTAGACCTCAAACGGATGGTCGGTGCCGCGTCCGAGGCTCATCACGGTGCCTTCGAACAGGCATGTCGACGGATAGAGATACACGGCATGCATGCTTTTGAGGTTGGGCGACGGACGGTTGAGCAGCTGGAAGCGCATAGAGTGGTTGTAGCCCTCCATGGGCACCACAGTGAGGTCGAGCGGCGGCAATGACGGCTTCATCCACCCCTCGCCCACTATCATCTTGGCGAGTTCGCCAAGGGTCATGCCGTGGATGACCGGGATGGGCAAAGCCCCCACGCCGCTTTTGAGCGACATGTCGAGCACCGGGCCGTCGACGGTCATACCCAACGGATTGGGGCGGTCAAGCACCACGAACTCCTTGCCTCCGCGAGCCGCCTCCTCCATGAGCCGCAGCATGGTTATATAATAGGTGTAGAAGCGCAGCCCCACATCCTGAAGGTCCACTACGAAGACATCCACGCTGTCCATCACGCTCTGAGGCAGCGGCAGCGATTTCCGTCCGTAGAGCGACACTACAGGCAGCCCGGTGGATGCGTCGGTGCTGTTGCCCACCTTCTGGCCGGCATCGGCATCGCCGCGGAAGCCATGTTCGGGCGAAAACAGGGTCATCACGTTGATTCCGGCCGCGAGGAGCTTGTCGACAGTGTGTATGCTGTCGTGGTCTATGCCTGTATGGTTGCTTAGCAGCCCCACTTTCTTGCCTCGGAGCAGGGGCAGGTATATCTCAGGCCGCTCGTTGCCGAGGCGGAGTGTGTCGGCACCGTAGGCCGGCTGTGCGCATGACAAGGCAAGGGCCAGCAATGCCGTTACTATAATGGCATATAGACGTATCATAGGGATGACGGGGAGGTGGAGGAAATGGCGGGATTCTCAGGGCGCGTGGAGCGCATGAAATAGTAGAAAAACAGCACGGCTGCCACAAACAGGCTCACCGAGAAGCTGAGTATGATGCCGTAGAGACCCATGCCGAGGGGGAATCCGATGACGTAGGTGGCAGGGATGCCTACGATGACGTAGCTGACAAACGATATGCCCACCATAGGCATCACATGGGAGGTGCCTCTCAGAGAGTTGGCGAAACATATCTGCGTGGCGTCACACAGCTGGTAGAGCACCAGCGGAAATATCAGCGTCAGGGCACACGCCTCCACCTTGGGGTCGGAGGTGAAGAAGCGGATGAGCAGATGGCTGCCGAAGATGAAAAACAGGCTCGCCATGACGGCCAGCGCGAGCAGTATGTGATAGCCCGAAAAGGCGGTCTCGCGCATGCCGCGGCGGTTGCCGAGCCCGGCGTCGTTGCTGACTATGACGGCCACGGCGGCAGCCATGGAGTAGTACACGCAGAATCCGAGAGTGCCCGTGATGACTATGACCTGAAACGACGCCAGCTCCACGGCTCCTATCCAGCCCACCATCACCGCGGCAGCCGTAAACGAGCCGCTCTCAAAGGTCATCTGCAACGCCACAGGCCACGATGTGTTGGTGACGCGCCTGATGACCGGCCATCTGAACGCGGAGGTGAGGAATCCGCGGGCATACTCCTTGTATTCCTTCCTGACGAAGAATATCGAGATGATGACCACTGCCGACACCACACGCGACACGAGCGTGGCTATGCCGGCACCTGTCAGACCCAGCTCGGGGAAGCCCCAGTTGCCGTAGATGAGCAGATAGTTGCCAAATATGTTGAGGGCGTTGCATCCGAGGATAATCCACATGGGCATGCGTGTGCGGTTGATGGCGTAGCTCCACTGCGCCCACACGTTGAAGCCTATGACCGGGAGCATCCCCACCAGATAGATGATGAAGTATGGCCGGATTATCGGCAGCAGCTCCTCGGGCTGCCCCAGGCGGTGGAGATTGAGATACACCACAGCCATGACGCCCATCAGCAGCAGGGTGAACAGGAGGTTGACCGGGACGGCGTTACGTATCAGCTCGCCCACGCGGCCATACTGCTTACGGGAGTAGAGGGTGCCGGCAAGCGGAGTGATGCCCATGGTCATGCCGAGACAGGCGAGTATGGCCACGTTGAAGAGATTGTTGACAAACGATGCCGCCGCAAGCGCATTGGTGCTGTAGTGGCCCACCATCGTGGTGTCGGCAAACCCCACAACTATCATGCCCAGCTGCCCCACGAGTATGGGGAAGCCGAGCGACAGTATCGCCTTGTAGCGTTGTAAGGGAAAAGACATATCGGGGAGAGATGACGGAGGGTTAATACTGCTCGGACTCGTTGGGGAAGTCGCTGCTCTTGACATCGCCAACGTAGCGGGCCACGGCATCGTTGATGATGTCGCCCACCTCGGCGTAGCGGCGCAGGAAGCGCGGCGAGAAACCCTTGTTGATGCCGAGCATGTCGTGCATGACCAGCACCTGGCCGTCAGTGCCGCCTCCGGCACCGATGCCTATCGTAGGGATTGAAAGCTCGCGGCTGACACGTGTGGCCAGCTCGGCCGGTATCTTCTCGAGCACCAGGGCGAAGCAGCCGAGCTGTTCGAGCAGATGGGCGTCGGCTATCAGTTTCTCGGCCTCGGCCTCGGCGCGGGCGCGTACATTGTAAGTGCCGAACTTGTTGATGCTCTGCGGCGTGAGACCCAGATGTCCCATCACGGGGATGCCGGCGCTCAGTATCCGCTCTATCGACTCGCGTATCTCCTCGCCGCCCTCGAGTTTGACAGCCTCGGCACCGCTCTCTTTCATTATGCGCACCGCCGAAGCCAGAGCCTCGAGCGGATTGCCCTGGTAGGAACCGAAAGGCATGTCGCACACCACAAGTGCGCGGTTGACACCCTTGCTGACGCTCTGGGCGTGGTATATCATCTGGTCAAGGGTGATAGGGAGCGTGGTCACATTGCCGGCCATGACGTTGGAGGCACTGTCGCCCACGAGTATCGCGTCCACTCCGGCCTCGTCGATGAGCCGGGCCATGGAGTAGTCATAGGCGGTCAGCATAGCTATCTTCTCGCCGCGGGCCTTCATCTCGGCAAACCGCGCTGTGGTCACTTTGCGTTTGTTGTCAGTAGTATTAGTCGACATATTACGATTGATATTTTGGTCGTGAAAAAGACGAGTGTGTGTTTCAATCGTCAAAGTTACCACTTTTCCCCGACATGACACCACTCCGCCGAGGTTTTTATAGGGCATAAAACGAAGCGTATAGATTGGGGTGTGGTGGATTGTGGGGGTTGT
>UQDU01000055.1 GCA_900539915.1 uncultured Bacteroidales bacterium | reverse complement strand
AAACCAATATCAGTAAACATACAAAACCGAGTCAACCATTTTCAGGAACGGACATTGTGAACCATATGGGGATGTTTTTTGTAAAAAGATGAGAAGATTTGTATATTAATTTTTAAATTTGTGGGGTTAATCAGCCATTTGGCGGATTATGCCTTAGTAATTACCCATGAAAACAAATTCCACAATACAACTTAAGTTGAAGCGTGGCCTGGATTTGCCCCTCAAAGGGGAGGCATCCGCAGTGTTGCCAGATGTCAAACCTTCGGCCGTTGCCATCTATCCTGATGATTTCCCAGGCATTACCCCCAAATTAGATGTGAAGGAGGGCGATGAAGTAGCCATAGGCAGTCCCCTCATACATGATAAGGAATACCCCGATATAGTGCTCGCTTCGCCGGCTGCCGGCGTGGTCAAGGAGGTGCTCAGAGGCTCTCGCCGCAAGATAATACGTGTGGTGGTCACTCCGAGTGACGGCATCGCGTCAAGCGCCGGGTCACAGGCTCCCAAGTCTCCGGCATCGCGTCAGGAGGCTGTCAGTACCCTGTGTCGCAGCGGCCTGTGGGCATGGATGAGGCAACTCCCTTACGCTATCGTGCCGCGCCCCGATGTGACTCCAAGGGACATTTTCGTCACAGGATTCGATTCCGCACCCCTGGCCGTAGATTTTAGCTTTTATGGCGTGGATGAAGGGAACATCAAGGCTGGTGCAGACTATCTGTCACATCTCACCGAGGGCAAGATTTACATATCAAAACGCCCCGGACAGCAGCTTCCTGAGATTACGGGGGTGACATGGGTCGACATATCTGGCCCCCATCCGGCCGGTAACCCTGACGTGATGGTCAATCATATATCTCCGGTCAACAAAGGCGAGACGGTATGGACTCTTGACCTTGTCACACTTGACCGTATAGGCGCATGGGTGCGCACAGGCGTCACCGCCTCGCATGCGTGCGTGGCTATAACCGGCCCGGAAGCTGTCAACCGCGGAGTGGTCAGGACGCTTGTCGGAGCCGATATGCGGAGTGTGCTTTCAGGCCATGTGGCCGATGACGGCAAGAACCACCGTGTCATCGCCGGCAATGTGCTGACCGGTGTTCGCTCCGACATGGACGGATTCCTGCATTTCCCCTACAGACAGGTGACTGTCATCGCTGAGGGTGATGACAAGGACGAGATGCTCGGCTGGGCTTCATTGTCGCCCAACAAGATGAGTGCATCACGCACGTTCCTGTCGGCTTACCTGCCTAAACGGAAACTGAGCGGCGACGCTCTGCTCCACGGCGGCCGGCGAGCCATGATAATGTCAGGCGTCTATGACCGCATGCTCCCGATGGATATCATGCTGGAGCCGCTGATCAAGGCCATACTTTCGCAAAACATAGAGGATATGGAAGCCCTCGGCATATATGAAATAGCACCCGAAGACGTGGCTGTGGCCGAATGGGCCGACCCGTCGAAACTCGAGTTGCAGAAGATAGTGCGCGAAGGCCTTGACTACATGCGCCGCGAGGCTTGACATGAAGGGACCGTGGCATACATAGCAATATATTAATCCACATATTCATCAGAAAAAATCACACATACTGTGAATCCGCTGAGACGTATTTTTGACAAAGCGAGACCCCTGTTTGAGGAGGGTGGACGGCTGAGTGCCCTCCACTCGGTCTATGAGGGGTTTGAATCGTTTTTATTCACTCCCAAGACCACTTCGTCGTCGGGAGTGCACATGCACGATAGCATAGATTCAAAACGCATCATGATTACGGTGGTCGTGGCGTTGCTGCCGTGTCTGCTGTTTGGCATGTACAATACAGGCTATCAGAACTGGCTCGGAGCCGGTGCCGTACAGTCTGAGTATTCTTTCTGGGGCATGATGCTTTACGGCTTCCTGGCCGTGCTGCCCAAGCTGTTGACGGCCTATATCGTAGGTCTGGGCATAGAGTTCGTGTCGGCTCAGATCAAGCATGAGGAGATTCAGGAAGGTTTCCTTGTCACAGGCATACTGATACCGCTCATCTGCCCGGTCAACACACCGTGCTGGATGATAGCGGTCGCCACTGCCTTTGCCGTGATATTTGCCAAGGAGGTGTTTGGCGGCACAGGCTATAATATATTCAATGTGGCACTGGTGACGAGGGCGTTTCTTTTTTTCGCCTATCCGGCCCAGATGAGCGGCGACAAGGTGTTTGTGGCCACACAGCCTATCATGGGAGTGGGACATACTGTAGGGCTGGCCGACGGCTTCTCGGGTGCTACTCCGCTCGGACAGGCAGCCACGCATGCCGGAGGGGAGATGACTCTGACCAATATACTCGGCGATCCGCTGAGCCTCTCGGATGCTTTCCTCGGACTGATTCCGGGCAGTTTCGGCGAGACCTCGACCTTGTGCATACTGATAGGCGCAGCCATATTGCTGATAGGCGGCATAGCTGACTGGAGGATTATCCTGTCGGTGTTTGTGGGTGGTGCATTGATGGGATTCGTGGCCCACACGTTCTCTTCTCCCACATACCCGTGCTCGTTCCTGACTCCGTGGGAGCAGCTGTGTTACGGCGGATTTGCTTTTGCGGCGGTATTTATGGCCACGGATCCTGTGACCGCAGCCCGTACTGCTGCCGGAAAATATATCTACGGCTTCATGATCGGAGTCATAGCGATACTGATACGTACCTATAATAACGGTTATCCCGAGGGTGCCATGCTGGCAGTGCTGCTGATGAACGCTTTCGCACCTCTGATTGACTATTGTGTAATCCAAGGCAATGTGCGTCGCAGACGTAACCGCCTGATTTCAAAGGTTTGACAATATGAAACTCAACAGACAGAGCAACGTATATACCGTGGTGTACATCATCATCATGGTAGTGGTGGTAGGGGCTGCTTTGGCCTACACGGCCATGGCTCTCCGAGGCCGGCAGAGCGAGAACGCACGTGCTGACAAGATGAAACAGATATTGGCCTCGATACATGTGGCTCCCGGCACAGGCGAGCGGCCTGTGGATGTCTTTGACCGCTATATCACGGGCCAGAAAGTCATAGATGCCTCCGGCCGCGAGGTGGAGGGCGAGAATGCTTTTGACATAGACGTGGCGCAGCAGAGCAAATTGCCCAGCGACAAGCGTCTGCTGCCGCTGTTTGTGGCAGACGTGGATGGCGCTACCAAATATATCATACCTATGAGCGGCACCGGCCTGTGGGGACCGATTTGGGGCTACATCAGCATTGATGCCGACGGTACTACGGTCTATGGCGCCTATTTCGCCCACAAAGGTGAGACGCCGGGCCTTGGCGCCGAGATAGAGAAACCCCAGTTCAGCAACCGGTTTGACGGCAAGCATATCATCAAAGACGGTGTGTTCCAGCCGATTTCGGTGGTCAAACCGGGGATGCGGCCTGCCGGCAACGAGGACTATGTGGACGGCATCTCGGGCGGCACTATCACGAGCAAGGGTGTGAGTGCCATGCTTGACAACTGTCTCGTGCCCTACAGGGCTTTCCTGTCGTCGGTAGGGAGGGAGACAAGGTAAATAATCATCGCAAACCAGATTAATAATTCATACAACTAAATATGTCAGAGAAAGTATCGTTACGCAGCGTGCTCTTCAATCCCCTGAGCCGCAACAATCCTGTAGTGGTGCAGGTGCTCGGTATCTGTTCGGTGCTGGCAGTGACAGTCAAACTTGCCCCTGCACTGGTGATGGGGCTGTCGGTGATAGTGGTGCTCGCGTTCAGCAATGTCATCATATCGCTGATACGTAACACCATACCTACCAATATACGCATCATAGTGCAGCTTGTGGTGGTGGCCGCCCTGGTCATCATCGTGGACCAGCTGCTCCAGGCCTATATGTATGATGTGAGCAAGCAGCTCTCGGTGTTTATATCGCTTATTATCACCAACTGCATATTGATGGGCCGTCTGGAGGCTTTCGCTATGAGCAACAAGCCGTTGCCTTCGCTGCTTGACGGCATAGGCAACGGAGCCGGCTATGCAATCATACTCATCATCGTGGCGTTTTTCCGCGAACTTCTCGGCAACGGCACGCTGCTCGGGTATCAGGTGGTGCCGCAGTGGTGTTATGACCACGGATATGTCAACAACGGTCTGATGATACTGCCCCCGATGGCTCTGATTGTGGTGGCGTGCATAATATGGGTGCAGCGGAGCCGCAACAAGGAGCTACAGGAGTGATACTCCATGATGTCATAATCAGTCAGTTACTAATGTAAATCATCTTATAGCTGAAGATGGAAAATTTCAATATATTCCTGCGGTCGATTTTCGTCGACAACATGATATTCGCCTACTTCCTGGGCATGTGCTCGTTTCTTGCGGTCAGCAAGAATGTCAAGACCGCGTTCGGGCTCGGAGTGGCGGTGACGTTTATGCTTGTCATCACACTGCCGGTCAATTACCTGCTTGAGACATATGTGCTTAAAGCCGGAGCGCTTGTATGGCTCGGTCCTGAGTATGCCGACGTGGACCTGAGTTTCCTGTCGCTTATAATGTTCATAGCGGTCATCGCCTCGATGACGCAGCTTGTGGAGATGGCGGTGGAGAAATACAGTCCGGAGCTGTATGCCTCGCTTGGTATATTCCTGCCTCTGATAGCCGTTAACTGTGCCATATTGGGCGGCTCTCTGTTTATGGAGCAGAGGGATTTCCCGAGTGTGTGGACTGCGGTGTGTGCCGGCGGTGGCTGGGGTATCGGATGGCTCGTGGCTATCACTGCGGTGGCGGCCATACGCGAGCGTCTGGCTGCCTACAGCAGTGTTCCCGGTCCGCTCCGAGGCATCGGCATCACGTTTATCGTCACAGCTCTGATGGGAGTGGCTTTCATGAGTTTTCTCGGTATCAAAATCTAACATGTATTTAACCAAAGCACTGACACATGTATAACGTCACAGCTTCAATCACGCTGTCGCTGATGTCGCAGACCATCTGGGCGGCCATAGGAATATTTCTCGTCATCACGCTTGTGCTTGTGGCCATACTGCTTGTGGCCAAGCATTATCTGGTCAATAGCGGAGATGTGACCATAACCATCAATAATGAGAAAGATGTGCATGTGGCATCGGGAGGCAGTCTGCTGTCGTCGCTTGCCAATGCCGACGTGTTTCTGCCATCGGCCTGTGGAGGCAAAGGCAGCTGTGCACAGTGCAGGGTGCAGGTGATGCAGGGAGGCGGCGAGGTGCTTCCGACCGAGACTGTGCATCTGTCACGACGGGAGGTCAAGGACCACTGGCGATTGGCCTGTCAGGTCAAGGTACGCGAGGACATGGCCATAGATGTCCCGGCTTCGGTGCTCAGCATCAAGGAGTGGGAGTGCACGGTGATCAGCAACCGCAATGTGGCCACGTTTATCAAGGAGTTTATCGTCGCGCTGCCTCCTGGCGAACATATGGATTTCATACCGGGATCGTATGCGCAGATCAAGATACCTCCTTACACGATGGATTACGACAAGGATATAGACAAATCGCTCATCGGTGCTGAATATCTGCCGGCATGGGAGAAGTTCGGGCTTTTCAGCCTGAAGGCGTCCAACAAGGAGACAACTGTCAGGGCCTACTCCATGGCTAACTACCCTGATGAGGGTGACCGCATCATGCTGACTGTCCGCATAGCCACTCCGCCTATGAAACCGAAACCACAGACCGGATTCATGGACGTGCCCCCGGGCATAGCTTCAAGCTACATATTCTCGCTCAAACCGGGCGACAAGGTGCTTATGAGCGGTCCTTACGGAGATTTCCATCCCATAGTCGACAGCAAGAAGGAGATGATGTGGATAGGCGGTGGCGCGGGTATGGCTCCGCTCCGCTCTCAGATCATGTGGATGCTCAAAACTCTACACACCACCGACCGCAAGATGAACTACTTCTACGGCGCGAGGGCTCTCAACGAGGTATTCTATCTTGACGACTTCCTGAAGCTGGAGAAGGAGTTCCCCAACTTCAAGTTCCATCTTGCCCTTGACCGTCCCGACCCGGCTGCCGATGCTGCCGGTGTCAAGTACACCCCGGGATTCGTGCATCAGGTGATATATGACACTTATCTCAAGAACCACGACGAGCCTGAGGAGATAGAGTACTACATGTGTGGCCCGGGCCCGATGTCGGCTGCTGTCAACAAGATGCTCGACGGCCTCGGCGTTGACCCGTCAAGCATACATTATGACAATTTCGGCGGTTGACAGACCGGCTATACGATAAAAATCCCTACCTTTGCAGTCTTGAAACATTAACCATACAATAAAACGACACAACTACACAGAGAATGAAAGCATTCGTATTCCCCGGACAGGGAGCGCAGTTTGTAGGCATGGGCAAAGACCTGTATGACAACAATCAGATGGCCCATGACATGTTTGAAAAAGCCAACGAAATCCTCGGATTCCGCATAACCGACCTTATGTTTGCCGGCACTGATGAGGATCTCCGCCAGACCAAGGTTACACAGCCGGCCATATTCCTTCACTCGGTGATACTTGCAAAGTGTCTCGGTGACGAGTTCAAGCCCGACATGGTGGCCGGACACTCTTTGGGTGAGTTCTCGGCTCTTGTTGCTGCCGGAGCACTGACATTTGAAGACGGTCTGCGTCTTGTCTCGGCCCGTGCTCAGGCCATGCAGAAGGCTTGCGAAAAGACACCATCTACTATGGCTGCTGTGCTCGCTCTGCCTGACAATGTGGTAGAGGAGATATGTGACAGCGTGGACGGCGTGGTAGTATGCGCCAACTACAACTGTCCCGGTCAGATTGTGATTTCGGGCGAAGAACCTGCCATAGATGCCGCTTGCGAGAAAGCTCTTGCTGCCGGTGCCAAGCGCGCGCTGAAACTTAAGGTGGGTGGTGCATTCCACTCTCCGTGCATGGAGCCTGCGCGTGCCGAACTGGCCGAGGCTATCGAGAAGACCACCGTGTCAGTTCCCGTATGCCCTGTATATCAGAATGTGGACGCAAAGCCTCACACTGACCCTGCTGAAATCAAGGCCAACCTCGTGGCACAGCTTACAGCACCCGTGCGCTGGACACAGAGCGTGCAGAACATGGTGGCTGACGGTGCTACTGAGTTTGTGGAACTCGGCCCGGGCAAGGTGCTGCAAGGTCTCGTCGGCAAAATCTGCCGCGAGGTAACCACTTCAGGCAAGCAGTAAACTGACGTCTCATAGTACGTAGTGACGCAATACTCTCTAATATCCCTAACTGAAGGAACGCACACTGTTTTAGAGACATTCCATGGCACAATGTCACTAACTTAAGCAGCCTTTAATGCTTGAATGGCGTTGTTAGGTAGTAGGGACATGCCTTAAGTTTGTGACATCGCAGCGCGCTGCGTCACTATGAACTATTGCAATGATAATTATGGAGCCGGACGTCTGATCGCGGGTCGACTACGAGAGCGACATGAGGAAAGTCCGGGCAACAAAGAGCACCATACTTCTTAACGGGAAGCTGCCGGTGACGGCAGAGCAGCGTGACAGAAAACGACCGCCGCATACTCGCATGAGCAGTATGCGGTAAGGGTGAAAAGGCGGTGTAAGAGACCACCGGGTCCTGTGGCGACACGGGATGCCGCACGCCTTATGGGTTGCAAGGCCAAGTATACCGGCATTTAAGGGTTGCTCGCCCATTGCCGGGGGGTAGGCTGCTGGAGCGAGGTGGTGACACATCGCGTAGATAAATGATCAGACGGCCTGACGTGCCGTGTTTTATATCGGAACTGTCAGACTGACATAACCCGGCTTATAGTCCGGCTCCTTATTCTTATGACAGTCCCCTGGCGGAATGCTCCGCCAGGGGACTGGTTGTTTTGTGAGTGATAAATCTTATAAGTCTTATAAAATTGATGGGATTATCATCTGATTTTTTTGTTGTGGGCCAGTGTTATCAGTTTCGGGCCTGGCACCAGAAAAAATTCTATACGACGGTTGAGGGCGCGGTGGGCGCGTGTGTCATTATTGACCAATGGCCGTGAATCACCCATGTCGTAGTTGATTATGAAAAGGTCTGGATTGACCTTGGCGACATCTATCAGCCATGCGTATATGGACTGGTTACGTGCCGAGGCGAGATTCTCGATATATGTCGGCGAGCCTGTATTGTCGGTGTGTACGGCATATACCAGTTTAAACAGGTCCGGATCACGGAACAATGGGAGCAACGGCCGCAGCAGGGTGGGGGCGTCGGGCGACAGGAGTGTATCGTTGGGCATGAATAGCTCGTCGGAGGGGATGGTCACCACAATCACCTCTCCGGCTCTCATGGTCTCCACTTTGTAGCGTTGTTTGAGCTGATGGGCCAGAGCGGTCATGTATTTGACTATCGGGGCCTTCTCGGGCTTCTGTATCACAGGCGTGGCGAGATTTTCCTCTATCTCCATATCAAGAGCGGCCGTCTCGTCATAGTCGGCATACGGGTCGCGGAAATCTTCGGCATGCAGATGCAGCGATTGCCCCACGAGCATGGCGGCTATGATGGCGGCGCGGATCAGTGTATGATACATCGTAAGTCCGGAGTCAGATTATGGAGTTTTCGTATTCGATTTCCGCCGAGATTATGACATCCACATCCTCAGCGAGGATAGCGGTCCCTTTATCCTTGGCAAGCATCTTCTTGACATGTGCAGTCAGCTGGGCCAGTTCCTGCTCCTCAGCCTCATCGTCGTCATCAGTCATGGCCGTAGCAGGGTCAAGCAGTCCGCTTTCCTCATAATAGTCCCATATGATGTCGATGACATTGAGTATCTCATCGTCAGAGTAGGCCTGTCGGCGTTCCTGAGGCAGACGTGAAAGTATGAATTCTATCGCTTTCTTCTCGTTATATTCCATATCCGAAAGATGTTTATTGACAAAATTAGCAGCAAATCCCTCCCTGCACAAGCCTCCCACTCCTAAACTTTCTTAAAAATGCGTATCTTTGCACCTCAATAACTATGAATCTCTCAGAAATACCAATGAAGTCAGTCTGCAAGCCCAGAAGCAGCAATATAGAATTACTCAGAATCTATGCGATGTTCTTCATCGTATGGTGCCATCTCTGGGCTGGCGAAGTTGCGGTCTCTGGCGGCTCGTTCATGTCGCATCTTTTCGCCAATTCGCTGGGAATAGGAGCTGTAGACATATTCATACTGATTACAGGGTATTTCCTTATCCGTCGCACAGAGTTCACGCTTGTACGGTTTTTAAGATACTATTTCAGGTCATCTTCTACAATTTCGTTATCGTGGCTGTGTTTGTCGCTTTAGGCAGTGCGCCACCCAAAGACCTGCTTGTATGCCTCTTCCCTCTGGCTCCCACAAAATTCAATGTATGGTTTGTCAGCCAGTACCTCGCCCTTATCCTCCTCCAGCCATTCATCTCAAGACTCATATCATCACTGACGAAAACACAATATAGGGCACTCTTATGCATCATGCTGCTGCTTACTACAGATTTTCTGCCGGCGTTCCCGTTGGGATATATGTATTCAGGCAGCTTTAAGCTCAGCTGGTTCATCACGCTGTTTTTAGTCGGAGGTTATGTCAGGATTCATGGCATACCTGCGATACATGGAGGTGTTTATGCGCTGATGTTTGTGGTTCTGTCGATTTTATGGAGCACCAGCTATCTGCGCGGTTATACACAGATTGGATATAATTCTTTGCTTACGCTGGCGGTCAGTGTGACGCTGCTGTGTGTTGCACTCAAAACCGATATAGGATCAAACAAAGCTGTCAATTGGATAGCCTCATCGACATTCGCTGTCTATCTGATTCATCAGAATTATTATCTATCCCACATGATCTATAGATACATGCCCGATCCGATAGATAGTGGATTTACCGCAGTGTTCGCATCAGGAATCCTCTATATGGTCATTTTGTTCATGGCCATGGTGGCTGTAGACAAGGTGAGAATCCTTCTCTTCGACTGGTGCCGTATTCCGCGCTTTGAACAATGGTTGTCAGACAAAATAATAGCTAAGGTTAGGCATTGCATTGGATGAGGATATGTACTGACGTCTCTCGAAATGCAATAGGCTAATCCTTCAATAAAACTGTATATATGAAATACTTGACATCCTTGACATAATATCTCTCTATTCAAAAACAATTGATATATCGGATTTAAGGCATAATTTCAAGGAAGTCGGTCGGATGATTTAGGATAAGATAAGCCAAGTGACCACGGAATATATTGCAGCAATATTTTTTGTAAGACTGGTATTAGGGTGAATATGAATACAATTGATATTACAGGAGCCCAGACATTGGTATTCTCAACTCCTAAGAGACCAAGTATAAAAACACTCCATGTCAATATGAAATGATGAAGCAAGAACCAGCTCATGGACTGTCGGCCAATATTGCTTATAAATGAAGATGAAGTGATTTTTGAGGGTATGTATTTTGCGATATTATCTACGAGAAATATGGACGCAAGTACCAATACATATGAGAATACATAGCCGAAAACAGAATATTCTTGCCAACGCACCGTTTGTGCGTAAAGAGAGATATTCTACATGCAGACATGCCAGTATGATGACTGTCAGTAGTGATATGATAGTTGTCACGCGACCATACTGCCGTGTGCGTAACCAATCTCCACATGCAAAGAATACGAGATTGCAGAAGATAGCTCCTATCCAGAATATATAATTACGTTCACGGAAGGCATACCATAACAGAAATGCTACAATAAAACTGGCAAGCATTATATTGTAAGGTTGCATTTTAAGTTTCCCTCTGAGATAGGAATAAGAAACTTTTACTCCAAAAAACACAATCAAATACCATATTGGACCATCAATGCCTGTGGCGCCATATAATAGTAATTGTTTCACATTGTCAAGGCTCCAGGCCGTCCATCCTATGGAGTTGATTATTTGGTTGTCTATTATAGCCTGACTGATAATCCCAGCTATCAAGAAGAAAAAATATGGAATCAGGAGTTTTTGCGTGCATCCAGAAATTACGTCTCTGAATTTCTTATGCTTATAAAACATCCCGCCTTTGAAAAAATACCATCCAAGGCAAGGTAGTGTGTATTCCCATAATTTATAGAAATCTTTTATCCAGGAGACGGATGTATAGGTTAATGAAATGTGTAAGAATATGATTTGCAGCATGATTAGACCTCCGAGAAAGTCCATTTCTGAATTTCGAAGAGGTTTTTGTGAGATTTGTCCGTCTAAAGCTTCCATATGGGCTGTTTTTTCAAGTAGTTGTAGGCTTTATATTTGATGCTTTTCTTTACTGTCACAAAGCAAGATTGTGGATTGTGCAAAGATACGGTTTTTTATTGCTGTCTCTTATACACATCTCCGAGCCCACGAGACATCTCAGGAT
>UQDU01000054.1 GCA_900539915.1 uncultured Bacteroidales bacterium | reverse complement strand
TCCTGAGCCAGGATCAAACTCTCCGTTGTTGGTTATCTCGTTTGAAGATTTCCTTTTTGTATTGTTGTCTTTGTCCCTGTCCGCCGCGCCGCGCTCCCCTCGGAGGGGGTCTCGCGCGCCCGGCGGGCCGGACGGAGGTCGTCGCCTGTGCCCGGATGCCTGTCTCGTTGTTTTCTTGGATTGTCGGAAATTGACAGGAGGCTCATGTTGGACGCCCTCTGAGGGCGTCCGAGCTTCTCTTGTACTGTCTCGTCTATTGCAAACGTTTCAATGTTCTCTTGTTTCTGAGGCCGTCCTCTCGGGGACAGCCCTGCGAAGTTACGCCTTTGTCGCGTACCGGCAAAATGTTTAACCTTCGTTAACGTCTCGCGCGGCCTCCGCCGCCCCGGGGAAGCGTTCTTCCCGAAAGCGAGTGCAAAGTTAAGCACTTCTGCCGTAACCGCCAAACTATCCGGGCGAAAATGTTCACAGGAAGTGTGTTAAATAGTGTTTCATCGCTGTGGCGCAGGCGGTTGCGCCGCAGCGGCGTCCCGGGCGCGGACGCGCCACGGAGACAGCCGCCCGGGGGAGGGCGGCTCGCAGCAGCTGATGCGCAGGGAGGGGATAAGTCTTATAAATCTTATAAGTCTTATAAGTCGTATAAGGGGGGCGGCACCGAGAGGGGTTATAGGAGTTATAAGATTTATACGACTTATGCGAGATTATCGGGCGTCAGTAGACTTCGAACTCGAGGCCTTCTTCGACGAGAAGGTCGAGGAAGGCGCGTGTGATCTTGACTTTGCGCGAGGCTGAGAGGCGGACGCGGCGTTTGAGCTGGGTGGACATGAAGGTCATCTCGAGGTTTCCGCCGTCGGGGTCGTCGGTCATATGTTCGGCGAGGAGTCCGCGGATGCGCGGATTTATGTCTTTGTCAAACAGCTTGAGGTGGACGTTGCTGACGAGGGAGCCTTTGACGGTCTCGAGGAGCTGTATGCTCTTGATGTTGAAGCGGAGGTCCTGGTTTTTGTAACGCCGCTCATACGCGCCCTTTATATATATGGGGGTGCCGGTGACGCCATAGTTGTGGAAGTCGATGTAATCTTGCCCGAAGAGCATGAACTCGTGGCTGCCGGAATAGTCCTCGACCTTGAGGATGCCGAACATGCTGCCCGACTTGGACGGGCGCGACTCCAGACTGACCACCATGCCTCCGAGGGTGATCTCCTGCCCCTCAAAGTTGGCTCCCAGTTCGGCAAAGTGCTTGAAATCGCACGTGCAGCCGTATTGCAGCTCGAGATAGTAGGGGTCAAGGGGATGCGCCGAGAGGTACATGCCCACGAGGTCACGCTCCTTGTCAAGGCGCACGGTGTCGGGCCAGCGCACGGCATGAGTTATGGGGGGACGGCCGGCAGTGGAGCATGCGCCCTCATCATCGCCGAAGAGCGACGCTGCACTCTCGACCTTATCCTGCTGATAGGCCTGTCCATAGCGGAGAAGCTGCTCCATGAACGACTCGCCGCGGCCATTGGTGGCGTAGTAGTCCTCGCGCTGCACCTCCGAGCCGAAACAGTCAAGCGCACCCGACAATGCGAGAGCCTCGAGCACACGGCGGTTAAGGGTGGAGGGATTGACACGCTCCACGAAATCATAGATGGACTCATAAGGACCGTTGGCCTCACGCTCGCGGATGATGTCGGCCACCACGCCCTCGCCCACCCCCTTGACGGCAGCGAGGCCGAAACGGATGTCGCCGTGGGAGTTGACACCGAATCCGGCGTAACTTTCGTTGACGTCGGGGCCCTTGACGGAAATGTGCATGCGCTTGCACTCGTCCATGAAGCCGGTGAGCTTCGTCAGGTCAGAGAGGTTGCGCGTCAGCACCGCCGCCATGTATTCGGCCGGATAGTTGGCCTTGAGGTATGCCGTCTGGAAAGCCACCCAGCTGTAGCACGTGGCGTGGCTCTTGTTGAAGGCGTATGAAGCGAACTTCTCCCAGTCGGCCCATATCTTCTCGAGCACCTTGGCGTCGTGGCCGTTGGCAGTGCCGCCCTGTATGAACAGGCCCTTCAGTTCGTTCATCTTCTCGATGAGTTTCTTACCCATGGCCTTGCGGAGCGTGTCGCTCTGGCCGCGCGTGAAGTTGGCCAGCAGACGCGACAGCAGCATGACCTGCTCCTGGTAGACGGTCACACCGTAGGTATCCTTGAGATACTTCTCCATGACGGGGATGTCATAGGTGATGGGCGAACGTCCGTGCTTACGCGCTATGAAGTCAGGTATATAGTCCATAGGCCCCGGGCGGTAGAGCGCGTTCATGGCTATGAGGTCCTCGAAAGTCGACGGCTTCAGTTCTCGGAGATACTTCTGCATGCCGGCAGACTCAAACTGGAAAGTGCCGGTGGTGCGTCCCTCGCAATACAGCTCATAGGTCTTGGGGTCGTCGATGGGGACATTGTCGATGTCGATGTCTATGCCGCGCGTGCGCTTGATGTTGCTGACAGCCTCCTTGATGATGCTGAGCGTCTTAAGCCCGAGGAAGTCCATCTTGATAAGCCCCGTCTCCTCTATGACGCGGCCCTCATACTGCGTCACTATCAGTTTGCTCTTGTCATCGCTCGCCTTGTCGACAGCCGTAGACACCGGCACCCAGTCGGTGATGTCGTCACGGCATATGATGACACCGCAGGCATGCACGCCGAGGTTTCTCACCGTGCCCTCGAGCTGACGCGCGTATGACAGGGTCTCGGTGATGAGCGGATTAGACCCGGCAAGCTCCTGCTTGAACTCCGGGAGGTAGCCGAGGCAGTTGCTCAGCGTCGGCGCCAGCTCTTTGCCGTTGACCTCCGGCATGTGGCGCGGAATCAGGCCGGCCAGGCGGTTGGCCTCGTTGAGAGGGAGCTGCTCTATGCGCGCCACATCCTTGATGGCGCTCTTGGCGGCCATGGTGCCGTAGGTGACTATGTGCGCCACCTTTTCCTCGCCGTATTTCTTGGTCACATAGTGGAGCACGTCGGCACGTCCGTCATCGTCAAAGTCGATATCGATATCAGGGAGCGAGATACGGTCAGGGTTGAGGAAGCGTTCGAACAGGAGGTCATATTTGATAGGGTCGATCTGCGTGATGCCGAGGCAATAGGCCACACAGCTTCCGGCAGCCGAGCCACGTCCCGGCCCCACGCTCACCCCGAGCTGGTTACGCGCGGCATTGATGAAGTCCTGGACTATAAGGAAGTATCCCGGGAAACCCATGGTCTTCATTATATGGAGCTCGAAGTTGATGCGCTCGTCAAGTTCGGGCGTCAGTTCGCCGTATCTCACCTTGGCGCCCTCGTAGGCGAGTTTGCGGAGGTAGTCGGCCTCGAATTTGATGCGGTAGAGCTTGTCGTAGCCTCCGAGTTTCTTGATTTTCT
The DNA here is from genome assembly GCA_900539915.1 of uncultured Bacteroidales bacterium. GTDB lineage: Bacteria > Bacteroidota > Bacteroidia > Bacteroidales > Muribaculaceae > Amulumruptor. The sequence continues at coordinate 8,398 of UQDU01000054.1, read as the reverse complement.
TCTCGGCATCGGCCTGTGACAGCACCACATTGCCCTTCTCGTCGCGAGTGAACTCGTCAAACAGCTCCTGCTCGGTGATGCGGCTGCGGTACTCCTCCTCCGTGCCGAAGTCGGCAGGGATATCGAAGTTGGGCATGATGGGCTCATGGTCAATGGAATATGTCTCCACCTTGTCATATATCTCCATCGTGTTGGCCAGAGCCTCGGGGAGGTCGGCAAACACCTGCGACATCTCCTCGCGCGTCTTGAACCACTCCTGCTTGGTGTAGCGCATGCGCGCAGGGTCGTTGAGATAGTTGTTGGTGGAGATACATATCAGGCGGTCATGCGCCTCGGCATCCTCGGCGTTGACAAAGTGGGAGTCGTTGGTGGCGATGATCTTTATGTCATATTTCCGGGCCAGACGCATCAGTTCGGGGTTGACCTTCTGCTGCTCCTCGTAGGTGTCGCGGTTGCCCCCGGGGACATCCGTCTTGTGGCGTTGCAGCTCTATGTAGTAGTCATCGCCGAAAGTCTCCTTCCACCAGCGCACACTCGCGTCAGCCTCGTCCATGCGTCCCGACAGAATCAGGCGCGGAATCTCGCCGCCGAGACACGCCGAGCAGATAATCAGCCCCTCGCGGTGGGCCGCCAGAGCCGCCTTGTCGGTGCGCGGATGGCTGTAGAAGCCCTCGGTCCAGGCCTGAGAGACGAGTTTTATGAGATTCTTGTAGCCCTTCTGGTTTTTGGCGAGGACTATCAGGTGGCGTCCGCGGTCGGTCTTGTCGTTGCGGTCATGGAGGGAATTGTTTGCCACATACATCTCGCAGCCCAGTATGGCCTTGAAGCGGTGTAACTTCTCCTCCTCGGCCTTGGCGCGCAGGTCGGCAGCCGCGGCGGCATCGCCGGCAGCTTCAGCCTCGGCGGCCTGTGACAGCAGGTCCTTGACCTTGCCGTCCACCTTGCCGTTGTGCTTCTTGGCGTAGTTGGCAAATTCCTTTATGCCGAACATGTTGCCGTGGTCAGTCAGGGCCATGCCGGGCATGCCGTCCTTGACAGCCTTGTCGACGAGCTTCTTGATGTCGGCCTGGCCGTCAAGCAGCGAATATTGGGAGTGGACGTGGAGATGTACGAATTGTTGCATATTTCATCGGGCTATATTCTACAAATTTACTGACAAAATTCCGACGAATCCAACTTTTCCTTGTAAATTTGCATCTGACATGACAAACATAACCGATGACAAAACACCCGGGCCTATCGGAGTCTTCGACAGCGGATACGGCGGCCTGACCATACTCAAGGAGATGCGCCACAAGCTCCCTATGATGAGCTACATATATCTCGGCGACAACGCACGTGCGCCCTACGGCACGCGCTCGTTTGACGTAGTGTACAAATTCACCCTTGAGGCCGTCAGGTACCTCTTTGCCCAGGGATGCCATTTGGTCATACTGGCATGCAACACAGCCTCGGCCAAGGCCCTGCGCTCCATACAGCAGCGCGACCTCCCCGGCATCCCGGGCAAGCGCAAGGTGCTCGGAGTGATACTGCCCACGGTGGAGGACATAGTCAACGTCACCACCACCGGACACATAGGGCTGCTCGGCACCCCCGGCACGGTGCAGTCACGCAGCTACGACATGGAGCTGTCGAAACTCGACCCGGCGCTGGTGGTCACCTCCCAGGCCTGCCCCATGTGGGTGCCCTTGGTGGAAAACCGCGAGGCCGACGGCCCCGGAGCCGACTATTTCGTGCACAAATACATCGACAAGCTCTTTGACACCGACCCTGCCATCGACACCCTCGTGCTCGGATGCACCCACTACCCCCTGCTGCTCGACAAAATCACCGAAGCGGTCGACGGCCGCGCCCGTATCATCACCCAGGGCGAGCTCGTGGCCGATAGTCTGCAGTCATATCTCGAGCGGCATCCCGAAATAGACGCCCTGGTCAAGCGCAACGCCGACTGCCGCTACCTGACCACCGAGCACCCCGTCAAATTCAACGAGCTGGCATCGCTGTTTCTGCACCATCTCGTCAATGCCGAACACGTAAACCTCTGACCCGATGACACAGCTGCTCACCGACCACCATATACTCGGATTAGCCATCGGGCTGGCCACGTTCCTGATCATAGGGCTGTTTCATCCGCTCGTCATCAAGGGAGAATACTACTTCGGCACAGGCTGCTGGTGGGTGTTTGCCATCTGCGGCGTGGCCCTGTCGGCGGCTTCCTACCTCGTGGCCGACGTACTGTGGTCATCCCTGCTCGCCGTGACGGCATTCTCGTCGTTCTGGTCCATCCTTGAGGTGTTCGAGCAGCGCAAGCGAGTGGAGAAAGGGTGGTTTCCGGCCAACCCTAAGCGCAAGCCTCGCAAATGACCCCTACAGAAACCGAATCACATTATATATATAAACACAATATCCATGATACACGGAAAGTTATTACTCCCATCATTAACCGCAACGATGCTTATGCTTTCATCGTCAGAACCGGCCACGGCAGCCACTACCGAGGCCGAGGCTCCGCTCATCGAGAAGCCCGACTTCACCCCTGACCCGTCAGGCCACTACAATATCGACGCTCTGGAGGCCTTGGGCAGCGTCAAAGCCCCGGCAGTGTCGCCCGACGGCAAGTCGCTGCTCTACGGCATAGGCTACGAGAGCGTGGAGCAGAACCGCTCCAACGTGGACCTCTACATCTCCGACATCGACGGACGCAACGTGCGCCGCATCACACGCACCCCCAAGAGCGAAAGCGGCGCGGTGTGGATAGAGGGCGGACGCAAGATAGCCTTCACCTACGAGGGCGCCGACGGCAAGCCGCAGCTGTGGACCATGAACGCCGACGGCTCCGACCGCCGGCAGATCTCCAAAGTGGAGGGAGGCATCGGCGGCTTCCTGTTCGCCCCCTCGGAGAAGAAGGTGCTACTGATAGCCAACATCAAATACTCGCGTGACGCCAAAGACATCTACCCCGACCTGCCCAAGGCCACGGGCCGCGTCATCGACGACCTCATGTACAAGCACTGGGACGAATGGGTCACCGAAATCCCCCACCCCTTCATAGGCGACTACACCGGAGCCGAGGTGGTCAACATCAAGGACATCATGGCCGACGAACCGATGTACGAGGCTCCGATGAAGCCCTTCGGAGGCATCGAATCGTTTGCCTGGACCCCCGATGACAAGGCCGTGGTATATGTGAGCCGCAAGAAGACCGGCATGGAGTATGCCGTATCCACCAACTCCGACCTCTATCTCTACACCCTCGCCGACGGCACCACACGCAACCTGACCGAAGGGATGATGGGCTACGACACGATGCCCGTGTTCTCGCCCGACGGCTCGCAGCTGGCATGGCTCTCGATGGAGCATGACGGCTATGAGAGCGACAAAAACCGCATCTTCGTCATGGACATGGCCACAGGCGTCCGCACCGACCTCACCACCGAGTGGGACTACACAGCCGACAACATCGCCTGGGCGCCCTCGGGCAAGGAGATATACTTCATAGCCCCCAAAGGCGGCGTGACACCGATATTCAGCATCGACGTCAAGAGCCACAAGGTGCGCACCCTGGCCGAGGGCATATGCGACTTCGCTTCGCTCGCTCCGGTAGCCGGCGGCAAGACCCTCATCACCATGCGCCACTCCATGCTCGCCCCCAACGAGATATGCGCCGTCAACCTCAAGGCCAAAGACCCCTCCAAAGCCGTCACACAGCTTACCGATGTCAATACCGGACTGCTTGCCAAGCTCAAGATGCCCACCGTGGAGAAGCGCATAGTCCGCACCACCTCCGACGAGGACATGACCGTATGGGTAGTGTATCCCCCCGAATTTGACGCCACCAAGAAGTATCCGGCAATCCTCTACTGCCAGGGCGGCCCCCAGCAGGCTGTCAGCCAGTTCTGGAGCACACGCTGGAACCTCGCCCTCATGGCTGCGCAGGGCTACATCGTCATAGCCCCCAACCGCCACGGACTGCCCGGATTCGGCACCAAGTGGAACGAGCAGATTTCAGGCGATTACGCCGGACAGAACATGCAGGACTACCTCGCCGCCGTGGATGACATGAAGCGCGAAAGCTACGTCGACGCCGCCCACATCGGAGCCGTAGGCGCCAGCTACGGAGGCTTCTCAGTCTACTGGCTCGCCGGCAACCACGACAAGCGTTTCGCCTGTTTCATAGCCCACGCCGGCATCTTCAACATGGAGACACAGTATCTCGAGACCGAAGAGATGTGGTTTGCCAACTGGGACATGGGCGGCGCCTACTGGGACAAGTCCAACCCCGTGGCACAGAACACCTTCGCCAAGGCTTCGCCCCACCGCTTCGTTGACCGCTGGGACACCCCCATCCTCGTCACCCACGGCGAATACGACTTCCGCATCCTTGCCTCGCAGGGCATGATGGCGTTCAACGCCGCCCGTCTGCGCGGAGTGCCGGCCGAAATGCTCATATTCCCCGACGAAAACCACTGGATACTCAAGCCCCAGAACGCCGTCATGTGGCAGCGCGTATTCTTCCGCTGGCTTGACCGCTGGCTCAAACCCGAAGCGAAGTAACCACCACCACGACGCATGACACGCCACGCTGACATAAAAGCCTCCGATGTGACCTTCTGGTCACTTCTGGGGCTTTTTGCATTGGTCCACTGGGCCATATTCGCCACATTCCCCCGAATCAGCGACGACTACTGGTACGGCCTGCTCCAGCACGACTACCTCCGGGGCCTCTCGGACACAATATCGTGGGAGGGCTTCCGGGAGACGCTGCGTGTGCATATGCTCTATGACAACACGCGGCTGGCCAACGTGGTGTTTATGTTCCTGCAACTGCTGCCTGCGTGGCTCTCGGCCATGGTGCCGGCAGCCTGTGTGCTGTGGCTCTGCGCCGCCATATGCAGGTTTGCCCGCATCGGCGGACGCAACCTGCTGCTTGTGGCGGTCATGCTGCTGGCCGTGTCGGTGTTCCCTCCGTGGTTTGAAAACTTCTTCACCCTCTGCTTCGCCCTCAACTATCTGCCCCCGGCGGCCATGATGTGCGCCTATGCCATGTCGCTGACCGACGGGAAGAAACCCTCGCGGTGGGCTTATGTCAACGCCGCGGTGCTCGGATTGTGGCATGAGGCGTTCGGCATATCGCTGATAGTGGGGTCGCTGGCCTACATCGTAGCCACCGACCGCCGCCGGCAAGCCGTCAGGCTGGCTCTGTGGCTCGTCCCGGGCACGCTGTTCCTGTGCATCACCGCCATAAACGCCGCCATACACAACTGCGGCTACGTGGTCAATGAAGTGGCTCCGCTGCGTAACCTCGTGGTAGTGGGCAAGCTGCAGATTCCCTTCGTGCTCTTTGTCATCTGCATCATCGCCCGGGGGCTGCACCTGCGCCAGTGGCGGAGCCTGTGGTCGCCGTGGATCATACTGCTGCTATTCGTGGCCATGACGGCCATGGGCATCAACATGGTCATCACACGAGGCGAACGCATATCCACCGTGGCCCACATAGCATCCATACTCGGCATCATGCGGTGCCTCGCAGAGACGCTGCCACCACGCTGGCGCACCAACACGGCGGTGTCAATGTCCGTGGCCGCCGTCATCATCGCCATGCTCTGCTGGCACTACACGGCGGTGCTGCGGCGCAGCATCCATTTCCACAGGGTATGGCCCGACTTCGAGGCTCGTGCAGCCGCCTCGGAAGGGGGACCCGTATTCGTAGACATGCTCTCCGAACCGACCACCGACCTGATACTGTGGCGCAAACCTGACGCTTGCATGTTTGACGTGTGGAACATCTGGCACTTCAGCGAATATATCAGCACACGCAGCCCCGGCCGCGCCCACCGCTGGATAATCCCGGCCGCGCTCAGGGATGTCACGCCCACGAGCGGCAAGGCCATATCCGGCAACGCCGGCGTCCGCTCGGTCGACGGATGGCTCTACATGCCCGACGATGCCGACCACGCCTATCTCCCCATATTCAAGGTGAAGATAGGGCCGTTTGTCAAGGACCAGGTGTGCAACACCTTCCCCTTCACCTCCTCCGACGGACGCAAATACATATTCGTCGCTCCCCTCAACCAGTATTTCCCCTCGTTTCTCTTCCCTATCAGTTCCATGGATTTCCGCTTTGACGGGCCCTACAACTCCTCAGCGGAGCAGCCTCCGTTTGTCAACGAGCGTGGCGAACCCAACTACTTCAACGAGATACGCAAATGACGCCGCCCGACGCCCTCTGCGCAGGGGCGATGCCCGGCGAACGCATGTTATCATATCAAAAAAAACGGCATATTTCCATGTTTATATGAGATTTTGATTAACTTTGTAGGTGACAACGATATATGTCGCTTTTTCAGCTCCTTAAATCTTTTATATTTAGCGGAACATCTAACCTAAGCAAACATCTTAACTTAAACCTAAATAATTAGACACATGAGCAAACCATATGTAATTGGTATCGACATAGGCGGTACCAACACAGTGTTTGGAATAGTAGACGCCCGTGGCGTGGTGATTGCAAGCGCAAGCATCAAGACCCGTAAGCACAATGACATCCACAACTATATCGACGAGCTGTATCAGGAGACCATGCGTCTTCTTGAGGCCAACGATGCCGTAGGTAAAATCCACGGCATAGGTATCGGTGCCCCCAACGCCAACTACTTTACCGGCGTGATAGAGGACGGCGTGAACCTCCCCTGGCCTACTCCCATACCTCTGGCACAGCTCGTAAGCGCAAAATTCGGCGTGCCGGTGGCCATCACCAACGATGCCAACGCCGCCGCCATCGGCGAGATGACCTACGGCGCAGCCCGTGGACTCAAGGACTTCATCATGATTACCCTCGGCACAGGCGTAGGCAGCGGTATCGTCATCAACGGACAGCTCGTCTACGGCCATGACGGTTTCGCCGGCGAGCTCGGCCACACCATCATGAAGCGTAACAACGGCCGCCTCTGCGGCTGCGGACGCACAGGCTGCCTCGAGGCATACTGCTCGGCCACAGGCGTGGCACGCACAGCACGCGAGTTCCTCGACAGCCGCAAGGACATGCCCTCAGTGCTCCGCGAAATCCCTGCCGAAGACATCACATCAAAGGATGTGTATGACGCAGCCATGGCAGGTGACCAGCTCGCCAAGGACGTGTTCGAATTCACAGGCGACCTCCTCGGCCAGGCATTTGCCGACTTCACCGTATTCTCCTCTCCCCAGGCCATCATACTCTTCGGCGGTCTCGCCAAGAGCGGTGAGCTCCTCCTGCGCCCCCTGCGCACCTCTATGGAGAAGAACATGATGCCCATCTTCAAGGGCAAAGTCAAAATCCTCCTCAGCGAGCTTAAGGAAGCCGACGCCGCAGTGCTCGGAGCCAGCGCGCTCGGATGGGAAGCGAAGCCTCTCGTATCGATAGTGCCTCCCCCCTCCGCCTCCGCAGTAGTAGCCCAGGCCTGACAACCCCCACACCAGACACTTCCCCCAAGGCTTCCACCCTCCCCCCGGAGGGCTGGAAGCCTTGCCTGTTCAATGCCCTCCCACGCCGCGACACAATGCCACTAACTTAAAGAATGCTTTCATTGTAGTAGGGACATGCCATGGCACAATGTCACTAACTTAAGGAATGCACACATCGTAGTAGGGACATGCCATGGCATGTCTGCTGACGCAACGCCCCTCACTTGCATGGCTTTAGGTGACATGCCATGGCATGTCACTACTACGTACTGCATAAATCGCGTCCGCGAGGGGGAGGGCTATAAAAGCACGAATCCCGCGTGTCTCAACGACAGGCGGGACGCTAATGAGATTAATGTAATAGTCTTAATTACTATGATGATCAATAATTACTTTTTCAAGTGTGTCTTTGTGATAACGTCTATCTTCAAGTAAACTTGTTACTTCATTTTTCACGTTACAAAAGTATAGAACTGTTGTTACACAGTTATCACAAACTTGTTACAATGCGGTTGCAATTTAATTTTTAACATTTATAACCCCATTTTTAGTAAATAGGACATATCACAAACATCATTATATCCGTCAGAGCCATCATCGCCACGAGTATCCAGAACACCAGCAGACGCTCCTTGACATAGCAGAGCCACGACACGATGCCATAGAGGACCATAGCCACCGGATAGAGCATCACAAGCGTCTTGACGGTGTCATCGCCCGAGGCCATGGCCGTCTGAAGCATGGCCGGAAACGAGAATGCCGGCAGTATGAGCAGAAGCAATATAAGTGCCACCCACAGCGGCAGACGGACTTTAGGGACAGGAAGGCTCATGGTTACAATTAGAGGGTGTTTAATAACAATAGTTAAATCTTGAGCTGCGGATTTTGAGATGGATTCGGGTTTGTGCTGTCATCGACGAAGTCGCTTTGCTTGCAAAGAACGAGCATAGCGGGCTAT
>UQDU01000053.1 GCA_900539915.1 uncultured Bacteroidales bacterium | reverse complement strand
TTAATCAAAAGATACACCACTCAGGATTTAATTTTTGTTATTAAACACCCTCTAATAAATATTATAGACTATATTATGACAAAGGGACCCGGAATGCGGGGTCCCTTTGTCATAATATAATGGTTATTGTTTTTGGTATTGGGAGGGGGAGAGGCCGGTCAGGTGTTTGAAGTATTTGCCGAAGGCGCTCTGGTTGGTGAAGTTCAGTTCGTAGGCTACTTGCTGGATGTTTTTGCCGGAGAAGCGGAGGAGGTTTTTTGCCTCGAGGATTACCATGTCGTCAATCCACTGGCTGGCACTGCGGCCGGTGGTCTCCTTTATGACTAAGGAGAGGTATTTTGGGGAAATGAACAGTTTTTCGGCGTAGAAGGCTACGGAACGCTCGGAGCGGTGGTATTTCTGGGCGAGAGCCATGAATTCCTGGAGATAGAGCGAGCGGCGCGGACGTACGGTCATGGAGGTGTCGGCCCCGTCGGCATCGGATGTGCTGTCAATCCGTTGGCCGCATTCCATGAGATGATAGAGCAGGGTGGCGACGAGATTCATTATAATCTGCCGGCGGTATGTGGCTATGAGTTTTGAGGAGTTGTAGGCGTGGATGGTCTCGACCAGGCTGTATATCATCTGCTGTTCGTCGGGGTGGAGCGAAATCAGCGGTAGGGGTTTAGCTCTCTTGGCTTTGGCGAGCGATGTTATGTTGACCACGTTGAGGTCTATATTTATATCGCGCATGAACGATGGCGATATGACCACCGCATACACATCGAAGTCGTGGCTCAGCTCGGGGAGTATACGCACTATATTGTCGAGGCCGAGGCATATGAGCGTACCCGGAGCCACGATGCACTCTTTGAAATCTATTTCCAGATGGAGCTCTCCTTTGAACCCTACGATTATCATCAGTCCGTCGATGCGCACAGCTTCATGTATGACCGGCAGTCCGTTTGACGGGGTTAGATGGACAAACATCACTTCATTGTCGAGAAGCGAGCATTCGGTAGCAAAGTTGCTGAGAGTGGTCAATTGGGCGAAAGAGAGTGGCATATTCTCAAAAATGATTGGAGTAAACAGCTATAATGCAATGAATTTATTGGCAAATATAGGTATTTTTGAGAATAAAATGCTAATATATGAAAATTTTATTGGACAGCTTCAGCTAAACAGGCGATGGTAGAGTGAGCGCAGCGGTGCGCGGAAGGCTTCACGGCGACGGGCTTTCTTGACGAATCTGTAGGGGGATGTGAGGAGCAGCGAGGCCATGCGGCGATAGTGCGGCGACAGTTTCGGCAGGGATGAGGCGAGATGCGGTTTGATTCTCTCTGTAGCCGCTTTAAAATATGCCCTGCGGCTTTCATCAGGGACATCACACAGGGCAAATCCAATACAGGCATATATCAGGTCGTGGACCTGCTGCGGCGCGTTGTCTGAATTTATGGGTCGGATGAGCAGACGTATGCTTTTGGCCGGGATATATCCTATCATTTCAGGAGTCACTGCATCACCGAAATGCCGACGGTATCTGTGGCCGTGTTTTTCGTACATGTAGCGTTGGAACTCGGCGCGAATCTGCGGATTTTCCTTCTTGGTCAGGCGACTGCCCGGACGGCGGCGGTAGTGGAACAGCGGAGCCGGATTCATTTCAAGCGCCGTGGAAACCCCTGAGAAAAGTGTGCAACACCGTACTATGGCGACTTGCGCATCGAAGATTCCCACTCCCGTGGCAGTAATAACTGTTAAACTTTATAATAGGCTGATTATCTGTATGTAAGGTAATGATAAAAACTGTCATTACCAAATTTGGCCGGTTTTCATTACCGAATTTGGCCGGTTTTCATTACCGAATTTGGCCGGTTTTCGTTACCGAATTTGGCCGGTTTTGGATAAACGGTTAAAAAGGTGTAAATTAGCAACGTAATTGGTGTCTTGACCGTTTTATGCGGTAGAGACATATTATATATATATATATATAACTAACCGAAGAATCTAAAAAAGTTAAAAGATATGGGTAAAGTTATCATTATAGGTGCCGGAGGTGTCGGCACGGTAGTGGCACACAAATGTGCCCAGCATCCTGAGGTGTTCAGCGAGATAGTCATAGCTTCGCGCACCAAGTCGAAGTGTGACGCCCTGGCAAAGACCCTCGGCAAAGATTACATTACCACCGACAGCGTAGATGCCGACAATGCCGCCGACGTGGCCTCTCTGATACGCCGTCATAATCCCGACCTGGTCATCAATGTGGCACTTCCTTATCAGGACCTTCCCATCATGGATGCCTGTCTGGAATGCGGAGTCAGCTATCTTGACACAGCCAACTATGAGCCTAAAGATGAGGCCCACTTCGAGTATTCATGGCAATGGGCCTATAAGGAGAAATTCGAGAAAGCCGGAATCACGGCCATACTCGGCTGCGGATTTGATCCGGGAGTATCGGGAGTGTTTACCGCCTATGCCGCCAAGCACTACTTCAAGGAGATGGAGACGCTTGACATCGTGGACTGCAATGCCGGTGACCACGGCAAGGCTTTCGCCACCAACTTCAACCCTGAAATCAACATACGCGAAATCACCCAGAACGGCCGCTACTGGCAAGAGGGCGACTGGGTAGTCACAAAGCCGCTTGAAATCCACAAGCAGCTCACATATCCGCGCATAGGCAAGCGTGACAGCTACCTTCTATACCACGAGGAGCTGGAGAGCCTGGTGAAGAACTTCCCGACCATCAAGCGTGCACGTTTCTGGATGACCTTCGGTCAGGAGTATCTGACCCATCTTCGCGTGATACAGAACATAGGCATGGCTCGTATCGACGAAGTGGACTACAATGGCACAAAGATAGTGCCTCTGCAATTTCTCAAGGCCGTGCTTCCCAATCCGCAGGACCTCGGAGAAAACTACCACGGCGAGACATCGATCGGTTGCCGTATCAGCGGTACAGGCAAGGACGGCAATCCTCTGACCTATTATATATTCAATAACTGTAGCCACGAAGCAGCCTATAAAGAGACCGGCATGCAGGCTGTCAGCTACACCACCGGAGTGCCGGCGATGATAGGCGCCATGATGTATCTCACCGGCAAATGGAAGAAGCCCGGAGTGTGGAACGTGGAGGAGTTTGATCCCGACCCATTCATGGAGCAGCTTCCGCTCAACGGTCTGCCCTGGGAGGAGGAGCTCAACGCCGACCTCGAAGTATAAGACATAGGTTGAAACGCTCTCTACAACGCGATAAGTTTTTATGATAGAAAAAGCGCTGCCGGTGCGTGTTGTCAATGACAACGAGGCCCCGATGACTGCTACCGAACAAGCCAGCTATACCACCGGTATAGCTGGCTATCTGCACGGTATCAGGCCAGCGGAGCGTCAATCGCTTCCGGGTTATGACAGCGGCATACTGTCGATATTCATCTTCGTGATACTGCTTGTCAGCATGAATGCCCGCAATGCCAGAAGCGTCATGGGGATGATGAACAAAGAGCTTTGGAGCGTGCGTCGCCGTGCCAACGCATTTGACGACCACACCGCCGGAGAGACAGGGGTCACCATCTCGTTCGTGCTGCTGACATGTGTCTGCGAGGGCACCCTTATAGCCAACTGGCTGCTTGCTTCGGGCGGAGCTACGGAGTTGCCGGGCTGGTTTGCATCCATGCTGATGCCGGTGCTCGTAGGGGTGGCGGTGCTGTTCTATATAGTGCAGTTGGTAGGCTATAATATCGTAGGGTTTACTTTCGCCGACAAGATAGGCAAGCACCAGTGGGTTTCGGGGTTCAACGCCTCGCAGTCGTTACTGTCGTTGCTGCTGTTTGTACCGGCCCTCGCCGGGCTGTTTTATCCGTCGTGGGCGCCGGTCATGGGTATAGCCGGCGGCATGATGTATGTACTTGCACGATTGGTGTTTATCGTCAAGGGATTTAGAATTTTTTACACCGGGGTTAACTCCTTATTATATTTTATTTTGTACCTTTGCACTCTTGAAATCGCGCCCTTAGTCCTCGTCATGAGGCTATGTGGTATGAAAGTGTAAACTCATAAACCAAAGAGTGTGAAAATCAACAAGATACTTGTATCTCAGCCGAGACCGGCTTCAGATAAATCGCCATACTACGATATAGCCAACGAGTACGGTATAGATATCGTTTTCCGCCCGTTTATCAAAGTAGAGGGACTCACTTCCAAGGAATTTCGTCAGCAGAAAATATCGCTCCCCGACTATACAGCCATAATATTCACGGCACGCGGAGCGGTGGATCATTTCTTCCGTCTGGCGGATGAGACCCGTTACACCATACCTGACACGCTTAAATATTTCTGCACTTCGGAGGCTATCGCCCTCTATCTTCAGAAATATATAGTATATCGCAAGCGCAAGATATTTTTTGCCGAGTCAGGCAAGTTTGCCGATCTTGTGCCTCTGCTCCAGAAGCACAACAAGGAGAAATATCTCTATGTGGTCAGCGATGTAAGCAAGCCCGACGATGCGCTTCTTGACAAAGCCGGTGTCAACTACACCAAGGCAGTCATGTACCGCACCGTCAGCAACGATTTCGGTCCGGACGAGAAGTTTGACTATGACATGCTGCTTTTCTTCAGTCCGCAGGGCATAGAATCATTAAAGAAGAATTTTCCGGATTTCGAGCAGGGCGACATATGTATAGGCACCTTCGGAGCCACTACCGCCAAGGCTGTGCGTGATGCCGGTATGCGTCTGGACATAGAGGCCCCCACCCCCCAGATGCCGTCAATGACAGCTGCGTTGCAGCAATTTCTCAAGAAGAATGTCAAGCCCATGCCAGAAAGCGAAGCTGTATAAGCGCGAAAAGCTCTGCAGCAAGCAGGCTATCGACAGCATATTTGCCCGGGACACAGATGTCGCCGGGCTTCGCTCGTTATTGGCCTTTCCGCTCCGCACACTGTGGCGCGAGGTGCCCCAGGACCAGCCGGCGGCACCGGTGCCGCAATTTCTTATTTCTGTGCCCAAGAAGCGTCTGCGTCATGCCGTGGACCGCGTACGCATACGCCGTCTGGTCAGGGAGGCGTGGCGTCTCAACCGTGACCGTCTGCCCTCAGAGGGGCGCATACAGATAGTGATGATATATGTCGCACCCAAGCTGCTGCCATATTATAAGGTGGAGCGTGCGGTGCTCAAGATAATGGATGCCATCTCATCCGCTGCCAAAGATGAGGAGCCTGTCGGGTAAAGCGGCATCCATGCTACGCCGGGGGATGTCGGCGTTGTTGATACTGCCCATACGGTTTTATCAGCTCTGTATCTCGCCGATGCTTCCGCCATCATGCCGTTACACCCCGACCTGCAGCCAGTATGCCATAGAGGCATTACGTAAACACGGCCCTGTCAGAGGGCTGTATCTTGCCGTCAGGAGGATATTGCGGTGTCATCCGTGGGGCGGCAGCGGATATGACCCGGTACCGTGAAACGACAAATGCAGATTCTGACACCCATATATGACGTGCATACCCATGACCTGCAGCGTAGAAATGCTGTGGTGAATCTGCCCCTCGGCTCGGAAATACCGGCTGAGGGATATTACAGTGTGGGGATACATCCGTGGGAGGCTGACAAAGCCGGCGACGATGAAACAAGATGGCTTCGGGAGTCTGTGGCAGCGGATAATGTCGTGGCGATAGGGGAGACAGGATTTGACGCACAGCGTGGAGGAGACATGGACAGGCAGGAAGAGCTTTTCAGGCTCCACGTCGCACTCAGCCTACAGCATGGCAAGCCCCTGATCATACATAATGTGCGCGGGACCGACAGACTCGTGCGTATCCATAAGGAATTGAAGCCGGCGCAACCGTGGATCATACATGGATTCCGCGGAAAGCCCGAACTGGCCCGTCAGCTCGTCAGAGAAGGATTCTATCTGTCTGTAGGGGAGCGGTTCAACCGTGACTCGCTGGCGCAGATACCACCTGAACGGCTGCTTGTAGAGAGCGATGAGTCAGCTATGGGTATCGAGGAGATAGCACAGAGCGTCGGTACGGAACTGCGTGACATGTCGGGGCTGTTTAAGAGGGTGTGAGTAATCACCCTCTAAGGTCAGAAACGCATGCCTACATTGACCGACAGGGAAGTGTTGTAGTTGAAGAAAATGAACTGGGAAGTGTAGAACAGTCCGCCACGGAAGCGGATGTTGGCGGCGGCAAATAGAGCGCGGTGGTTATACACAGCCCCGGCACGGACTATCAGGGAGTTGGCAAGCATGGAGTTTTTGTCGTTATTGACATCCTCGTGTGTGCGGCGGTAGCCCATGCAGAGGATAGAGGTCAGATTGAGCGTCCACCGGTGGGGGCGTATGGCCCAGTTATGGGCGTAACCGCCGCCGAGCTGGTAGTCCTTGTAGTTGAAATTAAATGTGCGCATCATCACATAGTCGTCCACCGGCACCTCAATCTCGAGTTTTGAAAAATCGAGAGTAGTCTGGTTGCTGTCAAAAGTCAGCCCGGCCATCCATGAGCCGGCGCTGCGGAGCTGATACTTGGAGTAGCAGTAGGCGGCAGCGTGTGAATATTTGCGATGGTTGAAGAAGTAGAAGGCATCAAGGTGGAGCGAGTTCATGTCGCAGTCGTCAAAGGGTATGTGCACTCCGTGGCCGTTTTTATAGTTGCCAAACTCGGTGATGGTCATGCCGCCCTTGAACTGCTGCCAGTTAACGCTTGCCGTAAACCGCGAGCATGTGAAATCGAGCATCCACGTGCTTCGTGATGTCGAATGGCCGAGCAGCTGGTTGAGGTTGAACATGTAACCGAGACTCACCGCCATGAAGCTTATATACGGACCGGCATCCGCGTAGGGGTGGGTATGGAGCCAGATGCGTCCATTGGGAAACTGGAGCGTGAAGGCTTCGAGCCAGTTGAAGGATTTGGCCTGCAGTTTCCAGTTCTTGCCCGTGCTGACCACATATTCCGGGTCATAGGAGTTAAACGCCTTGTCGCCCCAGTTGTAGACCTTGACGAGAAATCTCGGGAATTTGGGATAGTCCACATCAGGGTCGTTGATATGGAAACCGTTGTCGATTAGCTGTCTTATCCAGAGGGTGGAGTTGTGGGAAGGTTTTGCCACCTCTATGCTGTCGGGGTTTACGGCGAGTGACATATGAGGTATGGCAGTGCTGTCGGGCTGCAGAGGCGCAGCAGCCACGCTGTCGGTATATTCCCGGGCCGATGACGCCATGGCTGTAAAGAGCATGGCCATAATGAAAATCAGAGATTTCGTTGTCCTCATGCGCATCATCATCATCGTAATATGGGCCAGCGGTAGGCACGGAGGCGTTGTTGCAGCTCAGCCTCCCGGCCTCCGCACATGCGGTTGACTTCGTGGTGGAATTGCGGAGAGTGGTCGTGGTGGATGAGGTGTGCCAGCTCATGTTTTATGACGTATTCTACCAGATCAATCGGGAAGAACAGCAGATAGCGGCTCAGGGTGACACGACCCAGCGACGAGCAGGTGCCGAGAGTGCGTGTTCCCGACCCTATGGCCCAGCTGCGCGGATGAATGTTCACGCTGTCGGCCACCGAGGCGGCAAAATCAAGGAGAGACTTGCCGGCAAGCTGCTGAGCCACTTTGGAAGAGTAGCGTGAGAGGGCAGCCTGGAATGAGGCATCCGCTGTGTCAGCTTTGTGGCTGAAAGAGATAGTGGCCGACGGACGCCCGTCGGCTGACGGGACATCCCTGCGGCCCACAAGCCGTGACGGCTCCACGGCAGATGATGCCGCATAACGCAGAATCATAAACGGCATGTCGATTACCTTACCGTCATAAAATACCGTCTCAGGTTTCATCTGCGCCAACCGCGGAGCTATGCGGTCAATCAGAGTGTCGACATAGCCCGGTGTCAGTCCTTGAGGTATGGTTACATGTGGCATCCCGGCAGTCCAGCGGTACGTGACCTTGCGCGTGGCAGGGTGCACCCTCACTATCACCTCGCCCAGCAGAGGGTGGGTGGTAGAGCCGCCAGTGACTGTTTTATGGATGACCGGTAACATGGAGATAGGTGCTATAGTAGAGATGCCGGGTCAGGAGCCCCAATGGAGCTTGGAGTGGAGAGTGTCGACGAAAGTATAGTCGCGAGTGAGGTGGACGACCTTGGTTACAAACGGGGCGCGGTGTATGGTCAGGGTGCTGTCGACCGGCAGCGGTGTGCTGCGGCCGTCAAGACTGAGAAGATAGCTGTCGGCGCGAGTGTCGGTAGTAGTTGTGATGGTGCTGCGGTCATCGATTACCACAGGCCGCATGGTCAGCGAGTGGGGCGCGATGGGCACGATTACAAGAGCCGGCGTGGACGGCTGGAGTATGGGGCCGCCTACCGAGAGATTGTATCCCGTGCTGCCCGTGGGGGTGGATATGATAAGTCCGTCGGCACGGTAAACCGCCAAGGGCTGTCCGTTGATGGTAGTCTGCACATTGAGCATCGAAGAGGTGTCCTTCTTGAGGATTGCGACCTCATTGAGCGCATAAGGCCAGTCAATCCGGTGCGTCAGGCTTTTGACCCAGAGCATGGAGCGGTCCTCAACCACATACAGCCCCTTGACTATGGCCGGGACATACCCGATGGCATCGTCCATGGTGCATGCGGCGAGATAACCGAGATGTCCGGTATTGATGCCGAGTATGGGAATCTGGCGCGACCCTATCCAGCGGGCCGTGTTGAGGAATGTGCCGTCGCCGCCGATGCTTATGGCCATGGAAGCGTCAAAAGGGTCATCGTCGGCTACCACGCGGGCCACTTTGAAATCCCGGCCGGCATTGTCGTGCAGATAGTTGTAGAGTTTGGAGTGCATGAGTATCTCCACGCCGTTGGCATCCAGCTCGTCAAGAAGGGCGAGTATGGAGAGGATGTGGGCTTGCTGGCGGCGGTTTCCGTAGATGGCTATCTGCATGGCGGGGATGAATTAGGAGAAGCAAATTAAGATGAGGGCCGGGTCATACCGACAGGTAGTGGAGTACTTCGAGGGCACGTAGACGCGCCTCGTCGTCGGTCTGCGGAGAGATGTCGGAACTTGTGGCCGAGACCTCGTAGCCGTAGCGTTCGAGCGAACGGGCCACAGATGACGGGTCGCGGTGGCTGACCCTCAGATATATGACAGCGAGGCCGTCAGGCGTGGTGTCGGCCGTGACATTGAGATTGAGCAGATGAGCGTCGCAATCCTCTACGGCCCGGGCGATGACGCCGGCACTGTAGTCAGAGGGGCGGCACATGACAATCAGCACAGACGAATCGTCACGCGACGGCAGCAACCGCTCGAGAAGCGTCGCCCGGGTCTCGGCAGAGGCTGTCTGCATCCCTTCTATTTCCTTAATGAGGGGATTGTGGAGGTCTGTAGGTTGTTTTGCTGTCAAAATTTTTCGGATTTTTGCGATTTCTGCTTAATTTTGTGTTTTGATAGTATCTCAACTACAAAGTTAGCAAAAATTCTAATCCGAAGAGGCTGCAAGTCTTGATAAATCAACATGTCAGAGGCTTGTCCTCCGCAAACGTGGTTGGCCACACTTATCAGAAAAACGTATTCTCATTAACTGTTGCTTATGACACACCTGAGTGTAAATATAAACAAAGTCGCCACCCTCCGCAACGCGCGTGGCGAAGACCGTCCCAATGTGCAGGACTTTTCGCTCGAATGCGAGCGTCTGGGGGCCAACGGTATCACGATACATCCGCGTCCCGACGAGCGTCACATCAAGCATGAAGATGTATTCAAGCTCCGTCCGATAGTAAGGAGCGAATTTAACATAGAGGGCTATCCCTCGGATGACTTTGTCACCCTCGTGCTCAAGGTCAAGCCCGAGCAGGTCACCCTCGTGCCCGATGCCCCCGATGCCCTGACGTCAAGCGCCGGATGGGATGTCGGTGCCAATTTCGAATTCCTGTCGTCAGTGGTGGAGCGGTTCCGCGAAGCCGGCATACGCACGAGCATATTCGTGTCGACCGACCCTGACAACATACGTCTGGCAGCCAAAGCCGGAGCCGACCGCGTGGAGCTGTACACAAAGCCCTACGCCGACGGCTACGCCAAGGATGCCGCCGCCGCCGTGGCTCCGTTTGTCGAGGCAGCCAAAGTGGCTCATTCCGTAGGGCTTGGCATCAATGCCGGCCATGACCTCAACCTTGACAATCTGGCCTATTTCCACGCCCATATGCCTTATCTCGACGAAGTGTCGATAGGGCATGCGCTGATATCCGATGCCCTGTATCTCGGACTTGCCGAGACCATACGCCGCTACAAGCAGTGTCTGGGCTGACAATATCGGACGATAGACAACCATCACTAATACTCACCCCCCATCATCTTATTTTCACTGCATTATGCTTTTAACATCTTTAGCCTGTCAGACCGCACCCGCCGCAGCTGTGGGACGTGCCGCAGCTGACACAGTCAAAGACCTGTCGGTATGGCAGCTCTGCATGGAAGGCGGCTGGTTGATGATACCGCTCGCCATCCTGTCGTTAGTGTGTATCTATGTGCTCATAGACCGAGCGATAGTCATCCACAAGGCTTCGCATGAGGACGAGAGCTTTATGAAACGCATACGCGACTACATACATGAGGGTGAGATAGAGAGTGCCCGTAACCTGTGCAAGCAGACCAATACGCCCTACGCACGTCTGATTGACAAGGGCATCACACGCATAGGACGTCCTGCTGGCGAGGTGCTGATAGCCATAGAAAACACCGGCAACATAGAGGTGGCACGTCTCGGCAAAGGTCTCACATGGCTTGCCACCACGGCAGCCGGCGCACCTATGATAGGCTTCTTAGGCACCGTCATAGGCATGGTAGAGGCATTTTACAATCTGGCTTCAGCCGGCTCGCAGGCCAACATCGACGTGCTTGCCGGAGGCATCTACGAGGCTCTGGTCACCACTGTGGCCGGTCTGGTGGTGGGTGTGATAGCCCTCTTCGCCTACAACTGGCTGACTTCGCGCATCAACCGCGTGCTCACCGGACTTGAGGCGCGCACCATGGAATTTATGGACCTGCTCAACGAGCCGGCAGAGTGACAAAGCAACCCCACACCTCTTATTTATGTCATTAAAACGCCAATATCAGGTTTCGGCCGCATTTTCCATGGCATCCATGACCGATGTCATATTCCTGTTGCTCATATTCTTTATGGTGACGTCAACATTCGTGCTTCCGGCGGCCATGGAGGTCAATCTGCCCGAAAGCAGCGAAGAGACACCTCTGCGTCCGTCGGCGAGAGTGTATGTGGATGCCGCCGGGGAGATGTATGTCACATTTGACACCGAGGACCCACGCGCCATAGGCCAGGACGAGCTCGTCACATTCATGCAGCTGGCTAAAGAACAGGAGCCGGGGAGCTATGTGGCGGTCTATGCCGATGAAAACATAACCTACGGCAAGCTCGTGCAGGTGCTTGACATGGGAGCGGCCAACGGAGTCAGGATGGTGCTTGCCACCAAACCTGCGCCCGAGAGCGTCAAGCCCCAGCAGCCACAGACCCCGGCAGCCGCTCCGGCATCACCTACCACTACCACACCGCAATAACATGAACTACGGCAACTCCACTCCAGCATCACGAACATGGGGCATAGTAGGCACTGTGCTCTTCCACGCCATAGTGCTCGGGCTGCTGATGCTCATGGTGCTTGATTATAATGTGCGCCGCCATGAGATGCTGTCAGAGCTGGTACTGAATCAGATGGAGGAGCAGGAGGACAGCGTGGACGTGCTCATGCCCGGCGAATATGTCATGGTGGGCGACGATTTCTATCAGGATGTCACCACCCCCGAGGAGACAGCTCCGCCCACCGCCGCCGACAATGCCGCCACAGCCTCGGACCATATGCTCACCACGACAGTGAAGTCAGACATCAAGGCCACGCCGCGCCGTGACACCGAGAGCGATGACCAGAGGCGAGCACGCGCCGCAGAGAAGCAGGCCGAGGAGCGTCGCAATGCCCAGGCCGCCAAGATAGGCGAACGTGTGCAGTTTGGCAAGCCCGGAGAGGGTGAGGGAGCAGACCGCCGCCCCGGCAGCGTAGACGGCAACAAATCGACCGGCGCAGCCCTTGCCGGACGTCCCGGTGTCAACCTCAAGGGTCGCACCCTCTCGCACTGGGACAACCCGTCGGCCACGGAGTCAGGCACGATAGTCGTGGCTGTGCGCGTGGACCGCAAAGGGCGCGTGGTGTCGGCATCATATGCCCGTGGCACCGGCAGTGTAGCCTCCAATCTGGCCGCACGCCGCAGCTGCGTGGCGGCAGCCTTGCGGTCATCATTTTCTGTGGCCGAGGATGCCCCGGCCGAACAGACAGGCACCATCACTTACCGCTTCGTTCCTCCGGCCGGATGACCCTTTTGGCGAATTCAAGCGTTATATCAGAGTAACGAACCATTAAGAGGGTGTTTAATAACAAAAGTTAAATCCTGAGTGGTGTATCTTTTGATT
>UQDU01000052.1 GCA_900539915.1 uncultured Bacteroidales bacterium | reverse complement strand
AAATTTTATCATCTTTTTGACTCGTTAGGAGTCAACTTTTTTCAGGACGAGACACTCCCTGGGTCAGATTTCCGCTATTTTGGCTCGCTGCCCACGTGTTGCCGCCAAAACTATACCGCTCTCTAGCTGACACATCGCTCAAGAAAGACGGTTATTTCTGTACCTACTTCCATCCGTGGGAGTTTTATGACCTCAATTCACTGATGGCTGAAATCAAGTTGCCGGCTATGATACGTAGGAATTCCGGCGAAGGGATGCACAAAATACTTGACGGCCTGATTTCACATTTTAAGGACAAAGGTGAAGAGTTCTCGACAATATTTGACCTTTACAACAAATACCTGAAGATATTAGATACGGGAAAATAGATATTAAACCGATGAAGAAAAAGATAACAATCTTGCTCCCGGCCTACAATGAAGAGGCTTCAATCGGGCTGCTTAAAGAAAAGATGCTTGAAGTGGCATCACAGAATCCCGACTACGACTGGGAATTCCTGATAGTAAATGACGGCAGCAAGGACAATACACTGCAACTCATCAAACAGCTTCACGCCGAAGACCCACGCTTCAGCTATATAGACCTGTCACGCAACTATGGCAAAGAAATCGCCATGATGGCAGGTTTTGACTATGCCACAGGCGATGCCTTAATCATAATGGACAGCGACATGCAGCATCCTATCTCAGCCATACCCGAGATGATCAAATATTGGGAAGAGGGCTATCAGGATGTATATGCCGAACGTAAGTCATCAAAAGAGACGTGGTTCAAACGGAAGACTTCGCAGCTCTATTACAAGATATTGCAGAACACTACACGCATACCCATACAGCGCAATACAGGCGATTTCCGTCTGCTTGACCGTGTATGCCTCAATGCTCTGCGCGAGATGCGTGAATGTCAACGCAATACCAAAGGTATGTATTGCTGGATAGGATTCCGCAAAAAGGGCATACAGTATGAGCAACTTGAACGTCTTAACGGCACTACCAAATGGAAGCTGTCATCACTGATGAATCTGGCCGTAGACGGTCTGACTGCCTATACGACATCTCCTTTGCGCATTGCCTCCATACTCGGAGTGGTAGCATCCCTGATAGGATTCATATACCTGATATACATCCTGGTCAACACTCTTATATTCGGTGACCCTGTGGCCGGCTATCCTACATTGATGGTGACGATACTGTTTCTTGGCGGTGTGCAGTTATTGTCGCTCGGCATCATCGGCGAGTATCTGGGCCGTGTATTTAATGAAAGCAAGCAACGTCCACCGTATTTCGTCAACACCTACAACGACCGTCAGATCATCTGCGACCCTGATAAATGAGCAAAATAAGAGACTTCTTCCGGCTTCCTTTCTTTTCGGACTACCGCACCATTGCTATTCTCTGGGGCGTGCTTGCTGTCGTGGCAGCTATAACGAAAGGCGGACTTGACGTACATCTCAATAATTTCATAATCTTCCGTCAGGTATTCTGGCATATGGTTGATTTCAAGTCTCTGTATGCCTACTACCCCGAGGAATATAGCGACCATAATCTATATGGCCCGTTATTCGGCGTCATCATAGCACCATATGCTTTGATGCCGAAATTCATAGCGCTCGTTTGCTGGCTTCTGTCGCTATGTGCAGTGCTGTATGCCGCCATCCTGAGGATGCCGTTGTCAAAGAAAGCCAAGATATTTATTCTGTGGTATGTCTCCAATGAGGTGCTTGGGGCACTGTTCATGGCCCAATTCAACATCGTCATCGCGGCCTTGATAATTGCATCATATACTGCGATAGACCGCGACAAAAACGGCTGGGCTGCGATGTTCATCATGTTTGGAGCCATGACCAAACTCTATGGAATACTCGGTCTGGCATTTCTTCCGTTTTCCAAGCATAAGATACGTCTGGCAGGATATTGCATAATCTGGGGAGCGGTATTTTTCGTGCTTCCCATGTTGCTATCCAGCCCCGGCTATATCATATCTCAGTATTCCGAGTGGTTTACGACCCTTGTTGACAAGAATGCCCTCAACGAGAATGCCATTTATCAGAATATCTCGTTCATAGGCATGACCCACAGGATTTCAGGGGCACAGTTTAATGACATCTGGATTCTGATTCCTGCGGCATTGCTGTTCCTTCTGCCATCTTACCGTCTTACGCAATATGGAAATAAGGGATTCCAGTGGGCATTGGTCGCATCTGTGCTTATGGTTATAATTCTGTTCAGCACGGGCAGCGAATCCAGCGGCTATGTCATAGCCATAAGCGGTGTGGCCATATGGTATGTGACCGCTCCATGGAAACGCTCTACCACAGATGTGGTTCTGCTTATAGTCGCGCTGGTGATTTCAAGTTTCGGTCACAGCGATCTGATGCCCAAAATCATCAGGAACGGTCTCATAAAGCCCTATGCTCTCAAAGCATTGCCCATCACTATAATATGGCTGAAACTGATATGGGAAATGTGCACCAGGGATTATAAGGTATTGGATAAAAAATGACAGCTATGGGCCGAGATGCCATAGCTGTCTGAAATATCTTTTTACAGGGATATATTTAACCGTGAATATATCCCTTATTCGCGATAATACACTCGTTTGACCCTTTGGGATACGGATGTCAGGATTTCATAGGGGATAGTGTCAAGTATTTCGGCCAGCTCTACAGCTGTGACGTTATTGCCGAATATCTCCACTCTGTCTCCGGCTTTGACTCCGGGACAATCCGTGACATCAATCATACATATATCCATGCATATATTACCGACGGTAGGGCATCTGTGACCGTTGACTATGAATGATGCGTGGCCGTTGCCGAGATGGCGGTCAATACCGTCGGCATAACCTACGGGGATTGTGGCGATGATGGATTCACGATGCAACAGACCGTTGCGGTTATAGCCGATGGTAGTGCCTGCCGGCCATTTTTTCACTGAGATAACCACCGTATGGAGCGATGATACCGGGCGTAATGCCGACATCGAACCGTCGTCAAGTGTTGGGATGCCATAGAGTCCGATGCCTAATCTCACCATATCGTGCTGATGCTGGGGGAAGCGGACTATGCCGGTGCTGTTGAGTATGTGACGCATGATATGATGTCCCGGATATGCTTCCTGTAATTCATCACAGCATGCGTCGAAATAGTCAAACTGCTGCTGAGTGTAGTCATCCATTGAAGGATTGTCCGCGGCTGCAAGGTGGCTGAACACTGATTTCGGGGTTATCACAGTCTGGCTAAGCAAAAGCGCTTTTAATTCCTTCATATCCTCCTTGAGGAACCCGAGACGATGCATACCGCTATCAATCTTGATGTGTACAGGATAGTCGGTAATGCCACATTTTTCGCCCTCCTTGACTATCTCCTTGAGCATCTGAAAATCATATATCTCAGGCTCAAGCCGGTAGGCGAAAAGGGCAGGGTAGTTGACCACTTTGGGGTTAAGCACCATGATAGGCATCGTGATACCGGCCCGACGCAAGTCTACGCCCTCGTCATGCGCAGCCACGGCCAGATACGCCGCTCCTATGCTCTGCAAGGACTTTGCCAATTCGTATGCGCCGGCTCCGTAGGCTCCGGCCTTGACCATGGCGACGATGCCTGTTTCAGGGCGGATAAAGCTCTTGAAAAAGTTATAGTTTGCCGTCATGGCATCGAGATTGACCTCAAGTACGGTCTCATGCTGACGTGCTTCAAACTTCTGACCGATAAGTTTGAAATTATATGACGGAGCACCTTTAATCAATATAAGCTCGTGGTCAAAATCGCTTGTCGACATTTCTTCAAGGAATGCCTCTGTCGACGGGAAAAATCTGGTCTCACATGCGAAATATCTCTCATGTGCCGATATATCTTTACCTATACCTATAAGACGTTCGATGCCTTTGCATTTCAAAAGTTCTGCAACCTTCTTATACATCTGCGAGGCATCCTTGTTGTCTTCATGTATCAGGTCAGACAGTATGACGGTCTTTGACTGCTGCTCTGTGC
This sequence comes from uncultured Bacteroidales bacterium, assembly GCA_900539915.1. Classification (GTDB taxonomy): domain Bacteria; phylum Bacteroidota; class Bacteroidia; order Bacteroidales; family Muribaculaceae; genus Amulumruptor. Next base: position 9,354 of record UQDU01000052.1, on the reverse strand, counting down.
GGCGACGGTCCATGAAATCCAGAGCCGGAGAGAGCGATTGCATGTCGCTGGTATAGCCATCGATCAGTAACTGGCATCCATTTACACCGTCAAGCACCTCCAGACGGGTGTCGATAGGAGAGAGTGACGCCAGCCGCGGCTTAAAGGCTTCGATGTCTTTACCAAGTGCCAGCAATACAGCGAGCACCAGGGCTATGTTTCTGACAGACAATTCATCAGCAAACGGGACTACAATCGTGTCGGTCTTGCCTGCAAAATGATACTCTATCTCCGTAGAGTCTCCCATATTGACATAGGCACTCACATAGACCTTTGCTTCAGGATTCTTAAATGATACAGACCACAGTTTACCGCTTATATTATCCATGCCACTGACAACATCGTTGACCACACGGTCATCAATATTGCATATGGCTATGTCGGCATCCTCAAACAGGCGGCATTTCTCGCTGACTTTTTCAAATACCGAGCGGAAGCCGTCATCATGCTCTGACCCAATATTGGTGAGGACGGCTATATTCGGGCGAATCACACTGCTTATAGGCTGCATCTCTCCGGTGGTGGATATGCCGGCTTCAAATATAGCCACGGTATCCATGTCATCAAGTCCCCACACCGACAGGGGCACACCTATCTGGCTGTTAAAGCTACGAGGACTGCGCAAAACCTCTTCCTCGCTTTGCAGAAGCTGATACAGCCATTCCTTGACTGTGGTCTTGCCTTTGCTGCCTGTTATCCCTACGACAGGTATGTCATAGCATCCTCTATGATATGCTGCAAGCTGCTGCAAAGCCACGGTACTGTCAGATACCTGTAGGAAATTGGCATCAGGATACAGCTGTGATGCTCCGGCAGGAATGCGCTCGATGACAAAGTTTCTTACTCCTGAGGCATAGAGCGACGGTATGTATTTATGGCCGTCACCACGCTTGGTGGATATGGCGAAGAAAAGGCTCGTGTCAGGAAACATCAGCGAGCGGCTGTCAGTCAGCAGATGCTCTATCTTCGCATCGGGATTCGATACGGACTGAGCCTTCGGCTTGATGATATCGCTTACTTTGGCTAAAGTATAATCTTTCATATCTATTCAATATATATTAGGTGATTTTGTCACCTGCTAATTTTCATTTAATTATAGGTCTATGCCGTTCACGTGCCGCTGCTTTGGCGTTCAATTCGCTTTGGCTTATGGTCTTTGCAGTCATGAACATGTCAGCAAACGCATCATAAATATATCTGACGGCAACACGCGACGGGTGTACCATGTCGTCATCATAAAATCTGTAGTCACGCAAATCGTCCATCATAATTTCATATGCCGGGAAATATATGACGTCATCAAATTTATTCACTATATTGTTTATCGCCAACATCAATCCCGACTTGCTCACCTGATTGGCATGCAGGCCATCAGCTTTGTGTCTGATAGGGCTGACTGTGAATATGAATTTCACATCCGGATTAAATTTCCTTGTGGATAGAATCAATCGGGCTATGGATTCCTCTATCTCGGTAGGGGAGAGGAGCATGCGTTGGAAGTTGTCGGGGTGCAGTTTGTGACAGTTTGCCACCACATCGCCAGATGCTTTCCAGCGATATACATACGAGGTGCCCAATGTAATTATTACCCAGTCACATGTCTGTATCCTTTCGTTGCACTCTTGAATGGCCGCATTTATACGCGCCAGTACCGTGTGACTGTTTTCTGACGAAAACGACGAATGAAAATCCATACAGTGCCATGTCCCCTGAAGGTCTTGTATCAGATGCTCCTCGGTATAATGGCGTGATGTGAGAGCGTTACCTATGGCTGCCTCGATGCTTAACGGATTATACAGGGTCCCGAAAGGATTGACCGATACGTCAAAACCGCCCTGGAGCAACCTTTCACCGATATTTGTAGTGAAGCAGGACCCGAACATAAGCAGCGACTGGTCCAACGAAATCGCTCCTTTATGTGTATGGTCAATGTCAATCTCTGTACGGAATTTCATCGTTTACGATACAGTTCAGAACATGTCAAAATCAGTGGAAAGCACCTGGAACTCCGTTCGGCGGTTAATCTGATCTGCCGCATCCTGGTTTTCAGGTGACAGCGTGTTGACAAATTCCTCGTTGAGCAGTTGCCCCTCTTCAAACTGGGGGTATGCCTTATTGATTCGCTTCGTTACCGTCTTGGGGCGTGATTTTCCATAGCCCTGATATTGCAGACGACGCTTGTCGATACCGCCTTCATCTATCAGATAATCTACGACCGACTTGGCTCGGCGCATAGAGAGGTCCATATTGTACTCCTCTGTGCCGTGACGATCAGTATGTGATGCCATCTCGATGGTAATGTTGGGATTGTCACGCAGCATCTCTGCCAGTTCGTCAAGAGCTTTCTTTGACTCCGGACGCAGAGTAGCCTTGTCATAGTCATAGAAAATATTTTCTACGATATTGGGTTTGCTCAGTGACGACAGGATAAAGTCTATGCTGTATTCGGCATCCTCCTCGGCATTGTCGGCAGTAAACTCCTGTTTGGCGTTGAGAAAACCTCTGGCTCCGGCCATCATGGCATAGCTTACACCTCTATGCAGCGGAAAGGTGAAAGAGCCGTCATTCTTGGCCACAGTCTTCTGGTTTGAGCCGTCATTTCCGACAATTCTGATGACTGCGTTGGGTATCGGCTCGTCTTCACGGTCAAGCACCCATCCGGATATATTGATTTTAAGATCGGGCAGCACGAAAGAATATATGTGGTCATAGCCTCGTCCGTCACCGCGGTTGCTCGACAGGTATCCTGACTCTACATCGGGCTTCTCATAAGTTATGCCGAAATCATCACCTGATGAATTGATTGGAGTGCCCATATTGACCACTTTCCATGACCCTTGAGGGGTGAGAGTGGCTTTAAACAGGTCAAGTCCTCCATAGCCCGGATGCCCGTCTGATGCGAAAATCAGTATGCTGTCAGTCAGAGCATACGGAAATTTTTCATGTCCCGGGGTGTTTATCTCCTTACCGAGGTTTTCAAGAGACCCGGCTGGCTCTTTGAGATTGATGCGCCATATGTCATACTGGCCTTCGCCGCCGGGCATATCACTTGTGAAATACAGGAACTCACCGTCAGGGCTTACTGTCGGATGGGCAAAATTTGACAGCGTGTCAGCTGTTATGTCAAATTTACGCGGCTCGCTCCATTTGGCGTCAGACCTCTGGGAGGTATATATTTCAAGACTTGTAGGATTGGACTCTGACCGGCGGGCCACAGTGAGATACATGGTCTGTCCGTCAGGAGAAAATGACGCCACGCCCTCATCCAGCTGGTCATTGTTAAGTTCACCTTCTGCGGCTTCAGGCTTCTGCCACACTCCTTGCTCGTTTTGATGCATGAACCAAATATTGGAGTTTTTCATGCCGGTTATATCACTCTTGACTTTCCCTTTGACGTGCTCGTTGGTTGTGGTATAATAGAGCTGTGTATTGTCGCCGGGCAAAAACATCGGAGCAAAATCCGCACGCCGCGAATTAATCAGTTTAGGCTGCTTGACCACATATCGGGTGTGACCTTTCTTGTCAAGCCCCATCTTCGCTCCGGCCAAACCATTGGCGGCGAGCTTGTCCCCGGGGACAAGTTTCAGATATTCCTCATAGGCCTTGATGGCCGGCGCATATTTTCCTTCGCCGTGCAGACTCTGCGCTAGATATAGCTGGGCGAGTGTGTCAGGGTAGTCATATCTTATGGCATTCTGGAAAGCTGCCGAAGCGCGCGCATCCTGGCCGAGGTGCATATAGCATTGTCCCATCTTAAATGCGACCATGCCGCGTTTGTCTCGTTCCTCACGCTTAGTCCATTTATTATAGAGTTTACGGTAAGTCTGAGCCGCATCAAAATATTCGCCACGGGCCATCTGAGCATCAGCCACAGATAGTTTAGGACCTCCGCAACTGCTACACAGTAGGGTTAAGATAAGTGCTATGACGGGATATTTGACAGATTTAAGCATATGACAGGGAGGAGATTTTGGGGGATATGTGTATTATCAGATTTGATGATATTTGATCAGGCCATCCATAGGCGACCGTATGATTTTAGCGACAGAGTAACCTGCCTCTTGTGCGGCTTCACGCAGTATATCCTGATAGAAGAACGCAATTGAACCGACAAAATTCACGTCGGTATCGTCATACTTACGGTAATTGCTGACATTGCGCTTGAAAAACAGATCAAACTGGTGCTTGACCAGATGATGTATTTCCGGGATGTCAAGATGCTCATGAAGAAATGGAGAGAGTGACGCTAAAAACCTGTTTGGGGCAGGGTCTCTGTACACTCGCCTGATAATCTTGTGGGCATCAAGCTTATACTGTGACAGAAATTCATCGCAGATATATGGGGGAAGCTGATGTTTGAGCACATCGCATATGAGCTGACGCCCGAGCACGGCTCCCGAACCTTCGTCACCAAGGATAAATCCCAGAGACGACACGTTATCGACTATCTTTTCGCCGTCGTAGTAGCATGAGTTGCTTCCGGTGCCGAGTATACATGCGATGCCCGGACGATTACCGCACAAGGCACGTGCTGCCGACAGCAGATCATTGTGCACATCAATGCTCGGACGATCGCCTACAATAGGCCGTATGGCCTCACGCATCATGTCAGAGACCTCGCCAGGCAGACATCCGGCTCCATAAAAATAAACCTTACGCAACTCATCGCGCCAGGATGACAATTCTCCTGGCAGATCTATCTCCAAGCGGTCTGTAATCTCCTCTTTGGTCAACATGACAGGATTAAGCCCTCGGGTGACAAATCGCCTGATGACTGTCTGATTGACCATGAGACACCACTCTATTTTAGTGCTACCACCGTCAGCTATAAGTATCATATCACAAAGTTAACGAAAAAATCCATTTTTTATGACATATCCCGTAACACATCTAACGACGGAAGGCTCAGCTTTGTGAAGTGTACGGTGTAATACTCTATCAATATGTCTATGGCCCGGTTTCTTATTCCCCTGTTGGTAAGCAGCTTGGACATATGGTTTGATAGATTCATCATCCTTGACATGACCAGAAAAACCATCCGTGATTCTGCCTGGTCAAGCCATGCAGTATGAAGGGGAGGGGATATGCGCCACACACCATCGTTCATGTCGAAAAATGCCCCCTTCCTGTAGCTGCCTAAATCGGGCTGTATGCCCATGAATCGGCTCAGGCGGCATAGCATCCCGATATGGTCATTGATTGCAGCTTCATCATCCATGGCCTCTAATGCTGATATTTCCTCTTTTAGAAATTCAAACAGCAGCATGTCGGCTGATTCCTGACGAAGCATGGAATTGAGGAAATCGGCGATGAAAAGAGCTATGACCGATTTGACAGGGCTGGATATTATGTTCAGAGACGAACTAATCGGCCGCACCTCTCTGAGATTGAATATGTCACGGCCCGGGCGGACATCTATCTCGGCATCAACTACCGAGAGCGGCATCAGCAATGCCCTGCGGCGTCGGGCTTCCTTGCTTCCCGATGCCGATACAAGCAACGAAACCCTACCTCTCTCGGCTGTAAAAGCCGAGAGGATAGAGTTTTTGTCATTGTATCTTACTGTGCGTAAGGCTATCAGTTCCACCGCATGTTTTGTTTCTCTGACTGTGCGATGTCAGATATATTAACGGCGTTTCTTGGATGCTTTCTTGCTTCCGCCACGTGATTTCTTGCGGAAATATTCAAATGGGGTCTCTCCGCCTCCGTCAAATTCGGATGCAGCCGCTGCATCCTTCGTACGGCGTAGAGATGCCTTCTTGTAGTCCTTGTCGGCCGAAGCTATCTCGCTATAGAGATTCTTGCCCATGAACTCAGCGTTTTTAAGCGCATTGACCACACGCTTGGCATCCGCTTTCTTCACATCAAACAGCGAATAGTGGGGCAGGAGGTCTATACGACCCACGTCTACACGGCTTCCATCCACTGTATGGTTGAGCAAATCTATGAGGTTTCCGGCAAAGAAACCGTCAGCTTTACCCACATTGACATAGATACGCTCCATGCCGCGCTCGGCTGTGCGGCGGTCTTTGTCTTTTTCGGTGCGTGGTTCGCGCTCTTTCTTGGTCCGCTCTTTGGCTGGCTTTTCATCAATGAAATCAATTTTAGGCGCATCCTTATAGTATTCCAGCAGTCTCTGGAATTCAAGCGAAAGCACTCTCTTCAACAGGTCTTCCTGTGACAGCCACTCAAGTTTTCGCTGCACACCGGGGATGTATTTGTCTATTTCCCCGTCATCCACCTTAACGCGCTCAATTCTGTCAGCGAGGTTGTACAGCTGCTTCTCGATGATGTGTTGTGGTGTCGGTACCTCTTTGCGTTCGAAAGTCTTGCCGATTTTCTTCTCGATTTCGCGGAGCTTGCCTTTCTCACGCGAATGGATGATGGCTACGCTCACGCCGGTCTTGCCGGCACGTCCTGTTCGGCCGGAACGGTGGGTATATACAGCAGTGTCGTCAGGCAATCCGAAGTTGATGACATGCGTGAGGTCATCCACGTCAAGACCGCGGGCTGCCACATCCGTAGCAACGAGCATGGTTATGACCCGATCGCGGAATTTCTTCATCACGATGTCTCTCTGTTGCTGCGAGAGGTCGCCATGGAGCGCATCAGCATTATATCCGTCTTGAATCAGCTTGTCGGCCACTTCCTGGGTCTCACGGCGTGTGCGGCAGAAGATGATGGCATAAATGTTAGGAGAGTCATCGGCTATACGTTTCAGAGCCAGATATTTGTCGCGAGCATTGACCATATAGTAGATATGCTTCACGTTCTTGGCTCCTTCGTTGCGGTTGCCTACCACAAACTCCACCGGCTCCTTCATGTACTTCTTGGCAATTTTGGCAATCTCATTGGGCATGGTAGCTGAGAACATCAGCATCTTGCGGTCGTCAGGCACATGGGAAAGGATTTCGTCGATAGAATCGAGGAAACCCATGTTGAGCATCTCGTCGGCCTCGTCAAGTATGACGGTGTGCACATCCTGAAGGCTCACGACACGACGGTTGATAAGGTCAATCAGTCGTCCGGGAGTGGCTACGATAATCTGCACTCCCTGTTTCAGAGCCTTAATCTGGCTTTCAATACTCGAACCGCCATAGACGGGGAGCACTTTTACATCATCAATATATTTTGAGAAATCCGCCAGGTCGCTGCCGATTTGCAGACAGAGCTCACGTGTCGGAGAAAGTATTATGGCCTGGGGTTTGTGTATGTCGGGATTGATGCGCTGGAGCACAGGCAGTCCGAATGCTGCGGTCTTTCCAGTTCCGGTTTGTGCCAAAGCCACGACGTCACCGTCCTGGGTCAGCAAGTGTGGGATAACTTTTTCTTGAACAGGCATAGGCTGCTCGAATCCCATCTCTTTAATGGCTCGGAGCAATTTATCATTAACTCCTAATTCTTCAAATGTCATATATGTACTTTTAGTATGTTTCGGTAAAAACCTTACAAAGTTACAACAATTTGATTACCAATAGTGTTTCAGAAGGCATTACTTTAATCTTCCTGTCGGATTTTTCTGCTACTATAGCCAAATTGGTGTCTTTTACGTGATTTTTTATACTTTTTGGGATACTTTATTTTTTCGGTATCGATTACCGTTGCCCCGAAGAAACCATCTCTTATGGCGAGGCCCAATGTGTCACCTTTTGACAGCAGGTCGTAGTGCTTTTTGGTGAGTCGGAGTGACTTGTTTTCGCCATGAGGCATTTCATAGTCTGCCTTATATACCCAATAGGGGGCACCCTGCCCATATACCCTGCGACTGATGCGGCGTGTCTTGTGGTGCTTTTCGCGGTATATCCGTGTGATGGTTACATCATGATATGTTACATCATTCCTGTCACCCAAAAAGTAGTTGCCTATAAAGAGGCCTCCGAGCATCACCGCGGTAACGGTCACAGTATGCAATCCGAAATTACACCACACATTATCGGTGTCAGTGAGAGCTGCCCACTTTTTCCATAGGAACTTGCCGGATCCAAGGGCCACTATCAAGCTAAACACTACCGGTTGCCACCATTGTATCAGGGTATCCTGATAAATTGCGGCACTCAAGCCGAAAAACGATACAATTAAGGTCCCGAGGAAACCTAACCCCAGGACCTTAAGTACTTTCTTAGGCATTAAATTCTAACTGTAAAGTAGGCGATATGTTTACTGAGGACGGGCTATGCCATCTTTTTCAGCACGCTTGGTCATACGCTTGATACGGTCTACAGTATCAGGGTGCGATGAGAACATGCGGTCAATGTAGCTGCTCTTATTGTTGCCTTCTTTTTCTTCCATCTTGAGAAACTTCTCAAAGGCCATCACCATACCCCATGGATTTTTACCGTTGGCTTTCAGGAAGTCGTAACCTGCATCGTCAGCTTCTTTCTCCTGCTTCTGCGAGAACTTTGCACCTGACAGAGCCTGGCCGAGATCACCGAGCTGCGATTCGCTCAACTTGGCAGCAACGCCACCGGCTGAAGATATGGCGTCAAGGGCGGCACCGGTCAGCAATTCCTGTTTGAAAGCCTTCTTGGAGTGATGCTTGGCCACGTGGCCTATCTCGTGGCCTATGATGCCGAGAAGTTCGTCGTCGGTCATTATGTCCATCAGCGACGAGAATACTCTCACACTGCCGTCAGGACATGCAAAAGCATTGACATCGATAACTTCATACACCTTGAAATTCAAGGGAATACCGTCTGCTTCAGTCAGACCTTTGGTCAGTCTGTTGAGACGTTTGGTATATTTGCTGTTGGCATCAGAAACCTTGTTGTGGGTATCCATCCAGTCAACAGATTCCTTGGCATATGCCGCCATCTGTTCATCACTTAATGTAAGAGCCTTGACAGCTTTCGTTCCGGAATTGATAGCTTTTCCGAGATTAAATTGCGCATTTGAGTGGAGAGGGAACGCCATCCCAGCCATGATAGCAAAAGCTACTAAGAGAGATTTTTTCATCTTTAATAAATGTGTGTAACTATATATATATTGTATATGCGTGTTAAATGTATCAATTTGTCAGAATCCATATGGACGTAACTGACCCGATTTTCTTTCACAAATTTAGCAAAAATATCAAAATTATATCAAATCAGTGTTAATAATTAGCGGGTATAAATAGGGGACACGTGTTTATTCTCGCACCTAACGACATCACTATCAACCAATTATCAACAGATTACATTACACGATAAAACACCTGGATTCCCTGATAAATTGCAAAGTCATAAAACTAAAATAAATCACAGAAAAACCTATAGTAATAAAAACACATATATAACTGTCTCTTATACACATCTGACGCTGCCGACGATAAGGCTC
>UQDU01000051.1 GCA_900539915.1 uncultured Bacteroidales bacterium | reverse complement strand
GTCGAGGAGGCCGGGGCGGAGGAGGCGGGTGCGTTCTACGGCCTGGTCGTAACGCCACTGGTCTATGCGTGCCTGGTGGCCTGAGAGGAGTATGTCGGGGACGCGCCAACCGTTGTAGTCAGCAGGGCGCGTGTAGATGGGAGGAGCCAGGAGGTTGTCCTGAAACGAGTCGCTGAGGGCGCTCTGCTCGTCGCCTATCACTCCGGGTATCAGACGCACCACGGCGTCGGTGATGACCACCGCCGGGATTTCGCCGCCCGTCAGCACATAGTCGCCTATGGATATTTCCTTGGTGATGAGGTGTTCGCGTATGCGGTAGTCGATGCCCTTGTAGTGGCCGCAGAGAATCACTATATTATTGAGGAGGCTCAGGCTGTTGGCCATGGGCTGCGACAGCACTTCGCCGTCGGGCGAGGTGAATATCACCTCGTCGTAGTCACGCTGTGACTTGAGGTGGGCAAGCGCACGGTCCACAGGCTCTACCTGCATCACCATGCCGGCTTCGCCGCCAAACGGGTAGTCGTCGACCTTGCGGTGCTTGTTGGTGGTGTAGTCACGCAGGTTGTGCACCACGATTTCGGCCAGCCCCTTGTCCTGGGCGCGCTTTAGTATGGAGCAGTTGAGCGGAGATTCGAGCATCTCGGGGAGCACTGTCAGTATGTCGATACGCATTGTGTCAGATTATAGTGATGTGAGCTATGATGGTAATTATAAGCTGATTGCAAAGGTACGCAAAAAATCTTGGATGTCAACGAGTTATGGCTCAGCAATGATAAATTTTGTAAAAAAATCTTGTACAAGTGAAATTTTTGACGTTACTTTGCAGCCGTTTTCGTGACCGTCGGGTCGGAAAAGTCAAATGCCGCAGGCTTACGCGATAAGCCAAATTTGGCGGCCACGGCACGAAGCGTAAGACAAAAATAAGGTAAGTTTCTCATTTTTTTTCACAATTTCTTTTATCCCATTTTCTCTTCTCGTTACAAACGGAATTGAAGATAACAAAACTTCAAGTTTTTATTTTCCAATATTTAATTTCACATCCATTATGAAAAAAGTATTGTTTGCAGCGATCGCTCTCGTAGCATCTGTTACACCTGCAATGGCAGAAGAATCTTATGCACCCGAAGCCGGTGACTTCTCTATCGAACTCCAGTTCAACCCCTTCTCTGACAACTTCGACACCTTCAAGCTCGAGCGTCTCCAGGGCACATACATGCTCTCTGACAAGGATGGCCTCCGTTTCGGCTTCGGTCTCAACGTACACAGCGGCAAGAACACCTCTGACGAGGACAATGACTCTTATACTTCTTCAAAGTACGGTGACTTCTCAATCAACCTCGGTTACGAGCGTCACTTCTACAACTACAAGCGTGTAGACCTCTATGCCGGTGCTGAAGTAATCTACAAGCATCGTTGGGCCGGTTCAAAGGCTGAAAAGTTTGACTCTGACAACGCATGGTTTGAAACAGACGAGACCATCAACTACATCAACGGTGGTGAAAAGGCCGGCAACGACTTCGGTTTCAACCTCTTCACAGGCATCAACTTCTCAGTTTACAAGGGTCTCTACGTAGGTGCTGAGCTCGGTCTCGGTCTCGAGTTCCAGAACGACTGCTGGGGCAAGAACAAGGTCACCACACAGAACGATGTAGACGAAAGCAAGGGCTTCAACAAGTCTAAGGGCTTCGACCTCGCATTCAAGGCTAACCCCGCTCTCCGTCTCGGCTGGACATTCTAATCACGATTGGAAGCTACTTACCTTATATCAGCTGACGGCTCCGCGACACCAGTGCGCGGAGCCGTCACTGCTTTTCTTGAACCATGGGCACTGGTGGCTTGTTGAATAGGCACACCACAGAGCTATGTCACTGACTTAAGCAGTCTTTAATGCTTGAATGGCGTTATATTATATAGTAGGGACATGCCATGGCATGTCACCTAAAGCCATGCTAATGAGGGTGTTGCGTCAGCAGAAATGCCATGGCATGTCCCTACTGCGATGAGAGCATTCCTTGAGTTAGTGACATTGCACACCACAGAGATACACACCTAAGCATATATCGCGGATGGAAACATATAGAAGTAGTGCGGCGTCGGGCGGCCATGTGATGCAGCGTCTGACCGCCATGGGATTGCTGATCACGCTGGGCATAGTGTTCGGCGACATCGGCACGTCGCCCCTCTACGTGATGAAGGCCATAATGAGTGTGGATGGCGGCAGCGTCGGGGCCGACTATGTGACAGGCGCGGTCAGCTGCGTCATCTGGACGCTCACATTGCAGACCACCCTCAAATACGTCATCATAGCCCTGCGTGCCGACAACAAGGGCGAAGGGGCATCCTCGCGCTGTACTCGTTGCTCAAGTCGCTGCCCCACAAGTGGCTCTATGTAGTGGCTGCCGTAGGAGCCGCCGCGCTCGTGGCCGACGGAGTGATAACACCGGCCATGACGGTGACATCGGCCGTGGAGGGGCTCCGCACCTTCAGTCCCGAGGTGCCTGTGGTGCCCATCGTCATGGTGATAATAATAGGCATATTCGTGATGCAGCAGGGCGGCACGAGCAAAATCGGACGCATGTTCGGCCCCTTCATGCTCGTGTGGTTTCTGATGCTCGGCATCCTCGGCTGCTGCAACATCGGTGCGAGCCACGAGATATGGCGCGCCTTCAATCCGTGGTATGCCGTCAGGCTGCTCGTGGACTATCCCGGATGGTTTCTGATACTCGGGGCGGTATTTCTCTGCACGACAGGCGCGGAGGCACTCTACAGCGACCTCGGACACTGCGGCCGCATGAACATCTCCGTGGCGTGGATTTTCGTCAAGGTGATGCTGATACTCAACTACATGGGGCAGGGCGCGTGGATCATAGCGCATCTTGACTCGGGGGTTGACTGGAGCACGGTCAATCCGTTCTATGCGGTGATGCCCGGATGGTTTGTGGGCATAGGCGTGGTGGTGTCGACCGGAGCCGCCATCATAGCGAGCCAGGCACTCCTCAGCGGCTCGTTCACCATATTTTCCGAAGCTATCAGTCTCGACTTCTGGCCGAGGCAGAAAATCAAGTATCCATCCACCCTCAAGGGGCAATTGTATCTGCCGGCGGTCAACTGGGCACTCCTGACGGGCTGCCTGCTGACGGTGCTCCTGTTCAGGGACTCCAACCATATGGAGGCCGCCTATGGGCTGGCCATCACCGTCACGATGCTGATGACCACGGTGCTGCTGGCGTTCTACCTGCGGCTCAAAGGGGTCAGCAGATGGGTGTGCGGCATTTTCGTGATGTTTTTCGGGCTGTTGGAGGGAGCGTTTTTTGTCGCCAACCTTTTCAAGTTCACCCACGGAGGCTGGTTTACGGTGCTCATAGGGGGCTTGGTGGCGGCCATGATGGTGGTGTGGCGCAACTCCACGAGGCTGCGCGGCACCTTCATCCAGTATAAGCGTCTGGCCGACTATGCCGGGCTGATTACCTCCGTCAAGCATGACGCCGCGATACCGATGACGGCGTGTAACTTGGTGTATTTCACCCACTCGCCCACCGTCAACATGCTTGAGAGCAAGCTGATATACTCCATCATCAACAAGAAGCCCAAGCGAGCCGACCACTACTGGATCATACATGTCGAATACCTTGACGAGCCTGACCGCCTGGACTATGACGTGAACATCGTGGTGCCACAGACCATCTATTTCATCACCATGCGCATCGGCTTCAGGGTGGCTCCGCGAGTGAGCGTGTACCTGCGCCAGGTGGTGGAGGACCTCGTTGCCGCCGGCGAGGTGGACCTGACGAGCAGCTATCCGTCGCTTGCCGCCGAGAATGTGGCCGGCGATTTCAGGTTCGTGCTCATCCACCGCGTGTTTTCGGCGGCGAGCATCATCAGCCGTGGCAATGCGCGACTGCTGCGGCTGCACGAACTTCTGCGCCGCATGAAGATTTCCGACCAGGACGCCATGGGCCTTGACACCAGCAACGTGACCATGGAGACGGTGCCCCTGATACTCAACTCCACCCCCTCGCGGCGCATCACCCGCCGATGTCAGTAACTTACGGGAATGCACACATCGCAGTAGGGGAGGGTGTGCCGGCGAAAAAACGGGGGCATTTTTGGGTGTATCCACTCGCGATACGGTGAAATTAAAATAAATTTCGTAACTTTGCGAAAATTATGCTGTTATGCAGTATGGTTTACTGTCAGAAATATCATTTTTACAGTCTATTCATATCATAATTAACTCATGGACCGCATCTCAAAGAGAATCCAGTCACTGGCAGCATCCGCTACCTTGGCTATGTCACAGAAGAGTAACGAACTCAAGGCTCAGGGCGTTGATGTCATCAACCTCTCGGTCGGTGAACCCGATTTCAACACCCCTGACCACATCAAAGAGGCTGCAAAAAAAGCTATTGACGAGAATTTTTCATTCTATACACCCGTAGCCGGCTATATGTCGCTGCGCAAGGCCATCTCCGCCAAACTCAAGGAGGAGAACGGCGTGGATTTCGCCCCGGAGCAGATTGTGGTGTCCAACGGCGCCAAGCAGTCGCTCTGCAATGTGATTCTTTCGCTCATCAACCCGGGCGACGAGGTCATCATACCCACCCCGGCATGGGTCAGCTATGTCGAGATGGTCAAACTTGCCGAGGGAAAGAACGTGCTTGTCCCTGCATCGATAGAGCAGGATTTCAAGATTACACCCCAGCAGCTTGAGGCCGCCATCACCGACAAGACACGCATGGTGCTCCTCTGCTCGCCGAGCAATCCTACCGGCAGCGTCTACACCCGTCAGGAGCTTCAGGGTCTGGTAGATGTGCTGGCCAAGTACCCTGCCATCACAGTGCTCGCCGACGAAATCTACGAGCACATCAACTTCACCGGCGAGTTTACCTCCATGGCCTCATTCCCCGAGCTGGCCGGCCGCGTTGTCATAATCAACGGCGTGTCAAAGGCCTATGCCATGACAGGCTGGCGTATCGGCTTCATGGCCGGTCCGACCGACATCGTAAAGGCCACCACCAAGCTCCAGGGCCAGTACACCTCCAATCCGTCATCAATCGCGCAGAAAGCAGCCGAGGCGGCCTACACCGGCTCACAGGCTTGTGTACATGAGATGAACGAGGCTTTCCAGCGTCGCCGTGACCTCGTGGTGAAGCTCGCCAGCGAGATTCCCGGGCTGAAAGTCAATGTACCCCAGGGAGCTTTCTACCTGTTCCCCGAGGTCAGCAGCTTCTTCGGCAAGAGCTACGAAGGCACAGTGATAAACGATGCGGCAGACCTCGCCCTGTTCCTGCTCGACAAGGGCCACGTGGCCACTGTGGACGGTGCGGCATTCTGCGCTCCCGGCTATATCCGCCTGAGCTATGCCACCAGCGACGACAATATCCGTGAGGCCCTGCGGCGCATCGCCGACACCCTCGCGCTGCTTAAATAAACGCATGCGTCACCGCCGCCTCGGCGGCGGTGGCCACGCAGCAGACGGCGGATGTTGCAAACCTTCAGGCAGCTGGGCCGCGCTCAGCTGCATCTTTTCTCCCAACAGAACAGACAAATCCCTGTCCGCCACAACCCTAAATGACATCTAAACAAACCAATGATTAAACGCATTCTCTCCTTTGCGGTTTCGGCCATGGCGGCTATGGCTGTCAATCATGTTGCCGCAGATACAGTGGAGCTGACAAAAGCCGGCACACTCAAAGACGCTGTCGCTACACCGGCTTCGGTGACATCGCTGGCAGTCAGCGGTCCGATGAACGCCGCCGACTTCGATTTCATCAACCGCAGCATGACTAATCTCGTCAGCATAGACCTTACGGGCGCGAACATCGAGGCCTATTCGGGCTCGCCGGTGCTCACAGGCTACTCTTCGAGTCCGGCCGATGTGCTCCCGGCTTATGCTCTCCACGGCATGAAGCTGACATCAGTGGCCCTGCCGGCATCGGTAGCCACCCTCGGCGAGGGTTCGCTGGCCGGCATCGCCGCCACGACCCTCTCGCTCCCCGCGGTGACCACCGTGGGCGACGGCGCATTTGCCGGAGCCACCAAGCTGGCATCGGTGTCGCTGGCGTCGTCTGACGTCACCCTCGGCTCGCTTGCCTTTGCCGGATGCTCCTCGCTTGGGTCTGTGACACTTGCCGCCGACCGTCTGCCCGAGGGCGCATTTAAAAACTGCACATCGCTGAAGTCCGTCACCCTCAGTCCGACTCTTGAGAGCATCGGCAAGGATGCCTTTATGGGATGCTCGTCGCTCGAGACGTTTGATTTCGGAGCGTCGCTGGCCGATATAGGCGACGGCGCATTTGAGGGCAGCGGCCTGACAGCAGCCGATATGTCGGCGAGCACAGCGCTTACGTCAGTAGGCGCGTGGGCATTTGCCCGATGCGGAGCTTTGGCATCCGTGATAATGCCCGAGAGCGTGCAGACTGTAGGTCAGGGAGCTTTCTTTGACGATGCGTCGCTGACATCCGTAGTGCTTCCCGATGGCCTCAGCACTGTCGAGGACTATATGATGACAGGCAACACGTCACTTAATTCAGTGACCCTCATACCGGCCCGGGCTGCAACCATAGGCCGCTATGCCTACAAGGGCATGAGCAGCATGGAGCACGTCACCATACCGGCCGGCGTGTCATATATAGGAGACAACGCCATGGAGGGCATGACCTCCCTCTCCGACATAGATGCCAACAGCCTCAAGACGGTTCCTGACCTCGGTCAGGATGTGTGGAAAGATGTCAATCAGCCCGAAATATCGCTCCTTGTGGCCGATGCCGACACCGGCAACCTCTTCAAGGATGCCGACCAGTGGAAGGAGTTCAATATAGAAATACCCTCGGGCGCGCAGGACATCGTGATAAGCGACAACAACGACATGGCTGATGTCAAAGTGCGCTTTGAAGGCCGTGTGCTCGTCATTTCTGCTTCCGCCGGCATCAAGGATGCTGTGGTAGGCGGCCTCAACGGTGTGCTTATCCCGGCCACTTTGATGAGCACCGACCGTGCATCCTTCGATACCTCGGGCTTCGGCGAGGACTTCTACACCGTGAGCGTGACCACATCCGACGGACGCAAGGGGCAGTTCAAGCTCCTCAGGAAGTGATTTCCGGCCTGACTGTGCGTCCCGGTATCCTGACTCCCGGAATAACAGATAAATAACAGCCATCCGAAACAGTTTAGATGGGTAAAAACAAGCTAAAGAAGTTCAGCGAGATGGAGACGCTGCCCTGCGTGTTCCAGTATCCTTTTGCCCGTGTCCGAGCAGAGGGATTTCCGCTTAAAGGGAAGTGGGGCAGCGGGTATTTCCACAACGACCATCCCATAGTGCTGGAACTCGGCTGCGGCAAGGGCGAATACACCGTAGGGCTGGCAGAGCGGTATGCTGACCGCAACTACATAGGGCTCGACATCAAGGGCGCGCGCATGTGGCACGGAGCCACACAGGCCGACGAGCGTCACATGGACAATGTGGCGTTTCTGAGGACCAACATCGAGCTGCTGCCCTATTTCTTCGCGCCCGGGGAGGTGAGCGAGATATGGATCACATTCCCCGACCCTCAGATGAAGAAGGTGCGCAAACGCCTGACCTCCACACGGTTTGTCAATCTCTACCGTCAGGTGTGCAAGCACGATGCGGTCATACGTCTGAAGACCGACAGCCCGTTTCTCTACACCTATACATGTGACATGCTGGAGGCCAACGGAATCACCCCGTCGGGCCGCACGTCGGACCTGTATGGGGCAGAGGCCTCGACCGACCTCCCCGACGGTCTGAAAGAGATACGCACCTACTACGAGCAGCAGTGGCTCTCGCGTGGCCTGACCATAAAGTATCTCGGCTTCAACATCCCGGCTGCCGATATAGCCAATGAGCCTGAGACCGAGCCCGAACATGACACCTACCGCTCGTTTTCGCGCGGAGTGCTGCAGGGCAACGTGCCGCCGCCCGACAATGAATAAGAAAATCGCAAACATCCCACATGGAAACACTTTATCCTAACCTCATACTCGATGCGCTGCGCAATGTCCGCTATCCGGGCAACGGCAAAAACATCGTAGAGCTCGGCATGGTGGCCGATGACATACGCATCGACGGCAACAAGGTCAGCTTCACCCTGGAGTTTGACCGGCCTACCGACCCGTTTATGAAATCGCTTGTCAAGGCTGCCGAAGCGTCGCTCCACACCTATATATCACCTGAGATAGAAGCCACCATCACCCCGTCGGCCAAGCATGTTGCGCCGCAGCCGTCGGAGCGTCCGCTTGCCGGAGTCAGGAACATAGTGGGCATATCGTCGGGCAAGGGCGGCGTGGGCAAGTCCACCGTGGCATGCAACCTCGCTGTGGCTCTGGCCCGTGAAGGCTACAAGGTGGGGCTGCTGGATGCCGATATTTTCGGCCCCTCGATGCCCAAGATGTTCGGCGTGGAGGATGAGAAGCTCTACATGCACCATGTCGACGGCAAGGAGAAAATCATCCCTGCCCACAAATACGGTGTCAAGCTGCTCTCCATCGGTTTCCTTGTCGACAAGGACAGCGCGGTGCTGTGGCGCGGAGGCATGGCTTCCAATGCGCTCAAGCAGCTTATCAGCGACGGCGACTGGGGCGAACTTGACTATTTCCTGATAGACATGCCCCCCGGCACCAGCGACATACATCTGACACTCGTGCAGACCCTCGACATCACCGGCACCGTCATCGTGACCACGCCCCAGGATGTGGCTCTGGCCGATGCGCGTAAGGGCATATCCATGTTCACGGGCAAGCAGGTCAATGTGCCTATACTCGGCCTCGTGGAAAACATGGCATGGTTCACCCCCGAGGAGCATCCCGACGAGCGTTACTACATCTTCGGCAAGGAGGGCGGTGTGCGCTTGGCCGAGGAACTCGGAGTGAAGCTGCTGGCGCAGATACCGCTTGTGGCCTCCATCAGGGAGGATGCCGACGCCGGCACCCCCATAGCCCTCAAGGACAATGCCGCCTCGCACGCATTCCTGCATCTGGCCCATGAGGTGATAGATGCCGTCAACGAGCGCAACGACACGCTGCCCCCAACGCAGCACGTGCGTCTCAGCCACTGAAACCTGTAACTATTTCCCCAACCAACATACATATATAAACTAAGATACATGTCACCCGACAGCATAATACGCATATCTGCCGCCAAGGCTCTCAAAGACCTCTACGGACTTGACGTGGAGCCGTCGACCATCATCCCACAGGCCACCAAGAAGGAGTTTGAGGGAGATATGACGCTTGTGGTTTTCCCGTGGGTCAAGGCTGCCCGCAAGGCTCCTGATGCCGTGGCCAAGGAAATCGGCGACTATCTCGTCGACAACGAGCCGGCGGTGAGCCGTTACAACGTCATCAAGGGTTTCCTTAACCTCGTCATCGACCCTACGTTCTGGAACAGTGTGCTCCGCGGCATAGCCCGTCAGGAGGACTATGGCTTCGCCAAAGCCGATGAGAACTCGCCGCTGGTGATGGTGGAATATTCGTCGCCCAACACCAACAAGCCCCTGCATCTGGGACATCTGCGCAACATATTGCTCGGCTACAGCCTCGCAAGCATCCTCAAGGCATGCGGCAACCGCGTTGTCAAGACCAACATCGTCAATGACCGCGGCATCCACATCTGCAAGTCGATGCTCGCATGGCAGAAGTGGGGCGACGGGGCCACTCCCGAGAGCACCGGCAAGAAGGGCGACCACCTGATAGGCGACTTCTACGTGCTGTTTGACAAGCACTACAAGGCCGAGGTCAAGGAACTGATGGCCAAGGGGATGACCCAGGAGGAGGCCGAGGCCGCTTCGCCTCTGATGCTTGAGGCGCGTGAAATGCTCCGCAAGTGGGAACAGAAAGACCCCGAAGTGCGTTCGCTGTGGGAGATGATGAACCGCTGGGTCTATGCCGGATTTGACGAGACCTACGAGCGCATGGGCGTGGACTTCGACAAGATATACTACGAGAGCAACACCTATCTCGAGGGTAAGGAGAAAGTGCTCGAAGGGCTCGAAAAGGGCATCATGTACCGCAAGGACGACGGCTCTGTATGGGCCGACCTGACCGCCGACGGCCTTGACCACAAGCTGCTGCTGCGTAAGGACGGCACTTCGGTCTACATGACCCAGGACATCGGCACCGCCAAGCTCCGCTATCAGGACTATCCTATCGACAAGATGATATATGTCGTAGGCAACGAGCAGAACTACCACTTCCAGGTGCTGTCGCTGCTGCTTGACAAACTCGGATTCAAGTGGGGTAAAGACCTCGTGCATTTCAGCTACGGCATGGTGGAGCTTCCCGAGGGCAAGATGAAGAGCCGCGAGGGCACCGTGGTCGACGCCGACGACCTGATGGACGAGATGGTCAACACCGCACGGAGCGTGTCGGCCGAACTCGGCAAGCTTGACGGCTGCACCCCCGAGGAGATTGACGAGATAACCGAGACAGTGGGTCTCGGCGCGTTGAAATACTTCCTGCTCAAGGTGGATCCGCGCAAAAACATGACCTTCAACCCCAAGGAATCCATAGACTTCAACGGCAACACCGGGCCTTTCATCCAGTACACCTATGCGCGCATACGCAGTGTGCTCCGCAAGGCCGATGAGGCCGGGATGCGCGGCGCGGACTTCACGGCGGTGGTGCCCGGCGAGCGCGAGGTGACTCTGATACGCCGTCTGGCCGATTTCCCGTCGGTGGTCCGTGAGGCCGGCCGGTCATATTCGCCGGCTCTGATAGCCAACTACATCTATGACCTTGTCAAGGAGTATAACCAGTTCTACCACGATTGCTCGATACTCAAGGAGGAGGATGCTGCCACGCGCTCGATGCGTCTTGAGCTGAGTGCCGTCACCGCCGATGTAATCCGCCGCGGCATGGGGCTTTTGGGCATAAAAGTGCCCGAAAGGATGTAATCCGCACCGGGTAGTGGCGATTTTGCAAAACATTAACATTGATTTTTGCGTTGAAATTCAATGAATGAACTAAATTGCCATCTGAATCAATCACTAACCAACCAAAAAGCAAATCAACTATGAACCAGTTTCAAAACTATAATGACCATCCCCGTACTGATACTCAGTATGTCGTGGGCAACCCTGTGTCACAGGTGATGAAGCGTGTGTACCTGAAGATGTTTCTCGGCATGCTTGTCACTGCGTTTGTGTCAATGTGGGGTGCATCGTCAGCGGCCTATCTCAATTTCATGTTTTCACACTCTTGGGCCATGTGGCTCCTGCTGGGTGTCGAAATCGTGCTTGTCATAGCCATCTCCGGAGCCATCAATAAGCTGTCGTCGGCAGCTGCCACGGCTCTGTTCTACCTGTTTGCGGTGGTCAACGGTCTCTCTCTCGCCCCGATATTCCTCATATATACCGGCGCGAGCATCGTGAAGACGTTCTTCATCACCGCCGGCACGTTCGGCGCGATGAGCATCTACGGCTTCTTCACTGCCAAGGACCTCTCGAAGATGGGTTCCATACTCTTCATGGCTCTTATCGGCCTGATTATCTGCATCGTGGTCAACATGATATGGCCGAGCGACACCTTCGGCTGGATTATCAGCGGCGCAGGTGTACTGATTTTCGTTGGTCTCACCGCATGGGACACCCAGCAGATCAAGAACATGGCTCTGATGGCACCCTCTGAAAGCGTGGGCCGTCTGGCCACGATAGGTGCCCTTACTCTCTATCTCGACTTTATCAACCTCTTCCTCTATCTGCTGAGATTCTTCGGTTCGCAGCGTGACTGATGAGGTGAGACTGTACCGGCGACGCATCGTCAGGCTGTCACCGTCATTTGACAGCCGTCGGGATGCTGAGAGAGCTGCCGTCAGGGAGCTGCTCGCAGAGGCGTTTGGCCGGGAGGTAAAACTGTTGCATGATACGTGCGGGAGGCCTTCGGTCGAGGGTTTCCCGCACTTCATATCCATAAGCCACAGCCGCGAGGAGGCGGTGCTGGCAGTCAGCCGCGGCTGCCCGGTGGGTGTCGATGTGGAGACATGGCGCGATGCGCTTGTGGCCACTGCGTCCAAGTGGCTCACTCCGAGGCAGCTGGAGCATATGCACGCCGACATCGACTATCTGAGGGCGTGGACAGCCAAGGAGGCGGTGTATAAGGCGATGCCTGAGCAGCCGCCGGGGCTGATGGGCATACCGCTGGCCCATCTCGGCGAGGAAAGCCTCTATGAGGTGCGCTGGGAGGGAGGCAAGGAGGGGATGGTGGCTCTGGCTCTGCCTGTAGGCCGCGGCATCTCCTGATTATATCTCAACATGAATTGACACGACTATGGAAACAGACAATAACAATGCTTCGGCAAAGCGCGTGCTGATTATCGGCGGCGGAGGCTTTATAGGCGGTTTCATTGCTGCCGAGTCGCTCCGACGCGGCTATGAGACATGGGTGACGGTCAGGGAATCGACCTCGCGCAAGTTTCTGCAAGACGCTGCGCTGAAGTTTGTCACCCTCGATTATGACGATGCCGGCCAGATGGCTTCGGCTCTGACCGCTGCGTTGCCCGAGGGTGAGAAGTGGGACTACATAGTGTATAACCTCGGGGCTACGAAGTGCACCAATTTCGCTGACTTCAACCGTATCAATTTCGGGTATCTGAGGACGGTGGTGGAGGTGATTCGCGCCAACGGGCTGACTCCCCGGGCTTTCCTCTACATGAGCAGCCTGAGTGCGCTCGGGCCTAATGACGAGAAGGGCTACCGTCCGTATGACCGCGAAAGCATCCCTCAGCCCAATACCAAATACGGGCTGTCAAAAATCAAGGCGGAGACATATTTGCAGACGTTGCCCGATTTCCCCTGGATAATCTTTCGCCCCACGGGAGTCTATGGACCTCACGAACAGGACTATCTGATGATGATAAAGTCCATTGACTCCCATGTGGACTTCGGGGTGGGTTTCTGCAAGCAGCTATTGACATTTATCTACGTGGAGGATCTGGCCAAGGCCATCTTTGACGCGCTGCCCTCAGCAGCCGCGCTCCACCACGCATACATCATATCAGAGCCGCGTGCCTATAGCCAGCGCGAGTTCCGGCATCTCGTGGCGCGTCTGCTTGGAGGCAAATGGGTCGTGCCGCTCCGTCTGCCCCTTTGGGCCACCTATATGGTGTCGGCCGTGGCCGAGAAAATCGGAGTCATAAGGATGAAGCCCTCGACCCTCAATCGCGACAAATATATTATAATGCGTCAGCGTAACTGGTCATGCGATGTCCGCGATGCCGAGCGCGACTTCGGGTTCGTTGCCCCTACAAGCCTTGAGGACGGCCTGCGCAAGACGATTGACGAATATCTCGCAGCCAAACACGAGTCAGATAAATAAGAGGGTGTTTAATAACAAAAGTTAAATCCTGAGTGGTGTATCTTTTGATTAA
>UQDU01000050.1 GCA_900539915.1 uncultured Bacteroidales bacterium | reverse complement strand
AGCATGGCTTTAGGCGACATGCCATGGCATGTCCCTACTGCATAGGAACGCTATTAGAGCATTAACGGTTGCTTAAGTTATCGATATTGTTTCATGGCATCTCCCGAACTTAAGGAATGCACTAACTCAAATTTTTAATATCTAATCTTTATGGTTAAGCACATAGTAATGTTCAAGCTTACAGGCACTGACGAAGAGCGTCGTCAGGTAGCCACTGCTTTCCGCGACGCACTGCTCGCACTCCCCTCTCAGATTGACGTGCTCCACTCGATGGAAGTGGGCATCAACGAGAATCCCTCAGAGTCATGGGACGTGGTACTGACTGCCATTGTTGACACAATGGATGACGTGGCTGTCTATGCCAACCATCCGGCACACGTGGCTGCCGCATCACTGCTCGCCGGCCACAAAGCCGACCGCGCATGCGTCGACTATGCGTTCTGACCCCCTTATATCCTCATCACCAGATTTTTAACGGATTTAAGAATCTTTATGACAAATGTCATGCCGACAATTCGGCATGACATTTGCTTGTTTGTTAATATAACGATATACTCCTATACGAATCAATACAAATAAATCATAAAGACATGAGCACAAAAACCGGAACAATCGGCGTAACAACCGAAAACATTTTTCCTGTAATCAAGAAATTTCTCTACAGTGACCATGAAATCTTCCTCCGCGAGCTTGTATCAAACGCAGTGGACGCCACACAGAAGCTCAAGACACTGGCATCGTTTGGAGAGTTCAAGGGCGATGCCACCGACCTCAAGGTCAATGTCAAGGTTGACAAGGATGCCGGTACGCTGACCGTCAGCGACAACGGCATAGGCATGACCGCCGACGACCTTGACAAATATATCAACCAGATAGCATTTTCAGGCGCAGAGGAATTCCTCGCAAAATACAAGGACAGCGCGGCCAATATCATCGGCCACTTCGGCCTCGGCTTCTACTCGGCATTCATGGTGGCCAAAAAGGTTAAAGTAGTATCCCTGTCATACAAAGAGGATGCCAAGGCTGTCAAATGGAGCTGTGACGGCTCTCCCGAATACACCATGGAGGAGACCGAGAAAGCATCACGCGGCACTGACATCATCCTGTATATCGATGACGAAAACAAGAAATTCCTTGAGCAGAGCGAAATAGACATGCTTCTGCGCAAATATTGCCGCTTCCTGCCTGTGCCGGTCACATCGGGTGCTGATGACAAGATAATCAACATCACAGAGCCTCTGTGGACCAAGAAACCATCTGAACTGACCGACGAGGACTACATGAAATTCTACCATGAGCTGTATCCGGGCCAGGAAGACCCCCTCTTCTGGATACACCTCAATGTCGACTATCCTTTCACCCTGACAGGTGTGCTTTTCTTCCCGAAAATCCGCAACAACTTCGAGATTGCCAAAAACCGCATACAGCTCTATTGCAACCAGGTCTATGTCACCGACTCCGTGGAGGGCGTAGTGCCCGAGTTCATGATGCTCCTCCAGGGAGTCATCGACTCTCCCGACATACCTCTTAATGTATCGCGAAGCTATCTCCAGAGCGACACAGCTGTAAAGAAGATTTCGGGCTACATCACCAAGAAAGTCGCATCGCGTCTTGAGGAGATTTTCAAGAACGACCGTGCCGACTTCGAGAAGAAATGGGACGACATACGCATATTTATCGAATACGGCATGCTGACCGATCAGAAATTCTGTGACGCAGCCATGAAATTCGTGCTCCTCAAAGATACCGAGGGCAAGCACTTCACCCTTGAGGAATACCGCAAGCTCATCGAGCCGTCACAGACCGACAAGAGCGGCGACGTGGTCTACATCTATACCACCGACCCCGTCAGCCAGTATAACTACATCAAGGGCGCCAATGACAAGGGCTATGACGTATTGGTAATGGACGGCCAGCTTGACAGTCATTTCATCGGTCTGCTTGAAAACAAGATTGAAAAGTCACGTTTCGTGCGTGTCGACAGCGATGTGGCCGACAACCTCATCCCCAAGGATGACAAAAAAGCCGCCGACCTGACACCCGAGCAGCGTGACATACTGACATCGATCTTCCGCAGCCGCATTCCCAAGGTTGACAAAGCCGAATTTCTCGTCAATTTCGAGGCTCTGAGCGCAGACACCAACCCTGTGATGATAACACAGAACGAGTACATGCGACGCATGAAGGACATGGCGGCGATGCAGCCGGGCATGAGCTTCTACGGCGAGCTGCCCGACAGCTACAACCTCATCGTCAACACCGAGAGCCCTGTCATCAGCAAAATCAAGGATGAAGCCATGGCTGCCCTCTCTGCCACCGTAGCCCCCTTTGCCGCAGAGATAACATCGGGCAACGACCAGATATCGGAGCTTCGCAAGAATGCCAAGGACGGCAAACTCTCCGACGACGACCAGAAGAAAGTCACCGACCTCGAGGCTTCAGTAGACAAAGCGCGTAAGGAACAGGAGTCAGCCATAGCCGACTACGCCCGGACCCAGCCGATAGTCAAGCAGGTCATAGACCTCGCCCTCCTCGGCAACGGCCTCCTCAAAGGAGCCGACCTCACCGAGTTCATCCACCGCTCCGTCCAGCTCCTCAAATAACCGAAGAGCGATAGCAAATAGATACATTAAGCGCGGCCAGCCGTAAATCCTGTCCGCGCTTTATTTGTTTTATTGAACAAAATCGGAACCCTGAAGTTTCTATATATGTAGATTTTGTGTATCTTTGCAAAAAACACCTCCATGTATGGAACAACCGCTTTTTAAGCTGATAGCTCTGAAGGACGCTATAGATTTCCTTGATTCGCTTCCGGACAAAGCACGTGAGAAGATGCTTTACAACATCCGCAAAGTCCGATATGGGGTTAAGGAAGCAGAACTCTTCAAAAAATTGACAACGACATATGGGAGTTCCGCACCTCATGGCAAGGTATGTTTTTTATAGGTAAAATAGATATAACAAGATACAATGAATATCGGTGGCTATCAGCGTGTTGGTCAAATGGAGAGTTGTATCTAATTGTTTTGTTTTTCCTTTATTTTCGCATTTAGTACACCATCAGTACACCATTTGCCCGTTTTGATTGTTAATAGATGTTGTGGGCTATTTCGGTGTTTCCCAACACGTTGCTATCTTTGCTCCACGAACACAAAATTAATTCATTGTGGGCAGACTGCCAGATAAACTGAAACAAAATCCGAAGCTCATCCAATGAGAGATGTCCGACGGACGCGCGAGTCTCTGGCTGGAGTATTATCTCGGCCGGAGCGAGTCCCCCGTATATGACGATGACGGCAACCATGTCGTCTATGAATCCGGGGCAATGAAAGGAAAACTGAAATACCGTGTGCAGCATCTTCGCAAGAAGGAGGCGTTGAATCTCTATGTATGGGTACATCCACGCTCGGCACAGGAGCGTCAGCAGAACAAGAACACGCTTGCCCTTGCCGAGAAGATACGCTTCGAGAAAGAGCAGGAGATGCTTGAGGACCGCAAGGGCTACCGGCTCAAAAGGGAAAAGGAGAGCAATTTCCTGAGATACTTCCGTCAGCACCGCGAGGTGCAGCGGGCATTCATATTCTGCTGTTTCACCGGACTGCGGTACTGTGATGTGTCGGAACTGACATTCGCCAATGTCGATTACGAGAGCATGGTGATGAGGTTCAACCAAAAGAAAAGCGCCGGACGAAGCGCACACGCCGCAGTGGTCACGCCGCTCAACGAAGAGCTGATAAAACTCATAGGACATCCGAAGGAGGATGACAATCCCAAAGAAAAAATATTTGACCTGCCCCACAAGGGTACGGCAAGAAAACATCTCGCCCGGTGGGTGAAGAACGCCGGAATCAGGAAAAGCATTACATGGCACACTGCGCAAGACACAGTTTCGCCGTCAATCTGCTGAACGCCGGAACCGACATCAAGACGGTATCATCACTTCTCGGACACGCGAGCATCAAGATGACGGAGAAATACCTTCACGTGATCGACCAGCGGAAACAGAAGACAATCAACAAACTCGGAAAGGTTGCGTTTGACACGGAGAGGAATAATTGCCTGTGGCATTATCGTCACTTTGGCACTTTCCGCTGTTATGGAGTTATAGAGTTGTGGATGCGGCTGGAAAGCATTATATTTGCAATCGGATTCACAGTCATTATGTAATTGTTTCATCATGACGTGGATTAGTGGTCGGACATCGGAAGGGATACCCGGTATACTTTTTCTCACTGTTGCCCAATCCGATGAAAATGATTACCTTTGCAGGTATAAAAAAACTAAACCCGATAGCTTGACGAGTCAGGGGCTACCGGGAATCAACACTGCAAAAGTAGTGCTTTCTTTTGATTAAAACAAATTCTGGATCATAAAAGATTGTAAAGCAAGTGAAATTCTCCGATTTTCAGAACATATTATCCCCTGAAAGGCTCACCCGATATGTTGCAGCCTGCGGTAATGACACCCGAAAAGCCATGTCGCTGTATCGGTTGAATCTCCATCTTTCACAAGAGGTTTTCACGCTGTTAAGCTGCTTTGAGGTCGCTTTAAGAAATGCGATTGACAGAGAACTGACATCACGTTTTGGTGAGAACTGGCTTCGTGATTCAGTATCAGACGGAGGAATCTTCGATATTGCCAGTTGCAGGGACAGCGCGAGAATCATCATCAAGGCATACAACCGTCTGAACCGGAATGGAGAATACACTCACCATAAGCTTCTCGCTGAAATGGAGTTCGGAGTCTGGAAATATATGTTTGCCAATCCTCAGTTTCGTGCGACAGGGCAGATTCTTCTGCGGATATTCCCGAACAAACCGCGTTCATCGGCAGAGATTCAATACAATAACGCCTATATGTTCAACGAGCTTGACGGAATAAACATCCTTCGCAATCGCATAGCTCATCATGAACCTATATGTTTTGCCCGGAGACAGCCACAAATCGGGACTGCATATATTCTCAACGCCTATCAGAACCTACACAAACTCTTCATGTGGATGGGGATTGACAGCCATTCTTTATTGTATGGTCTTGACCATGTTCAGCAGGTGTGCAACAGAATAAATGCACCAACCGATTCACCGTAAGCAAGACCAAAAGACTTGAAGCCGAACTTACCCAAAGCCGGGAGGAAATCAGGACTTTGAAGGAAAGTGCTGAGCAGACGGCAAAGACCCACAGCGACCGGATATGGGATTTGCGCCAGCAGCTCGACAGACAGAAAGAGCAGCATGAAAGTATTGTGAGAGGACATCAGGCAAAAATGGACTTGATCCAAAAGTTCTTCCCTGATACGATAGCAATGATTCCGGCTATCGAGGACTGCAAGGCGGTAAGATTGTCGGACAATACTATCATGGTTTTACTTGATTGTCAGTCCAGAACATTCAGCAACGGCACCACTCTGTATGACCCCAATGAAAGAAAAGACATTGATGTTGGTAATGTCGAAGTCCAGATTAAGCGCGACCCCACTGATGACAACCGCTTTCGCCTGCATCTTGGCGGCAAGAGGGTGTTCCTATGGTTCAAGGAAAAGTGGAAGACATTGAAGCAATCTATTGGACGCAGATTCAAACTGTGAAGATTATCCCACTATAAGCAAGAGCCACTGAGATAAAAATTATTATGTCTCAGAAACTGTTTAAATTTATTTCGAAAATTTATTATAGGAATTCTTTCAAGGCTTTTAAGAATCTTTTTGGCTGTTTTCGCCAAGTTTGCGAGTGCCGTACTTATATCTAAGGAACTCGCGAGCCCTTCGGGGTTCGGCAGTCGAAACCGACAGGTTTCTCCTTTCTCTACTTGCAAAAACATCTCAAAAATCTTCTCAAAATCCTTTGAAAATAAATTTAAACAGTTTCTCAGTGGCTCTCAAATAGAATTCTGATTAATATTTGCCAACAAGAGTGGTCCAGTTGCCACCAAATACAGATTCGCCATCGTGATAAAATTTGTAACCCACAAAAGTATTGTCGGTTGACTTTTGGGCGTGCGCAAGGATGTATTCCACATCCTTCAATGTAAATTTTGAAAGATCGGGACCATCACTGCTAAGTTTTCCGTTTAAGATGCCGGGGTGGTCAGTATCTCCCCAATCAAGAAAGCAATAATATGGACAGATAACGTAGCCGCGGTTAAGTTTCCCGATGCTGAACATGGACCATCCGTAGTATCCTCCACTTTCTATTATCACATAGGTCTCGTCGCCATGCTGCCATGTCACAGCATTCTGGTTGTCAATTAGATCCTGCAAGGTAATGTCTTCCAAACTGATAGATTTTAAATCTTGCGCCAAAGACCAGCCTTTGAATATTCCGTTGTCCCCAGATATTTCTACCTCTACCCAGGCTCCCGATGTGGAGATATAGGGAATAAAAGAATATGGCCCAATAGTGAATTTTGATTCAATTTCATTGAGAAATACAGATGGGGACTGCCATTTATATTTAGTTTCTTCTCCAGCCTCGATTTGAATCAGATTATCGGAAGAAGGATTGGGCTTTTGAAAAACCAACGGGCCTTTTTCCACCTTGGACGTGAGGATTCCTTTCCATGTGGGGGATGGAACCTCAAATGGTATCATGACCTGAGCGACAGCCGTCCATGTAACAATGACTGAAGCAAGTAATGTGAGTATTCTGTTCATTATCGAAGATTTTATTTGCTAACTGTGAATGGATAACTTCTTTTGCCATCTGCACTTGTCCATGTTCCGGAATATCCTCTATTGGTAAGCGTGCCTTCGAATTTTCCGGTCATATCCATACCAACATATTCTTCGAGAACAAGATGGTCATCATCGTCTGTAATCTGCCCTCTCAGTTGAATTGGTCGCTTATTTTTTGTATAGTAATACTCGCCGGTGTAATATGATCCGCCGTCGGTATTAAGAGACATCACTATGCCATATTTGTTGTTTATCGAACCCGTGAAGATGTCATAATATTCTTCAGTAGTATCTTCAATTCCGTTGTCATCGTAGGTTCTCACCTTCTCATATGCTCCGACCTGGTTATCAGTCTGTGAGTATGTCGATGCAGACTCTTCATTTTCCTCTTGGTATTCTGTGTCTTCTGAGTAACGTGCATCTTCTACGTTGTTCTTGCTGATTGAGTAAGTTCCGCCTTTATGCGTGAGGGGAGAGATGCAGGACCATGCTGTGACACCGATAAGAATAATTGTTCCGAGCACAGCCCCCAAAGTCATAATGGTACTGTTGTCGTTAACGTATTCTTCTTCCGAGAACTCCGCTAAAGAACCATTTTTAACCTTGCACCAGCCACTGAGAAGATAGCAGGTCTGACAAACCCAAAGTATAACCGCAGCCAATGCCAGCAGTATAAAAATCATTATAGACCCACCGATAAGCGAGGCAACAGCATCAATGCCATTATCTGCTATTCCCTCGGCAACGTTTGATATATTACTGATGGATCCAAGTACGATGAACAGTAATGCAAGGAATATGATGATAGGATAGAAAGCAAGAATTATACCGAATGTATAGGAAGACCGCAGATTCCCGGCACCGCGCCGTGCCAGACTATCCCAGCTATCCTCAACGCTCAGCCGATTAAATGCGCCACGGAACTTAAACAGCGAAATCAGAGTAAGCACCCAACCGATGAATCGGAACAAAGATCCGAACAGTCCAAGAAAACCGCCGACAAACGTACATCCGATGCCTACTAGTCCAAGCCAGCAAGCTGAATACAAACTGTTTGTCAGCCATTGTCCCTTGTCAGCAGATTGAGCTTGCTTGAATAGGGAGAGGCCAATGACATATACTATCCATCCGCCGATGTTCAGCACTTCGAAAGCACGTGTCCAAATTGCCAGCCTGTCATGAACCGCATAAAATTTAAAGAATCCTTCGGCATGGGTTTGATTGCCAAAGGAGGCGGCTGAATCGAAAGCTTTGTCAATCCATTCTTTCGCAGCATCAATGAAGCCAAAGAAAAATTCGCAGAATGAGGCGGCACAGCCGAATACAGTCAGGGTAAGCACACCCCAGAAAATCATGGAGGTTGAAGAGCGCCATGTCGTTTGGATAGGTGACGGTTGATTCATCGTCTCAAGTATTTGTTCCTGATTGGCCCTCCTCAGATGATAAAATAAAGAAAACGTGAGCCAATTATGCCACGTCTTAAGTGATGGTCGTAGGAAACCATTTGAGCAGATGTAACAATAGTAGCCCACGCTATAAGCGTGAGAACCACTATGCCATCCTTGCTCAGTCAAAATTTCCTACGTTTTCACTTACAAGATAAGCATAACGCTTCTTATTTTTCAAAATGTATGGACCGACTTACGCCAATCCAATTGCAAAGTTAACGATATTTTCTCAATGCACCGCTATTCAACGCCCCGGATTTTCGGGGAAATTCCGCAAAAGAATCGAATTAAATATAACTAACGACCCTTAAAAATCCTAAAATTGAGCCTCCGTTTTTCGATTCCTCCAACTAATTAGTACACCACGAGTACACCACTAAATTCGCAATGTCCTTTATTTAAATTAGTTGTAAGCTACAAAAGAAGATAAGGTATGGCATACCGACTGTTTGCATTTTGGGACAAAGACGAAGAAACACTTGTAATCGCCACACACGGTCTTGTCAAAAAGACTCAAAAAACGCCCCAAAGAGAGATAGAAAAAGCACAAACTATACGTAAGGAATACTTTAACAATAAAAAGATAAATCATGACTGAAATGACATATACCACATTTGAAGAACTGGAAGATAAATATCTTGGAGAAATCGGCACTCCACGCCGCGATGCTTATGAGGCCGATGTCAAAGAAGCCATACGCGCTTATCATGTGGGAGAGGCCATAAAAAAAGCACGTACAGAGCGTAACATGACCCAAGATCAATTAGCTGAGCTTATGGGCGTGAAAAAAGCACAGGTCAGCCGCATAGAGCGAGGCCTTAACCCGACACTAAGCACCATCACACGTGCTTTTAGTGCACTCGGAATACCAGTGACTCTCCACTGCGGCGACATCCAGATAGCTCTCGGATAAAATCGATCTCTTAACACACATATCTCTGGCTTGCATGTTACACATTGCGAGCTGGGGATTTTTTCGTTAAATTTGCAGTCACAAAATTACTGTAACGATGGCACGTAAACGCAAACTTCTCCCTGAACTCAACGATATAGAAATCACTTCGGTGGCCGCCGAGGGCAAGAGCATCGCCCGTGTGGACGACATGGTCGTATTCATCCCTTATGGCGCACCCGGCGACATAGTGGATGTCAAGCTCGACAAGAAGAAGAAATCGTATGCCGAGGGGCACATAACCCGTATGGTCAAACCGTCGGAAATCCGTATCGCTCCGCGCTGCTCCCACTTCACGCTCTGTGGCGGATGCCGCTGGCAGCATCTCCCCTACGAATACCAGCTGAAATACAAGCAGCAACAGGTGACCGACGCGCTTACACGTCTTGCCAAGATAGAACTGCCCGAAATATCCCCTATCATCGGGTCAGAGGAAATATGGTGTTACCGCAACAAGATGGAATACACTTTCTCGGCAAAAAAGTGGCTCACCTATGACCAGATACGCAGCGGAGAAGTGCCTGACGACATGACCGCCGCCGGCTTCCATATCCCCGGGGCATTTGACAAGGTGCTCGACATAGCCTGCTGCCACCTACAGGATGATTTCGGCAACGAGCTGCGCCTGTTTGTCAAGCAGTTTGCACGTGACAACGGCATGTCATTTTACGACATACGCAACCAGGAGGGGCTGCTCCGCACCCTGATGATACGCATAGCCTCCACCGGCGAAGTGATGGCTGTGGTAGTGTTCGGGCGTGACGAACGCGAAAACATCTACCGATTGCTTGATGCCGTGCGCGAGCGGTTTCCGCGCATCACCTCTCTTCTCTATGTCATCAACACCAAGGTCAACGACACCATCGGCGATCAGGAAGTGCTGCTCCACTCCGGACGCGAATATATCGAGGAAGCCATGGGCGACCTGCGTTTCCGCATCGGGCCTAAGTCGTTCTACCAGACCAACTCCCGTCAGGCCGAACGCCTCTACGGAGTGGCACGCGACTTCGCCGGACTGACCGGCGACGAGCTTGTCTATGACCTCTACACCGGCACGGGCACCATAGCCAACTTCGTAGCCTCGCACTGCCGCCATGTCATAGGCATAGAGTATGTACCCGAAGCCATAGAGGACGCCAAACTCAACGCTCGCGTCAACGGCCTTGACAACACCGAGTTTTACGCCGGCGACATGAAGGATGTGCTGACCGACGATTTCATAGCCGAGCACGGTCACCCCGACGTGATGATAGTGGACCCCCCTCGCGCCGGCATGCACGAGGATGTGGTCAACGTCATTCTCAACGCCGCGCCACGCCGCATAGTCTACGTCAGCTGCAACCCTGCCACACAGGCACGCGACCTCCAGCTCCTTGACTCCAAATACCGCGTCACCGCGGTGCAGCCGGTCGACATGTTCCCCCACACCCACCACGTGGAAAACGTAGTGAAACTGGAGCGCAGAGAAGCCTGACATAGCCAAAACAAAAATTCGGCAACAGGCGTTTTTATGGTATGACAATCAACGACCCTGTTACCGAAAGCCGCACCCTTCTGGCTATACATCTGTTCGTCATCGTATTGGCGGCACTGCTTATCGGGTACATCACATACGATGCGCTCAACAACATCTCGTTCATATCCAGCCAGGGGTATCTCAAAGCGCAATTCTGGATCTGCATCCTGTTTATCCTCTCCATCGTGGCCGAGATGGTCATCAAGCGGCATTTCACCACATGGGAGTGGATAAGCCACTTTCTGTTTCTGATAATATGCGTGCCCTATCTGAGCATCATAGTCCACTATGACATAGAGATTTCGCCGCGACTCCACTATTTTCTCCGCTTCGTGCCTATCATACGCGCCGTCTACGCGCTAAGCATAGTCACAGGAGCCATGTCAAAGAGCTGGATCAAAGGGCTCTTTTTCAGCTACCTGATGATACTGGTGGCCTCGATATACTTCGGCAGCATGATGTTCTACCTTGAGGAACACTACGTCAACGCAGCCGTCACCGACTATTGGACAGCCCTCTACTGGGCCTGTATGGACCTGACCACCTGCGGCAGCGCCATCAACGCCATCACACCCATAGGCAAGATACTCGCCGTAGTACTCGCCGCCGAAGGGCTGATGCTCTTTCCCGTATTCTGCGTCTACGTAACCGATGCAGTCACCCACTCCAAGCCTACGATGTCCTGAGCACGCCCACTCTCGGCTCCGGATACATACATTAATCACAAAAATCTTCCGGCATCTGCAACTTTCAGGAAATTTGCTGCATCTAACATGCAACAAGTATCCAGATAAAGGAGCAGACTATGAGAAATATTCTATTAGTAGCAGTAGCGATAGGCTTGACAGCCATCGGCGCTTCTGCGCAGACTGATACAACCGCCTCACCGGCCGACAGCATAACACACCAGCTCGGGGAAGTGCTGGTCAAAGCCTCACCGGTAATCCACAAATCAGACCGTGACCTGTTCATCCCGTCGGATGAGGCACGCGAACATGCCAACAACGGGCTTGGTCTGCTCCAGAACATGCAGATTCCGACTGTCGTGGTCAATCCGGTCATGGAATCGGTCAGCAACCCTTCGGGAGCGGTTCAACTCCGTATCAACGGACGAGTGGCCTCAATCAACGAGGTCAAGATGCTGCTGCCCGAGAGCATAGTGCGAGTGGAGTACCTCGAAAATCCGGGGTTGAGATACAACGATGCAAATGCCGTGCTGGATTTCATAGTGCGCAACCCCACGGTAGGCGGCTCGCTGATGGCCGATGTGATGTATTGGCTACACGACAAGCCGTCAGGCAATCTGTTTGCGAGCCTGAAACTCAACCGTGGCAAGGGGCAGTTCGGCCTGTCGGTACAGGACCAGCTCCGCAAACGTCTGGAAATGTACCGCGAATATGACGAGGAGGTGTACTTCACTGACGGCTCTACCCTATTGCGCAAGGAATCACCAGTAGGAGGGATGTACAACAACAACCAGCTCTGGGTTACAGCAGATTACAGCTACGTAGACCCCGACAAGACCACATTCTACGCCAGCCTTAACCTCTCCCATCAGACACCAAACTCTTTTGGCTACGACGGCATCCTTTCGTCCACATACAAGCCGGCCGGGGGCGAATCCACAGCGACAGCCCCGTTGTATCTCTCGGTAGAGGGGTGGCATCCGTTCACTGTACCATCACTCAACCTGTACCTTGACAAGAAGATAGGCGAAAAACAATCAATCGTGGTCGACTTCGTGGCCCGATACACCACGAGCCGTTCCGAATCATCATATGACGAGTATCTCGTTTCTGACGGCTCTCCTGTCACAGCCATAGGCACACAAATCCGTGACAACAACTGGAGCGTGGGATTAGAGACCGACTATATCAGGCAGTGGCGCAAATCACGCCTGACGACCGGACTGACATGGAACGGATATTTCAACCGTTCCACCTATGTCACTTCGGGCAACACAGTGTATCACCAAAACCAAAACAAGCTCTATGCCTTTGCCGAATACATGCAGATGTTAGGGCCGGTGACAGCCACCGCAGGCATCGGCATCGAATACAACGAGCAGTATCTACGCGAGAGCGGCCGCTCCCTGCATTCGCTGCATGCCAAGCCACGCATCAACGTGACATGGCGCAAAGACTGGTCGATGCTCCGCCTGACAGCCGGCACCTATACGCGCACGCCCTCACTGAGCGAAACCAACCCCACAGTGCAGCAGATTGACCGTTTCCAATTCCAGACAGGCAATCCCGACCTCAAGAGCTACAGCATATGGAATGCGTCAATCAACTGGGCGCAGAGTTTCAAACGCATCAACTCATCGCTGCAGGTAGGATACTGGAGCACATCATCTGACGCCATAGCTCCGATATACTACTGGGACAACGACCGCCATCTGATCAAGACATTTACCAACGGCCATAAAAACAGCATGTGGTGGTGGCGAGCATCGGCGTCGATTGACGTCATACCCGATTGGCTGACCATCGACGGCTACATACGCATGACACGCAACTACTCAAGCGGTCCCGGCTACAGCCATCACAACACTTCATGGAGCGGCAATGTCGATGCCATAGCTTCACACTGGGGTTTTCAGCTGATATTCTCCTACATGCGTGCCAATACCGACCTGACAGGCGAAGTGCTTAACCGACAGGAATCGTTTAACTCCATCATGCTCAACTATACGTGGCGCAACTGGCAGTTTGGCACAGGCTTAATGATGCCTTTCGGCCGATACAACCAGGAGACAACCCAACTCAACCGCTACTACTCCTACAGCCAGATCATGCGCTCGGACTTCATAGAGCGCATGGCCATCGTCAAGATCAGCTATAACCTCCAGTGGGGCAAACAAAAAGAGGGAGCCCGAAAACACATCGACGCAGGAGCCGAGTCCATGACCTCCACCGCAGCCGGCCGCTAACCCACACCCAGCCGATTCAGGGCCTGGAGGTGCCTCCGGGGGTCTTTACGCGCCAGAGGGGGCGCGGGGAGAGGG
>UQDU01000049.1 GCA_900539915.1 uncultured Bacteroidales bacterium | reverse complement strand
CAGCGTCAGATGTGTATAAGAGACAGCTCCCCACCCCAGCCCAATTAACATCATTAAACATTTATTGGTCAAAATCTCCAGCATTTTATCCCATTTTATACAAATACGCAATATTTTAACTATTATTAGAAAATATTTGCGAAGATTATATTACAAATATTTTCACATATTGATTTTTCGCTGTAATTTTGCCCGCTGTGCAATCCAAGACCGCGGTGTCATTCTGTCGGCCGTCGGCTGCGGACGATTTTGAAGGGTCTTTCTCTCCACCACATCACATCTCATGCAAGCCGATTCATGCGTTGCACTACCAACGAGAAATCAAAAACAAAAAAACACACAAAACAACCATTTAACTCAAAATCATGGCCACATCTAACGTTAAACCCGCCAATGGCAAACTCGGTGTCATGGTAGTAGGCCTCGGTGCCGTTTCTTCCACATTCATGACTGGCGTTCTGATGGCCCGCAAGGGTCTCGCTAAGCCCGTCGGCTCAATGACACAGTATGACAAAATCCGTGTGGGTCGCGGCGCTGACAAGAAGTACCTCAAGTATGACGAAATCGTTCCCATCGCAAAGCTGGACGATATCGTGTTCGGTGCCTGGGACGTTTATCCCGCCAACGCTTACGAGAGCGCTATCAACTGCGAAGTCCTCAAAGAAAAAGATATCGAACCCGTCAAGGACGAACTCATCAAAATCAAGCCCCTCAAGGCCGCTTTTGACCACAACTACGCAAAACGCCTCAACGGCGACAACGTGAAGGAGGTCAAGGACCGCTGGGACATGATGGAACAGATTCGCGAAGACATCCGCAACTTCAAGAAAGAGACCGGAGTTGACCGCGTAGTAGTCCTCTGGGCTGCATCTACCGAAGTGTATGTCCCCGTTGATGAGAAAATCCACGGCTCTCTCGAGGCTCTCGAAGCTGCCATGAAGGCCGACGACAAGGAACACATCGCTCCCTCGATGTGCTACGCTTACGCCGCACTCAAGGAAGGCGCACCCTTCATCATGGGCGCCCCCAACACCACAGTCGACATCCCTGCCATGTGGGAGCTCGCTGAGCAGACAGGCATGCCCATCGCCGGCAAAGACTTCAAGACCGGCCAGACCCTCGTCAAGAGCGGTTTCGCACCCATCATCGGCACTCGCTGCCTCGGTCTCAACGGCTGGTTCTCTACCAACATCCTCGGCAACCGTGACGGCCTCGTACTCGACGAACCCGCCAATTTCCGCACCAAGGAGGTTTCAAAGCTCTCTACACTCGAGTCAATCCTCGTGCCCGAAGAGCAGCCCGACCTCTACGGCCACGGCAACGACGAGGATTCGCAGTACTACCACAAAGTGCGCATCAACTACTATCCTCCGCGCAACGACAACAAGGAAGGCTGGGACAACATCGACATCTTCGGCTGGATGGGCTACCCCATGCAGATCAAGATCAACTTCCTCTGCCGCGACTCTATCCTCGCAGCTCCCCTCTGCCTCGATCTCGTGCTTCTGAGCGACCTCGCCGCACGCGCCGGACGCCATGGCACACAGCGCTTCCTCAGCTTCTTCCTCAAGAGCCCGATGCATGACTACACCCAGGGTGAAGTTCCCGTCAACCACCTCTTCCAGCAGTACACCATGCTCAAGAACGCTATCCGCGAGATGGGCGGTTACGAAGCTGACGAAGAAATCGACTAATCAATCCCTGATTTTTCCATAACCCATCAAAGAATCCGCAGAGGAGGACTCGAGTAGCCTTTCCCCGCGGATTCTTTGCTTTTACAACTTGATACACACCACTCCCTCATACTCTTACCATAACCATCCTGCACCATGATAAATCCCCACAGATACTGCGTCATAATGTGCGGTGGCATCGGCTCACGTTTCTGGCCCTACAGCCGCACCTCATACCCAAAACAGTTCATAGATTTTCTCGGCACCGGACGCTCTCTGCTTCAGATGACCTATGACCGCATACTCCCCATAGTCGACAAAAACAACATCATACTCGTAACCAACGAGGACTACGCACCCCTCGTACGCGAGCAGCTTCCCGACATTTCCGAAGACCAGCACCTCCTTGAGCCGGCTCGACGCAACACAGCCCCCTGCATTGCATGGGCTGCCCGTCACATCGCAGCTCTGGACCCCGAAGCCTCTATGATAGTGGCAGCGAGCGACCACCTCATCCTCGGAGAGAAAAAATTTGAGGAGCAGGTGACACGCGGATTCGAGTTTGTGGAGCACCATGACGCCCTCCTCACCCTCGGCATCAACCCTACGCGCCCCGAGACCGGATACGGATACATACAGGTAGGCGAAGCCGTCGCCCCTCACATCAACCGCGTCAAGACGTTCACCGAGAAGCCCGACCTCGACCTTGCCAAGGTATTCCTCCAGAGTGGAGAATTTGTATGGAACTCAGGCATATTCCTTTGGTCAGTACAGTCAATCCTCAAAGCCATAGACGACTGCGCACCGGACCTGGCCAACGTGTTTGACAAGGGCTGCGCAGCCTTCGGCACGCCCCACGAACGCGACTTCATCAACGCACACTTCGCCGGATGCCCGAGCATATCCATAGACTATGCGGTCATGGAAGCGGCCAAAAACGTATATGTGGAGCGCGTAGACTTCGCCTGGAACGACCTCGGCAACTGGAGCGCACTCTATGACAACTCGCCCAAAAATTCCGACGGCAACGTGGCCCACAACTGCAACCTGCTGTCATACAACTCGTCAGGCAACATCGTGGCCGTCAAGGGCGAAAAACTCATAGTCATGGACGGCATCAAAGACTATATCATCGCTGACACCGGCGACGTGCTCCTCCTCTGCCCCAAAGCACAGGAACAGCGCATCAAGCAGATGGTCAACGACATCAAGCAGCTATTCAACGGCCGCTATCTCTGATTATAAGATTTACAATGTCAAAACAAGACTATATCCTCCGAAACCGCGAATACCTCGTACAGAAAGCCGCCGAACCTGACGTACACCCCATAGACAAAGGGATACTCTACCGCGTCATCCGCAAGGGCAATCCCGCAGCAGCGTCTCCGGGACGCTCGAGCGTAGTCACGGTCCACTATACCGGCAGGACCATCAACGGCAAGACATTCGACAGCAGCCGCGGCAGTGTAGCCCCGGCATTCCGTCTGCGGGACCTCATCCCCGGCTGGATCATAGCACTGCAGCAGATGCACGTTGGTGACCGATGGGAAATCTACATCCCCTCCGAACAGGCCTACGGCAGCCGCTCCCAGCCTGGCATACCCGGAGGCTCCGCACTCATCTTCGATATCGAACTCCTCGCCGTCAACTGACCTCCTTTTGGAGGGATGAATGAAAATGCGTAACTTTGCAAGGTGCTGTACACTTGGCAGTATCGCACACAGTTATCATAATTTGTAAGACCAAGACATCAAGACAGTATATAATAATATGGCTACGCAGAATCTCAGCGAACAGGAACAGATACGCCGCAACAGTCTCGACGAACTCCGCCGCCGCGGCATTGACCCATATCCCGCACCGCTCTTCCCGGTGACAGGTCACAGCGACGAAATCAAGAAGCAGTTTGAAGCCGATGGCGGAGAGCAGCGCGAAGTAGCCGTGGCCGGCCGCATCATGAGCCGCCGCATCATGGGCAAGGCTTCGTTTATGGAGCTTCAGGATGCCAACGGACGCATACAGGTATATGTAAGCCGTGACGAGATATGCCCCGGCGAGGACAAGGACCTCTACAATGTCGTGTTTAAGAAGCTCCTTGACATAGGTGACTTCGTAGGCATCGAGGGTTTCGTGTTCCGCACCCAGACGGGCGAAATATCCGTCCACGCCAAGAAACTGACAGTCCTGAGCAAATCGCTGAGAGTGCTCCCCATAGTCAAGCGCCAGAACGGCGTGACCTACGATGCTTTTGACGATCCCGAGCTCCGCTATCGCCGCCGCTACGTGGACCTCGTGGTCAACGAGGGTGTCAAGGACATCTTCATCAAGCGCACCAAGGTCTACAATTCGATGCGCGAATACTTCAACACCGCCGGCTACATGGAAGTGGAGACCCCCATCCTCCAGTCAATCCCCGGTGGAGCTGCCGCGCGTCCGTTTATCACCCACCACAACGCCCTTGACATCCCCCTCTATCTCCGCATTGCCGATGAGCTGTATCTCAAGCGCCTCATAGTCGGCGGCTTCGACGGCGTGTATGAATTTTCCAAGAATTTCCGCAACGAGGGTATGGACCGCACCCACAACCCCGAGTTTACATGTATGGAAATTTATGTAGCCTACAAGGACTACAACTGGATGATGGACTTCACCGAAAAGATGCTCGAGAAGATATGCCTCGACGTCAACGGCACCACCAAGGTCAAGGTCGGCGACAACGAGATAGACTTCAAAGCCCCCTACCGCCGCGTCACCATGATTGACGCCATCAAGGAACACACCGGCATCGACATCACCGGCATGGACGAGGAGCAGCTCCGCGGAGTCTGCAAGGACCTCGGCATCGAAGTTGACAAATCCATGGGCAAAGGCAAGCTGATCGATGAAATCTTCGGCGAGAAGTGCGAGGGCAACTATATCCAGCCCACATTTATCATCGACTACCCCATAGAGATGTCGCCACTGACCAAGCGTCACCGCGACAATCCCGAACTGACCGAACGTTTCGAGCTGATGGTCAACGGCAAGGAACTCGCCAACGCCTACTCCGAGCTTAACGACCCTATAGACCAGTACGAACGCTTCGTAGAGCAGATGCGCCTCGGCGAGAAGGGCGACGACGAAGCCATGATTATCGACAAGGACTTCATCCGTGCCCTCGAATACGGCATGCCCCCCACATCGGGTATGGGCATAGGCATGGACCGCCTCGTGATGCTCATGACCGGCCAGACCACCATACAGGAAGTGCTCTTCTTCCCGCAGATGCGTCCCGAGAAAGCCGAATAAACACACCTCTCCACCCTATCTGAATCTGCCATGGACTTCCCCGGCCAAATAGCCGTCATGGGAGGAGGCTCATGGGCTACGGCCCTTGCCCGACTCCTGCTTGACAACTGCGAGACAATCAACTGGTATATGCGGCGCGATGACCGCATAGCCGACTTCATACGCCGCCACCGCAATCCGGCATATCTGACGGATGTGGAGTTTGACGTGGAGAGGATATGCTTCTCAAGCGACATAAACGCCGTGGCCGAAGCCTCCGACACGATTTTGCTCGCGATGCCGTCGCCCTACTTCAAGAGCCATATCGACAAACTGACTGTCGACATCTCCGACAAGTATGTGGTTTCGGCCATCAAAGGCATCGTGCCTGACGAAAACGAGCTAATCACCTCCTATATGTGCCGACGCTTCGGGGTGCACCCCGACAGGATTCTGGTCATCGGAGGCCCCTGCCATGCCGAAGAGGTGGCTCTCGGCCGTCAGAGCTTCCTGACCATCGGATGCGAGCGGCTCGAGGAAGCACGCAAGTTTGCCGCGTGTCTGCGTGGCAAAGCCATGCGCACCATAGAGTCAAATGATGTCGACGGCATAGAATATGCCGCCGTGCTCAAAAACGTATATGCCATAGCCGCCGGAATGGTCCACGGCCTCAAGGCCGGCGACAACTTCCTGGCCATGCTCGTCAGCAACGCCATCCGCGAGATGGAGCGTTTTATCGACACGGCCTGTCCGCGTCAGCGACAGATATGTGACTCGGTATATCTCGGCGACCTCCTCGTGACCTGCTACTCGCGATTCTCGCGTAACCACAACTTCGGCTCGATGATAGGCTGCGGATACTCTGTCAAGGCGGCGCGCATGGAGATGGAGCAGACCGCCGAAGGCTACTACGGCACCAAGTGCATCCATGAGATAAACCAGCATTACCGCGTCAACATGCCCATCCTCGACGGCATGTATGACATACTCTACCGCGGCGCTTCGGCGGCCAAAGTAATCCCGTCACTCTCCAACTGCTTCGTATGAAATCCAACCTCCTCCCGGCTTCCATCACCCTCATTGCTGCCGTCACCCGTGACGGCGGTCTCGGAGCGTCGGGCAACCTCCTCTACCACATATCTGACGACCTGCGCCACTTCAAGGCTCTCACTATGGGGCATCCCGTCATCATGGGCCGCAAGACGTTCGAATCCATGCCGTCAGGGCCTCTCCCCGGCAGACGCAACATAGTAGTCAGCCGCAACCCTTCGCTGCGCATAGACGGCGCGGAGGTGGTGGACACCATAGAGACGGCTCTGTGTGCGGCCGGTCCGGCAGCCACACCCTTTGTGATAGGCGGCGGCCAGATTTATGCCGCGGCGATGCCCTATGCCACACGACTCGAACTTACATGTATAGACACCGACTCGCCCGAAGGCACCGACACATACTTCCCGGCCATCGACGAGTCGATATGGGAGCTTACTAACCGCTCGCCCCGCTATCTCGACGAAAAAAACGGCATAAAATACCAGTTCAACTCCTATTCACGCAAAAATTCACTACCTTTGTAGTAACGTATTACACATATCTCCTGATGTAGGGACGCGCAACTACGGCTCTGTAGTTCAACGGATAGAATAGAGGTTTCCTAAACCTTAGATAGGGGTTCGATTCCCCTCGGAGCTACATACAATTTAAGTTTAATTTGATACATATCTGAAAATCCTTCGCAGTGATGCGCTGGATTTTTTTTGTAATATCGCTCTATCACAGCCCTTCCAGGTCTATAGGAAACCAGGCGTTGATATTTCTGCCGGTGTCAGTGCGACCCTTTATCTTCACCCGTCCATCGGCTACGGTCACATAACAGTCATCTGATTCATCATAATCGTTATACACGTTGCCTTTGACCCCTTGCAGCGACAACACTTCGGTCACTATGTTGTCAGTGCTGATATGGTATATGGTGAGGAATCGCAATTCCCGGCCTCCGGCTTCATCGACAAGATATACCGTGTCATCCTCAGGATTATGCCAAATAGCATGCAGCGGCTCCACATTGAAGTCGTCAGGCAGGAAATAATCAAGAGTCACATCCACCCCTGTATTAGGATAATAGCAATGCAGCTGTTGCTTCGATTCGCCATCCGCGTCAACAGCCTCTAAGAAATAATAATACTGGTACGGAAGTACCAGCACCTTTTCATCTTCGCTTAATGACGGTGCCGGCTTTTGCTCGGCGACTGCGGCGAAAACAGACCAGCAGAAAGCAGCTATGAACAACGACAGACATGCAATTCTTTTCATAATGATACAGTTTTAAGGTTGATTAAATGCGTAGCGTCAGCGCGGAGTCAGGGTGACGAGGGGTATCAGCATCTCCTCCATGGATATGCCGCCGTGCTGAAATGTGCCCGTGTAGTATTGGGCATAATAGTTGAAATTGTTACGGTAGGCGAAGAAATCGCGCCCGGTGGCGAATATATAGGTGCTGCTGACATTGGGCGACGGCAACCCGAAGCGCTCGGGCTTCTTGATTTCATAGACCTGCTTCTGGTTATATCCGAGATTGCGCCCTACCTTGTAGCGCAGATTGGTGTTGGTATTGCGCTCGCCCACTACCTGTATGGGATTGTCTACGCGGATAGTGCCGTGGTCGGTGGTCAGCACTACCTTGTAGCCGGCGGCCGCGGCACGGCGGAATATGTCGATGGCACCCGAGTGGCGGAACCATGACTCCGTGAGCGAACGGTAGGCTGCGTTGTTGGCCGCAAGCTCGCGTATCATCTTGGACTCTGTACGTGCATGCGAGAGCATGTCTATGAAATTAAGCACCACCACGTTGAGCTCGTTGGCTTCTATCTGGCGGAAATCACGCAGCATATGCTCTATGGCCTGGTTGGTGTTGATTTTGTGGTATGAGAATTTCCAGCGTTTCCTGAACCGTTCGAGCTGGGTGGCTATGAGCGGTGCCTCGTTGAGGTTTTTGCCCTCATCCTCGTCTTCGTCGACCCACAGGTCGGGAAACATCCGGGCTATGTCGACCGGCATCAGACCCGAGAAAATGGCATTACGCGCATACTGCGTGGCCGTGGGGAGTATGGAGCAATACAGCTCCTCGTCGAAGGTAAACGAATCGGCAAGCATCTTCTTGACCACGCCCCACTGGTCCAGGCGGAAATTGTCAATGAGTATGAACATCACCTTGTCGCCGCCGTCGATCAGAGGGAACACCCTGCGCTTAAACACCTCGTCGCTCATTATGAATGACCGCTCCGTGGCACCTCCGCGGTCGGAAATCCAGTCCTCGTAGTCACGCTTGACCATCTTGCCGAAGGCCGAGTTGGCATCCAGCCGCTGCATCTCAAGCATCTCGTCCATGGATGTCTCGGTAGAGGCAAGTTCCAGGTCCCAGTAGGTGAGCTTGCGGTACACGTCCATCCACTCCTCCATGGTCCGCGCGGAATCTATGAGCATGGATATGCTGCCAAACTCACGGCGGTAGGCCGATGCCGCGCTCTCGCTGACAAGCTCGTCGCTGTGGAGATTCTTTTTGATTGACGAGAGTATCTGCATAGGATTGACCGGCTTG
The DNA here is from genome assembly GCA_900539915.1 of uncultured Bacteroidales bacterium. Classification (GTDB taxonomy): domain Bacteria; phylum Bacteroidota; class Bacteroidia; order Bacteroidales; family Muribaculaceae; genus Amulumruptor. The sequence continues at coordinate 5,694 of UQDU01000049.1, read as the reverse complement.
ATCAGATAGTCGGCAATCTTGGCTCCCACGGCCTGATCCATGATATTCTCCTCCTCGCTCTTGGTGATCATGATGACGGGCAGGTGCGGCTCTATCTGCTTGATGCGCATCAGCGTCTCAAGCCCCGTCAAGCCGGGCATGTTCTCGTCAAGTATGATTAGGTCATAGTGGTCAGTCTGCACCATATCCAGTGCATCATGCCCGTTGTTGACGGTATCCACTTCGTAACCCTTGTTTCTGAGAAACATCAGATGGGGCTTGAGGAGGTCTATCTCATCGTCAGCCCAAAGAATCTTGTTAGCCATAATGCAAAAATAACAATATCCGCCATCTCCGCCAACTCTATCAGGGTCCGAGACGCAATTATTATAACATATTTTTCAATCATTTGACAAATCTGCACGCACCCCGACCTTGCTCGTTTCTACGCTTTATCTGTGATAATACCCTATCGGACATAACCTTATGGTCGACGGAGGCGGCATGCATGAAAGCAAGATGCCAGGCTGATACCGGTATCCATCCGGTCACATCAGATACTGGATGGCTCTATCATCTTACCTCAGAGACATCCAGTATATCACATACCCATACACGAGGCCGTCAAGACAAATCTGTCCCATCCGCCTGGTTCCTGATATTTATGCCGAAAAACGTCAATCTACGCAATATTTATCCAATAAAAGTTAAAAAAATAGGATTTGCCCTATATTTGTTATTACTTTTTATTCAATACTGATTAGTATTAAATATAAATATGAACAATACTACTAAAAGCGACCTTCTGGCGAGGCTGACTGATGCAGGCATCAGGCCGTCTATGCAGCGGCTCGAGATTCTGGAATATGTATCATCATGCACGACCCACCCCACGGCCGATGAAATATATTCTTATATGCGTCGTAATAATCCGACACTATCACGCACCACCGTGTTCAGCAGTGTAAAATTGCTCGCTGAAAAAGGGCTCGTCAACGATATAAACATCACATCCGACTCCACCCGCTACGACTCGGTACAAAGCACGCCGCATGCACATTTCATATGCCGCGATTGCATAAAAATCATAGACATTCCGTTTGACATGTCCGTCCTGACCGTTCCGGCAGATTTTTTATGCGACAACGTCAATGTCTACTTTAAAGGCGTGTGTCCCGACTGTAGCAAAAAGAACCACATAACCATATCTTAATATCCAAAACAAACATCACGAAAATGAAAGATTTAAAAGGAACAAAGACCGAACGTAACCTCATGGAAGCGTTTGCCGGCGAATCAATGGCCCGTAACAAATACAGCTATTATGCATCGAAGGCCAAGAAAGACGGCTACGAGCAGATTGCAGCCCTCTTCGAAGAGACTGCCCACAACGAGAAAGAGCATGCCAAACTGTGGTTCAAGCTTCTGCACGGCGGCGAGATTGCCGACACCATGACCAACCTCCGCGATGCCGCCGAGGGCGAAAACTACGAGTGGACCAACATGTATGACCGCATGGCAAAAGAAGCCGAAGAAGAGGGATTCCCCGAAATCGCCTTCAAATTCCGCGCTGTTGGTGCCATCGAGCGCCACCACGAGGAGCGCTATCTGCGCCTGCTCAAGAACATCGAGGAGGGAATCGTATTCTCGCGCGATGGCGACACCATCTGGGTATGCCGCAACTGCGGTCACATCGTCGTAGGCAAGAAAGCACCGAAGGTTTGCCCGGTTTGCGCCCATCCCGAAAGCTTCTTCGAAATCAAAGCCCAGAACTACTAATTTCGAAAGAAGATGAGCCGCAACGCACTCTATGACATCACCTACGGGCTCTATGTGGTTGGATGCTATTCCGACGGCAAGCCCGCAGGGTGTGTCATCAACACCTGCTTCCAGGTGACGAGCGAGAATCCCACCCTGGCTATCTGCCTCAACAAAAAGAATTTCACGCTCGACTGCATCAAGCGCAATCCGCGCTTCAGCCTGTCGATCATCGCTGAGGATACCGATCCGTTTGTAATCAGCTCGTTCGGCTTCCGGTCGTCGCGCGACGCCGACAAATATGCCGATTTCGGATGTGAAGACCTCGATGGCGCTCCGGCCGTAAAAGGGAAATTCTGCGGACGCCTCATCCTGGACGCCATCAACTTCGTCGACTGCGGCACCCACGTGATTGTCATCGGCAAGCTCGTGACCTCCTATCCCGGCGAGGGCACGCCCATGACTTACGCCTATTATCATCGCGTGATTAAGGGGAAAGCTCCCAAAAACGCACCCACCTTCCGCGCCGAACCCGAGCCCAAGCCCGAAGCCGAAGCTCCGAAGAAGTCACGCCGGTTCAGATGCGACGTTTGCGGTTACATTGTGGAAACCGACGGCGATCTGCCGGCCGACTACGTTTGTCCGATCTGCGGCGTTGACCGCTCGCACTTCGAAGAGATCTAAAGCCGATCGACCGACCTGCATTCCCGGAACAGGAATGAGCCCACCCCCGGCGGTGGCGCCACCTTCCGAGTTGCATCTGATCCATTCTTACACGACTTTCAGGGAGATGTGCCTTTTCAGCACATCTCCCTTGTCTATCTCGAAGCGGCTCTAAAAAGCGCAGAAACGAAGACGGAAAAGGTCTCAGTTGCACTTTCTTCTTTATGAATGATTGCTGACCGATAAAAAAAATCTTTGAGGTTTATGTGGAGGAATGTCATTTTAATGTAATCTTCTACTATGTCAAAGATGGTAATTTTTATGTCATCCATTCCGAGAATTGCCCGCGACCCGTTTTCCGTTTCAAAAAGGAGAAGGCCGAAGTTACTATCTACAAGATAGGCAATCAAGATACGCACGACTACGAAGACGGGGGAATCCTCTACAACGTTCCCTGCGACCAAAGGGTGTGGGATGTCGTGAAGATTGACTGCAAATCGATGGAAGAAGTGCTTCAGGACTCCTATATCGTCAACATCAGCTAAAGTCGACAAATCATCAACTCAGACTATCCTCCGGAATCCCGATCTTTCCCATGGAAGACGGATATTCCGGAGGATGGTTTTGCGTGCTGTAATTTGGACAAACAAATTCTCTCAGACCGATTGTGCCGGTAGAACATTATCCTCCGGATTTTCCTCCTGCCCATGACTTAAGACCAAAATTGACGGTTGAACAATGGACAAACAAATTTCTATGTCTTCCGGCGCAAAATCGAATATAAAAATCAATGGACAAACAAATTCGACTTTGCTTGTCCATTGGTTTATAGATGTATTATATTATAGCAATTTAATACTCGTCCTCGTTGAAAAGCACTCTTGATATTGATAATCAGGCGATTATTTATTTTTAACGGAATTTGGCAAAGAAAACCGGGCTATCTGAGGCTATCTCAGGCGATTGGTAAAGAAAAAAATGCCCTTTGCCCAAGAAAATCCAAAAACGCTTATCTCATGGCTGATTTCGGTTGCTATTCATCTTCCTTTGGAATATTTCTTTTTGGACAAGTTTATTTCTTAGTTAGTACTGTATGACAATATGTTAAGTGGCATATTGACCCTAAAATAGACAAGTTTATTTTCAATGTAGTCCCTCTAAAGGGTGAATCTTAATATCTGGAAAAGCCGGGGTCAATCAGCCCCGGCTTTTCCATCCGTCAGGTCAATGACATGTTTGTCGAAGAACGCAGAAGGGTACAGAAACGATACAAGGAGTACGATGGCTGTTACCTCGGTCACTATGCCCAGTGGTTCTTCTGGTTCTTCTTCGTCTTGGGATTCTTCGTGTTCACCTCAGCTATAGTCATGATGGTTGGCAGATGGTGCCATTGGTTCTAAACATCTAATGTTCCCATCAGGAGGCTTGTGACACAATTTGGGAACAATTAACCCACTGACCTTTGGCATAACTGCTGATAGTCAGTGGGTTTGCTTGTTCTGTTATCAATCTTGACAAGATGATTCTATTATTTAACTAAAGGATTGTGCTTTATCTTTCGTTGACATAGTAAGTTGGACATTTTGAAAGGCCAACATGACGATTTTCGCTATTGTGTGACATTAATCTTATGTATTTCTATGGTAAATTTTCGCTTTCTGTAAAAAATCGTTATTTTTACAGCGCAAATGCGCTGCGTTTGACAAATAACATTATAAACTCTTAAATAGTAACATATAGAATAAAGAAAGATTAAACATCGTATATCCTGGATTCGACTGAGTATCTGAACTTGCACTTCAACATATCTTTAGGTCGGCCAACTCTCGGATATTCATGCCAAATGAGGGCGTGGATATAAAGATTGTTGCCTAAAGTGGCTGTGCAAGGCCTTGATACCAATAATCCCCTCCGCGCCCTCTTTTCTTAAACGAAAAGGGGGCTTTTTGCCTTCAGTTTGAAATCATAAAACATCCGATATGCTGAAGAAAATTAAAATCAAGAACAGTGAGGTGGAGCAGTTATCCAATGCTTCCATGTATCCATTTCCAAAGTACACAACCATGCTTATCAACCAAATCAACCAGACGGCTCAGGGTACGAGACCAAAAGTTGTAGGACAAATGTCTGAGTTGATTCAAAAATTCGATGGGCAGACTCTGGAAGAATGGATTGAGTGGTATAATGAACGTCAGCCGAATGCAGTAGAAGCTGCAACTGAAAAAATATACGACCAGTTTGTGAAGCAAAAGGAGGCTATGATGCTTATAGATAAAGACCTTATCAGGGAATGGGTTAAGGATTTGGTCTATACGAAAACATTTTGCGGACTTAGGGTTCAGCAGGCTATCATCTCCTTTATTGCTGGAAAATTAGGAAAGTCTTGGCGCTTAGCAAATAAGGAGGAAGAAGCGAAAGGGATTGACGGATATATTGGCAACACTCCTGTTCAAATTAAATCTGCGACTTACAAAATGGAGAACCATCTTAATGAAGTTATAGGTGTCCCCATTATATACTACGAGAAGAAAAAAGACGGTCTCAATATTGAGTGTAATGAATTTGAAATAGTGTAGCCATGGATGAATTTGTATTAGGTATTGACAAAGAGAAGTTCCGTTCAACTAATGCAAAATGGAATGAACTTATGCTGAATGACCCTTGGTCTGTGGGGTATGTTTCAACATTGATAGAAGCTGCAAACTGGAAAAACAAAGAGGAATGGGAGCAGACGTATTATGCCAGTGGTGAAAATAGAAACAAGTACATTGAGCAGAATGCAGTGAGATTAGGTCACACATTGGAGTATTTCAATGATGTTACCGTTCCCTACAACAAGGCAAATTACTATGCTCTAAGTTGGGACATTAAGAATGTAAACACCCAGAGAGGTCGCACAAAAGAGGATTTTGGCGCAAAAGGAAAGATTCTGTATGAAGCTGTAAAAAATAACGGATATGGGCTGACTTTAGAGGAGTGTATTGAATGTGTCCGCTTTAGAGTCATTTGTGAAACATGGAATGGTATCATTCTCCGTGAAAATAACACTGTAGCTACATTGCAGAGGATGTTCCCTAACTTGAAGTTTGTTAAAGCAGAGGGCGAAATGGACCACACTTATGCCGTGGACTTTCAGGTTTACAAGGACGAAAAACTCGTTTGTGCCATACAAATTAAACCTAAATCCTATTTACAAAATGCCCCTTACATTGTGAAAGCAAGACAAGCAAACGTCAATATGTCCGTTCCTGAAAATGGTTGACTCGGTTTTGTATGTTTACTGATATTGGTTTA
>UQDU01000048.1 GCA_900539915.1 uncultured Bacteroidales bacterium | reverse complement strand
ATGCTCCTTCAGCACAGACCCGAATCCATCTCAAAATCCGCAGCTCAGGATTTAATTTTTGTTATTAAACACCCTCTAAAAATCCGCGGCCGTTCACACCGTTGCGAAAAAATCACTATCTTTGCGATTGGCTTAATCCATAAGCCTGTATCAGCCACTCTGAGACATACAAATCATACAACCACAATATTTTCACCTATTTTCAATCTTCAACGTTATGAAAATCGAAAAAATCATCGGTCGTGAAGTCCTCGACTCACGCGGTAACCCCACAGTAGAAGTTGACGTAATCCTCGAGTCAGGCGTACGTGGCCGCGCATCAGTTCCCTCTGGCGCATCTACAGGTGTCAACGAAGCTCTCGAGCTCCGTGACGGTGACAAGAGCCGCTACATGGGCAAGGGCGTTCTCAAGGCTGTGGCCAACGTAAACGGCCCCATCGCCGAAGCCCTCGTAGGCATGAGCGCACTCGACCAGATCAAAATCGACGAGACTATGCTCGCACTCGACGGCACAGAGACCAAGAGCAACCTCGGTGCTAACGCGATCCTCGGTGTCAGCCTCGCCGTTGCAAAGGCTGCCGCTGAATACCTCGACCTCCCCCTCTACAAATATATCGGCGGCTGCAACACATGCTGCCTCCCCGTGCCCATGATGAACATCATCAACGGCGGTGCCCACTCTGACGCTCCCATCTGCTTCCAGGAATTCATGATCCGCCCCATCGGCGCATGCTGCTTCAAGGAAGGTATCCGCATGGGTACAGAGGTGTTCCACAACCTCAAGAAGGTGCTCCACGAGCGCGGCCTCTCTACAGCCGTAGGTGACGAAGGCGGTTTCGCTCCCGCACTCGACGGCACAGAGGACGCCCTCAACGTAATCATCAAGGCCATCGAGAAGGCTGGCTACGTACCCGGCAAGGACGTGACAATCGGCCTCGACTGCGCAAGCTCTGAATTCTACAAGGACGGCATCTACAACTACGCCGAACTCAACAACGGCACAGCCAAAGAGCCCAACGGTCAGAAGCTCACATCAGAGCAGCAGGCTCAGTATCTCAAAGGCCTCGTAGAAAAATACCCCATCGACTCTATCGAGGACGGTATGGCCGAAAACGACTGGGCAGGCTGGAAGGTGCTCACAGACCTCATCGGTGACCGCTGCCAGCTCGTTGGTGACGACCTCTTCGTGACCAACGTCAAGTACCTCAAGCGTGGTATCGAAGAAGGCTGCGCAAACTCTATCCTCGTCAAGGTTAACCAGATCGGTTCTCTGACCGAGACCCTCCGCGCCGTAGAACTCGCTCAGCGCAACGGCTACACAGCTGTCATCTCTCACCGCTCAGGCGAGACCGAGGATGCTACAATCGCCGACATCGCTGTGGCTACCAACGCCGGACAGATCAAGACCGGTTCTGCAAGCCGCTCTGACCGTATGGCCAAGTACAACCAGCTCCTCCGCATCCAGGAAGAACTCGGCGACGCTGCTGAATACGGCTACGGCAAAAAGACCAAGATGCCCCAGGCTTAATCCATCCATAGCCCGAGGCTTCAAATAGCCATCCATACCCTGCCATCCACACCTGTGGGCGGCAGGGTATTTCATTATATACCTGTCAGGATTTCACATTTGCATATCTCCCTCATAATCTGTATCTTTGCAAATTGGAAATACACATAAATCTCATTTTAACCTTTCCTTACCAATCTTCTTATGCGAAAAACAGTTTGCTTTGTAAGCCTCTGCCTCGTGGCATTGAGCGGCATCTGCGGATTCTCGGCTTCAGCCGCCGAAGACCCTGAAGGCTACCCGATTCTCTACATTCGCGGAAACCAGACAGGCCAGCAGTGGGACGTAAACGAAGACTACCGCTTCTCACGCAACGGTTCCAAGTACACGATACACCTCGATGCCCTCAACGGCCAATTCAAGATTGCCGACGACTCCTGGACCGCAGAATATGACTTCGGTGCACCTGTAGCCAAGCCTGACACCTACACCATACGCAAGTCTGAAACCTTCACCTCCCTCCGTAATGCCGGAAACCTCATCGCCGACAATCTTTCGGACGTGACCATCTCTTTCGACTTTGTCAAAGGCGCCTCCTCCCTCCCTGTGACCATCACCGTCAGCGGCGAGGAGCCTCCCGTCACAGGCATTTCAGGCACACTCCCCGTGCTCTACCTCAATGTCTACACCGACGACACCCACACAGCCTACAACAACGAAATCATCTCCAAAGACCTCGACCACAAGAATTACTTCTCATCTGCCGAATACTGGCTCGACCTCAACGGATGCACATGGATGGAGGCCGAAGGAGCAAAATCAATCGGCTCCAAAGAGAGTCCGCTGCCCCTCGAAATCAAAGCCCGAGGCAACTGGACACGCCGCGGCTTCTCCAAAAAGCCTTTCAAACTCAAGCTCGGCAAGAAACAGTCGATGCTCGGCATGACCAAGAGCAAGCATTTCGCCATCCTCGCCCATGCCGAAGACAATGTAGGCTACCTGCGTAACTTCACCGGCTTCAACCTCGGCAAACGCATCGGGCTCCCCTGGACTCCTGCTCAGCAGCCCGTTGAAGTAGTCATCAACGGCGACTACCGCGGCCTCTATTTCCTCACCGAATCCATCCGCATCGGCGATGACCGCATCATGATCACCGAGCTTGACGACAATGTATCCGATCCCGCTCTCATCTCTGGAGGTTATCTGGTAGAGCTTGACAACTACGACGAGGAAAACCAGATACGCATGCCCGAAAAAGTAGCCCCCGGGGCAAGCACCCCATTTGTCGATGTGCTCCGCATCACTTGGGACACCCCCGAAATCTACTCGCAGCTCCAGGAACGCTTCATCACCGACCAGTTCACGGCCATGAACGATGCCGTTGGCTCCAATGACGACAAACTGTGGAGCTACATGGACCTTGACGATGCCGTGCGCTACTATATCGTGGAGGAAATCATCAGCCACACAGAGGCATATCATGGCTCCACCTACATGTTCCGTGACAACGGAGAAGGGCAGAAGTGGCACTTCTCACCCCTCTGGGACTGCGGCAACGCCTTCAACGGTCCCACTGACGGATATTTCTACCACCATAGCCCATATGGCAGCACATGGATTCCCTCGATGCGCCAGAACGCCAAATTCAACGACAAGCTGCGCCAGACATGGCTCTGGTTCATGCAAGCCGAATACCCCGGACTCATCGACGACATCGACAGCTACGTAGCCCACATCAGCGAAGCAGCCAAAGCTGACCGCAGACGCTGGCACAACCAGCCCGTGCCCGACGGCGGACAGGAAGTGGCCGACAACAGCGACATGTCACGACGCCGCAACAAGGCCGTAGACCACCTGACAGCCAAAATCAACTGGCTCAAGCAGCAGTGGGGCGACTTCACCACAGGCTCTCACCCCGAGCCCACACGCGATGCCACACCCGCAGCCCCTCTGCCCGAATACGCCCAGTCAGGCATCGATGAAATCCTTGCCGAGGATGCAGCCTCTGACATCCCTGCCGTCTACTACGACCTCCAGGGCAACCGCGTCACCACCCTCACCCCCGGCACCACCTACATCCGCGTCTGCGGCGACAAAGCCACCAAGCTCCACATCACCCACTGACCCATCCTAAAGTCCTTAAAGTCCCTAAAGACCTTAAGGACTTAATTATTTCCATGCCCCCAATTTTATTGGCACTGAAACATTTAATCTGCTTTTTTTTTCGTAATTTTGCGCTCTAAAAGCAAGTTGGAGCGTAGCTCCGTGGCATAATCACATTCCCCATATACCCCATGTCGGACATCAAGAAAATCAAAACCGCTCTCATTTCAGTGTATCACAAAGATGGACTGGACGAGATTTTGTCGCTGCTCAACCGCGACGGTGTGAAATTTCTCTCTACCGGAGGCACCAAGGACTTCATCGAATCGCTCGGCTACGAGTGCCAGGCCGTGGAAGCCCTCACCGGTTATCCCTCAATACTCGGCGGACGTGTCAAGACCCTCCACCCCAAAGTGTTCGGAGGCATCCTCAACCGACGCGACAATGAAGGCGACCGCCAGCAGATAGCTCAATACGAAATACCCGAAATAGACCTCGTAATCGTCGACCTCTACCCCTTCGCTGCCACTGTGGCCTCCGGGGCTTCTGACGCCGACATCATCGAGAAAATCGACATAGGCGGCATCTCGCTCATACGCGGCGCGGCCAAAAACTACAAGGACGTGGTCATCGTGGCCTCTAAAGCCCAGTATGGCATCCTTGCCGACATGCTCAAAGCCCACGGCGCAGAATCGTCACTCGACGAACGCCGTCTCCTGGCCCGCGATGCCTTCATGGTATCAAGCGGCTACGACACCGACATCTTCAACTACTTCGACGGTGACGGTGAACCCTCGGCCCTCCGCATAGCCCTCGACCACGCCAAGCCTATGCGCTACGGCGAGAACCCCCATCAGAAAGGTCTCTTCTTCGGCAACTTTGATGCGATGTTCACCCAGCTCCACGGCAAGGAAATCAGCTACAACAACCTCCTCGACATCGACGCTGCTGTAGCCCTCATGGCCGAATTTGACGGCGCAGCCCCCACATTCGCTGTCCTCAAGCACAACAACGCCTGCGGTGTGGCCACCCGTCCCACCATCCTCCAGGCCTGGACCGACGCCCTCGCCGGCGACCCCGTATCGGCTTTCGGCGGCGTGCTCATCTCCAACACCCCCATCGATGAGGCTACCGCCGACGAAATCAACAAGATTTTCTTCGAGGTAATCATCGCCCCGGCTTACTCCGACGAAGCCATCAAAGTGCTCGAGCAGAAGAAAAACCGCATAATCCTCGTCAAGAAACCTGTCGCACTGCCCCCGATGCAGTTCCGCTCTACTCTCAACGGAGCACTCGTACAGGAGCGTGACACCAAGATAGAGACACCGGCCGACCTCAAGCAGGTTACCGAAAAAGCCGTGACCGACCAGCAGATAAGCGACCTCCTGTTTGCCAACAAGATTGTCAAGCAGAGCAAGAGCAATGCCATCGTGCTCGCCAAGGGCGACATGCTCCTGGCAAGCGGCATAGGGCAGACCTCGCGTGTCGACGCACTGCGCCAGGCCATAGCCAAGGCCCAGTCGTTCGGCCACGACCTCCACGGTGCCGTCATGGCATCGGATGCCTTCTTCCCCTTCGCTGACTGCGTTGAGATAGCCCACGAGGCCGGCATAACCGCCGTCATCCACCCCGGAGGCTCTATCCGTGACAACGAATCGGTCGACTACTGCAACGCCCACGACATGGCCATGGTGACCACCGGTTTCCGCCACTTCAAACACTAATCTCCCCTCTTAATCCACCCTATATACACGCAAACAAATTATGGGTCTGTTTTCACTGACTAAAGAAATAGCTATAGACCTGGGCACCGCCAACACGATTATCATCCACAATGATAAAATCGTCATAGACGAGCCCTCTATTGTAGCACGCGACGTCCGCACCGGCAAACTCATTGCCGTCGGCAAGGAAGCCCAGCAGATGCAGGGCAAGGAGCATGAAGGCATACGCACTGTGCGCCCCCTGCGCAAAGGCGTGATAGCCGACTTCGACGCCGCCGAACTGATGATACGCGGCCTTGTCAAGAAGGCCAGCTCCAAGAGCAACTGGTTCCAGCCCTCCATGCGCATGGTAGTGGGCATCCCCTCAGGCTCTACCGAGGTGGAAATCCGCGCCGTGCGTGACTCCAGCGAACACGCCGGAGGCCGTGACGTCTACATGATCTACGAGCCCATGGCCGCAGCTCTCGGTATCGGTCTCGACGTGGTAGCCCCCGAGGGCAACATGATTGTCGACATAGGCGGCGGCACCACCGAAATCGCCGTCATATCGCTCGGCGGCATCGTCAGCAATAAGAGCATCCAGATAGCCGGCGACGACCTTACAAGCGACATCATGGAGCACATGCGCCGCGTCCACAACGTCAAGGTAGGCGAGCGCACAGCCGAGCTCATCAAGATGAACGTCGGAGCCGCCCTGCTCGAGCTTGACAATCCCCCGGAAGACTACATCGTCCACGGTCCCAATATCATGACATCACTCCCCATGGAGGTGCCGGTAAGCTACCAGGAAATCAGCCACTCCATCGAGAAGTCAATCAGCAAGATAGAGGCAGCCGTGCTCAGCGCACTCGAGCAGACTCCCCCCGAGCTCTACGCCGACATCGTGCGCAACGGTATCTATCTCGCCGGCGGCGGTGCCCTCCTGCGCGGCCTTGACAAGCGTCTGACCGACAAGATCGGCATCCAGTTCCATGTGGCCGAGGATCCGCTGCTTGCAGTGGCCCGCGGTACAGGCGTAGCCCTCAAAAACACCGAGAAATTCAACTTCCTCATCCGATAAGCCTCCACATCGTCATTTTAACGGGTGCGTAATCTTCTCGACTTTTTCGTCCGTCACATAGTCTGGCTGGTATTCGCATTCTATGTCACTGTGAGCTGCGCCCTGCTCTTCTCGCGCAACCCTTACCAGCACCACGTCTACCTGTCATCGGCAGGTAGCGTGGCATCAAGCGTGTACCGCACTGCCAGCTCCGTAACATCATATTTCGGTCTGCGTGACATCAACGAGGACCTCCAGCGCCGCAATGCGGAGCTGGAAAAGGAGGTGCTGCAGCTGCGCCACGAACTGACCGGATTCCGTGACCGCGAATATGCCGACTCGATGAAAGTCGACCCCTCGCTCGCCCGTTATGACTTCATTGTGGCACATGTCATCAACAACACCATAGCCCGTCCCCACAACTATATCACCATAGAGAAGGGGGAACTTGACGGCATACGCCCCGAAATGGGCGTAGTGGACCAGAACGGCGTGGTGGGCATCGTCAACATCGTCGGCCCCCACACGGCCCGTGTGATTTCGCTGCTCAACCCCCACCTGCGCCTCTCGGCCAAGGTCAAGGGAAGCGAGCAGCTCGGATCACTCGTGTGGAAAGGGAAGGACTCACGACGGGCCGTGCTTGAGGAGCTGCCGCGACACGCCAAATTCCACAAGGGCGACACCATAGTCACCAGCGGCTTCTCTACGGCATTTCCCGAAGGGGTGCCCATAGGGCGCATAGTCAGCGCGGTACGCGAGCGTGACGACAACTTCTACGCCCTCAACGTGGAGCTGTTTACCGACTTCTCCACTCTCTCCACCGTCCGCGTAATCGATGACCGCATGGCCGCCGAACTCCGCGAAGTGGAAAAGCCCATCGATCCCGACGAAGACGTCGACATACAGAAAGCGCAATAGCCTTACACAGCCCACGGCTGCCTCCATGTAATCCACAGCATGATACGTACATTCATCAAATTTCTGATACTCGCCATAGCGCTTGTGCTGCTGCAAGTGACGGTGTTCAACCACGTCTGCTTGTTCAACGTGGCCGTGCCCATGGCGTTTATCTACGTCATCATGCGTCTGCCCATCACCATGGGTGTGGGCTGGGTGCTTACGGTAGCCTTCTTCCTGGGCCTCTCGGTCGACGTGTTCTCCGATACCCAGGGCATGAACGCGCTCGCCTGTACCCTGCTCGCCATGCTGCGCAAGCCGGTATTCACCCTCTATTTCCCCCGTGAGGACGAAATCGGCAATCCGGAGCCTACCATGGCTTCGCTCGGCGCGGTGGTGTTCACCAAGTATGACCTGACGATGTCGCTCCTCTACTGCTTCATGATTTTCCTGATTGAAGCATTCACATTTCTCAATCCTGTGCTGCTCGTGCTCCGCATAATCTGCAGCACCATACTCACCACCCTCCTCATCCTGGCCATCGACAGCCTCACGGTCAAACGCTATGCGAAAAGATTATAATCTCGAGAAACGGAAATACGTCATAGGCGGTTTTATTTTCGTCATCGTGATGATATACATCTTCCGCCTCATTGACCTCCAGATTCTCGAAACCAAATACAAAGACTCGGCTGACAGCAACGCATTCCTGCGCAAAGCCATCTACCCCTCGCGAGGCATAATCTATGACCGCGACGGGCGTCTCGTGGTCTATAACCAGCCGTCATACGACATTATGCTCATCCCTAAGGATGTGCAGCCCTTTGACACCCTCGACCTCTGCAACACCCTCGGCATCACCAAGGAGGTGCTGCTCGAACGCTTTGCCGACATGCGCCGCAAGGTTGGCTACTCCAAGTATTCGCCGCAGACCCTGATGACCCACCTCGCCCCCGAGGAATACGGTCGTCTGCAAGAGAAACTTTACCGCTTCCCGGGCTTCTACGTGCAGAAGCGCATACTCCGCGCCTACAACTATGACGTGGCCGGAAATGTACTCGGCAACATCCGCGAGGTGTCGCAGAAGGACATGGATAAAGATCCCTATTACACACGCGGCGACTACACCGGCGACCTCGGCATAGAGAAGAGCTACGAGAAGTTTCTGCGCGGAGCCAAAGGCGTGGAAGTGCTCATGCGCGATGCCCACGGCAAAATCCAGGGCCGCTATGAAGAGGGTGCTCTCGACCGCCCGTCTACGCCCGGCAAAGACCTGACCCTCAGCCTTGACATAGAGCTGCAGCAGTATGCCGAATCGCTTATGGTCAACAAAATCGGGGCAGTGGTGGCAATCGAACCTGAGACCGGAGAAATCCTGTGTTTGGTTTCGTCGCCCACCTACAAACCCTCCACCATGGTAGGCCGCCAGCGAGGCAAGAGCTACGCCTCGCTCATCAAGGACCCCTACAAACCGCTGTTTGACCGCGCCATACAAGGCTCCTACCCTCCCGGCTCCACATTCAAGCCGTCACAGGGCCTGATATTCCTCCAGGAAGGCATCATAGACCTCAACACGCAGTATCCATGCCACCACGGCTACATCAACGGCGGACTGCGTGTGGGCTGCCACGCCCACGGCTCTCCCCTGCCGCTGCTGCCGTCGCTCCAGACTTCGTGCAACGCCTTTTTCTGCTGGGGCTTCAAGAACATGATCGACAAGCGCAGCCAGTTTGGCTCGTCGGCCAAGGCGTTTGAGGTGTGGAAGACCCACCTCGTGGAACTCGGCTACGGCTACAAGCTCGGCGTGGACCTCCCCAACGAATCGCGAGGCTTCATCCCCAATGCCAAATTCTACAACAAGGTCTACGGCGAGGACCACTGGAGCGGCAACACCATCATATCCGTATCCATCGGGCAGGGCGAAATCCTCGCCACTCCCCTGCAGATAGCCAATTTCTGCGCCACGATAGCCAATCGCGGATACTACATCACCCCACATGTGGTCAAGTCAATCAAGGACACCGTCTACACCGACTCTGCCATAGTCAAGCACATCCCCAACATCGAACGCCGCCACTTCGAGGCCGTGGCCGAGGGAATGCGCATGGCTGTCACCGGAGGCACATGCCGACGCGCGGCTCTCCCCGACATAGAGGTCTGCGGCAAGACCGGCACCGCCCAGAATCCCCACGGCAAGGACCACTCGGCATTTATGGGATTCGCCCCCTACCACAATCCCAAGATTGCCGTCTGCGTCTACGTCGAAAACGGCGGATGGGGTGCCACCTACGGCGTGCCCATCGGAAGCCTCGTCATGGAGAAATACCTCAAGCGCACCATCTCCCCGGCACGCAAGGCCATGGAGGAAAGCATGATTAACAGCAACAGCATCATATACAGTGGAGTCAAAAAACACTAATCCGCTTCGTTACATCGACTGGTTCACGGTCGTTCTCGTCCTGGTGCTCGTATGCACCGGCGCGGTGTGTATCTATGCCGCAAGCTATGACTTCGACCATGCCAACATATTCTCGTTCGAGGAGTTTTCGGGTAAGCAGTTCCTCTGGATAGGGCTTGCAAGCGTCCTCGGGCTGACGCTTCTGCTCATAGACCCGCGATTCTACGAGACCTACGCCTTCCCTATCTACGTGGGCATGATATGCCTCCTGGCCCTGACGATATTCATAGCCCCTAACATCAAGGGCTCCCACTCCTGGATTGTACTCGGGCCTGTCAGCCTCCAGCCGGCGGAGTTTTCCAAATGCGCCACGGCCCTCGCTCTGGCCAAGCTGTTCAGCGGCTATAACTTCACTCTCGCCGGCTCGCGCAAAAACTACATCAAGGCACTGACCATCATCCTACTTCCGGTGATGCTCATCTTCGGTCAGAACGAGACAGGCTCGGCCCTGGTATATTTCTCGCTCTTTTTCGTCCTCTACCGCGAAGGCATGAGCGGACTGGTGCTTCTCGCCGCCCTCGGAGCGGTGGTGTTCTTTGTGGTGGCGCTGAAATTCGCCGAGCCCACCATGTTCACCGGCGTCACGCAGGGGCAGGTGGTCGTGTTCATCATGCTCATGGTCATCATGGTGGCCATGCTGGCCATCTACTGCAAGCACATGGAAGGCGCACGCAATGTGCTGCTCTGGTATGTCGGCACATTCATCATCGCCATCATCCTTCACTTCTGCGGAGTGACTGTCAACGGTCTGGTGTTCTTTATCAGCGTCCTGGCTGTAGCATGTATCTACACGCTGATTCTGGCGTTCAGAGGGCCCGTCAAAAAGCTCCTCATCACGGCTGCTGCTGTAGTCACAGGCGTGGTATTCCTGTTTTCGGTCAACTATGTGTTTGAAAACGTCCTGCAGCCCCACCAGAAGCAGCGTATCCTCGTCAGCCTCGGCATCGAGGAGGACCTAAAGGCAGCCGGATATAACGTCAACCAGTCCAAGATAGCCATAGGCTCGGGTGGTCTGGCCGGCAAGGGATTCCTTAACGGCACGCAGACCAAACTCAAATTCGTGCCCGAGCAGCATACCGACTTCATATTCTGTACCATAGGGGAGGAGTATGGCCTCATAGGCTCAGCCACAGTGCTCCTGCTGTTCCTGACACTCATACTCCGCATCATATCCATAGCCGAGCGTCAACCGTCAACGTTCGGACGCGTCTACGCATACTGTGTGGCATCATACCTGATACTCCACCTGTTTATCAACGTAGGCATGGTTATAGGCCTCTGCCCCGTCATAGGCATACCGCTGCCGTTCTTCAGCTACGGAGGCTCGTCGCTTTGGGGCTTCACGTTCCTGATATTCATCCTCCTGAGCATAGACGCCCGTCGCCGCGACCACCTAAGCTCCTAACCCATAAGACTTACCCCCATCACCCCCCTTATTTTTTTAAAATCCTTAAAAATCATATTTCCAGCCAACTATATCACTACATCCCGAAAACTTGCATTATCTTTGTAGGTAGTATTGCTACGCAATCACCTTTTTTTCCGCACATCAATATCTTTCTATATCCACTCAACTTGCTATGAAAAAACATCTTTACCTACTGCTTCTGGCTCTCTTCGCCACTATTGGCGCAAAGGCCCAGATGTTCACGACATCCCCATCGCCCCTGCAAAACAGCAGCAAGGATGTAGTCATAACATTTAAAGACAGCAAGTCTGACTCCAAGAGCCAAGGCAAGCTGATGACTCTTACCACCGACCTCTACGCACACATTGGCGTCTACACCACCGCGAGCCCTTCCGAGTGGAAAAACGCGCCTAAATGGGGAACGAACACCGACAAATACAAATTCAAATACACCTCTACCAACACATGGAAGCTCACCATCGGTGACCTCCGTCAGTATTTCAACATCACCGACCCTGCCGAACGCATCACCAAGGTCTGCATAATCGCACGCAACGCCGCCAGCACCATCCAGACCTCCGACCAGTTCATAGATGTGATGGAGGACGGATTTGCCGCACTCCTCACCAATGATGCCGAAGCTACCGTTCTCACGGCTGCCAAGACCATCAACTTCACCCTCAGCACCACCCAGGACGCCAAACTCAGCATCGTAATCACAAAGGACGGCTCTCAGGTGGCCAAAAAAGATGCAGCTAATGCTACCACCCTTTCTCTGGGCTACAACTTCGCAGCCAAAGGCGCTTATACCGTAACCGCTACCGCCAACAACGGCAAGGAGACCATCACCAAGACCGCCTCTATCCTCTTCATGTCGGCATCTCCGGCTGCCACATATCCCGGCGGTGTACCCAAGATGGGTCCTGTGGCCCAGTCAAACGGCGATGTCATCTTCTGCCTCGCCGCTCCTCAGAAATCAAGCGTGCTCCTCGTGCCCTCTTGGGATGACTACCAGACGCTCGACAAAAACGTCATGTCATATCAGGACTACGGCGGCAACCGCTATTTCTGGATTCGCGTTAAGGGTCTCGACCCCAACAAGCAGTATCCCTACTACTTCATTGTCGACGGCACAATCAGCGTAGGCGACCCCTATGCCAAGCTCGTGCTTGACTGCTACAGCGACAAGTGGCTCCCCGACAACGTATATCCCAACCGTCCCCGTTACCCCTACGACAAGGTTGACAACACCATGCTTGCCGTCTACCATGGCAATCAGGACAACTATAACTGGAAGGTCAAGAATTTCGACATCCCCGAGCCTTCTAAACTCGTCATCTACGAGATGCTGTTCCGCGACTTCACCGGCGACGGCACCGACCAGGACGGCAAATTCTTCGGCACAATACGCGGAGCCATCAAAAAGTTCCAGTATTTCCTTGACCTGGGTGTCAATGCCATAGAGCTTATGCCGGTAATGGAGTTTAACGGCAACAACTCTTGGGGCTACAACACAAACTTCTACATGGCTCTCGACAAGGCCTACGGCTCGCCCGACGACCTCAAGGAGTTCATTGACCTCTGCCACCAGCACGACATCGCCGTAATCCTCGACATCGTATTCAACCAGAGCGACGGCCTCCATCCCTGGTACCAGATGTATGACATAGCATCAAACCCCTTCTACAACAAGACTGCTCCCCACGACTGGAGCGTGCTCAACGACTGGAAGCAGGAAAACGCTCTCGTGCAACAGCAGTGGAAAGACGCCATCGCCTACTGGATGACCCAGTATAAGGTTGACGGTTTCCGTTTCGACCTCGTCAAGGGTCTCGGCTCGGGTGCCACTTCGGGCGCTTACGGTTCTACCGACGGCTACAACGCCAAGCGTATCGAGAACATGAAGAAAATCCACACCTACATCACTGCCGTTAACCCCAAGGGCATCCATATCAACGAGTTCCTCGGCGACTACAAGGAAGAGGTTGAATATGGCAAGGACGGCCAGTACAACTGGAACAACCAGTCATGGCTCTCTGGCGCATACGCTGCCGGGCTCCCCAACATCGCTGAAAAACTCGCTTACTACTCTACTTCGGCCTGTAGTCGCTACGGACGCTCCAACATTTCATATGCTGAAAGCCACGACGAGGAACGCCTCGGCTACCATCAGCTCAATGCCAAGGCTACATGGCAGAAGGGTACCACCAAGTACACCAACAAGATGTCAAAGGCTTCTCTCAAGGACCGCATGAGCCGCCTCGGTGCTGTTGCCGTACACCTGCTGATGACCAAGGATGCTACTCCCATGATATGGCAGTTTGGCGAACTCGGCGCTGACCAGACCACCAAGGAAGCAGGCGGCGGCAACGACACCAGCCCCAAGAAGGTAATCTGGGACTACTACAACCAGCCCAGCCGCAAGGTGCTCTTTGACACCTACTCCAAGATGATCGGACTGCGCCGCGCTAACCCCGAACTGTTCTCTGACAACAACGCCACATTCACCTATTCATCAAACTCAACAAACCTCGTAGGTGCATACTGGATGCGTATCAAGAACGGCAGCAAGGACTTCATCGCATTTATCAACGCTGACCCAGCTACAGCTAAAAAAGTGCTTTTACGTGAGGATATGACATCAAAGTATAAACTACTCACAGCATCCGAAGGCTTCAGTCCATCCATACCTACCGGCACAGGCAACCGCTATCTTGAGATTCCGGCCAACGGTTACGCTGTGTTCCAGTCACCCTCTACAACCGACACCGACGACATCTACAATGACGGCTTCGCATCAGACGTCAACATCTACGGCGGCGAAGGCTGCGTGATAGTAGAGGGCGCATACAACAGCCTCAAGGTCTATGACCTCCAGGGCCGCGCCTACAACAACTCCGACCTCCGCGAAGGCGTCTACATCGTCAACGTCGACGGCCAGACCGCCAAAGTGATGGTCCGCTGATTAACCTCGACCATATAAATCCGATTTTACCTCCACGGGGGCTGCCACCAACCACGGCAGCCCCCGTCTCATAACCCCCACCCAACAACCACACCCCGTCAATGCTTGATCGAAACCATTATGTAGTAGGGACATGCCATGGCATGTCGCCTAAAGCCTTGCTATTGAGAGGTTCCGCGTTAGCAGACATGCCATGGCATGTCCCTACTGCGAGGAGTGCACATCCCCTATGCTTGCCGCTCCCTGAAGATTCTAAATCGAAGTGCAAAACTTTGAAGTAGTAAACGCTCATTCTCC
>UQDU01000047.1 GCA_900539915.1 uncultured Bacteroidales bacterium | reverse complement strand
TGATTATCATGTAATTGTCGAATATTACGTCTATTTGAGGGATTTTATAGCTTAAGCAATCGTTGAACTATAATGGCTCTCTTTGTAGTAGGGAGATGCCATGGCATGTCCCTACTGCGATGTGTGTATTCCTTAAGTCAGCGAAATTGCACCGTGGTGCATCCCGACAAGTTTGAGGGACTGAATACAAGTTATGCAACCCCGGCCTTTACATGCTGAATCCCTCAGGTAGTGGCCGGCCTGACTCTTTGCGTCGGCGCACGAGAATCTCTACAAAGGATTTCGGGAGTACGACATTGTACATATCCAAGGCACGGTCAAACAGTGGAGCTATCTCCTCGTCGGTGAAACCGGCTATGCCGCACCCTATGCGCGTGACCAGAAATGTATTCTGGTCCCACTCGTCGGCGAGTTCAAGGAAATCGTCGACATACGGACGTATTGTATCTACTCCTCCCTGCATCGTGGGTATGGCATAGGACTGTCCCTGCATCCCTACGCCCTGACCCAGTATGGCACCAAAATGCTTGTGGGCCATTCGTGCCGCTCCCCCGGCGTGGATGCCCTGCAGGTTGCTCCCGAACACGAATATCTCATCCGGCCCGAGTGCGGTGATGTTTTCAGGCGTGTATCTCATAGTCTTTTATGAAAGCATAGGAATGATGCGGTGGAGGGCGGCAAGGAATGCGTCGGCCTCTTCACGGGTGTTGTAGAGGGCGAACGATGCGCGGACGCAGCCCTCGATGCCGAGGACGTGCATCAGCGGCTGGGCGCAGTGGTGGCCTGTGCGCACGGCCACGCCGAGCTTGTCAAGGAGCATCCCCATGTCGTAGTGGTGGATATTGCCCACGAGAAAAGATATGATAGGGGCTTTGCCCGGAGCGGTGCCGAAGATGCGCATCCCGGGGATTTCAAGCATCCTGGCCGTGGTGTAGTCGAGCAATTCGGTTTCGTGGGCTTCTATGCGCTCCTGGCCGATACCTTCGAGATAGTCAATGGCCGTATTGAATGCCGAAATGTCTACAAAGTCAGGTGTGCCGGCCTCGAATTTGAAAGGCAGTTCGGCAAAAGTGGTCTTCTCAAAGGTCACATGCCCTATCATCTCGCCTCCTCCCTGGTAGGGCGGCATCTTTTCAAGCCATTTCTCTTTGCCGTAGAGCACTCCGACGCCGGCCGGACCGTACATCTTGTGGCTGGAGAACACGTAGAAGTCGGCATCCAAGGACCGGACATCGACTTTCATGTGTCCTATGGCCTGTGCGCCGTCTATGAGTACGGGTACGCTGTGGCTGTGTGCGAGCCTGATGATGTCCTTGACGGGGTTGACTGTGCCGAGCACATTGCTGATGTGGCATATGCTGACGAGCCTTGTGCGTTCGTTGAAAGCCTTGTGCAGGGCTTCCATGTCTAAAGAGCCGTCGGGGTTGATGCCTACCGGCACCAGGGTGACATCCTTGGTGCGGCGGAGCAGCTGCCAGGGGACTATGTTGGCGTGGTGCTCCATCACGGTCAGTATTATCTCCGCACCGTCCTCAAGCATGCTGCCGAACGACGAGGCCACGAGGTTGATGCTCTCGGTGGTGCCTCGCGTGAAGATGATTTCATCGGTCGATGCAGCGTTGATAAAGGCTCTAACCCTCTCGCGGGTCGCCTCCTGGAGGTCTGTGGCCTCTTGTGACAGGGTGTGGACACCACGGTGCACGTTGGCCTTGGTGTGGTAGTACATGTTGTCAATCGCTTCCACCACCTGACGTGGGGTCTGGGTGGTGGCGGTGTTGTCAAGGTACACCAACGGGTAGCCCGAGACCTTGCGCTCGAGTATCGGAAAATCCTTGCGGTATGCAGCGGTATCAAACATGTTGCTCTAATGGTTTAATTGTCAGACGGTTCGGAACATCGGCGGCATGAGGCGGCCTGTCCATTGAAACGCATCTCCACGAGATGGCGCAGACGGTCACGCAGCGACTCGAGTCCTACTGTATCAATCACATCGGCCATGAAAGCCTGCATCAGCATCACACGTGCTTCGGCGGCAGGTATGCCTCGTGACCGCATGTAGAATAGTGCTTCCTCGTTGAGCTGGCCGATGGTGGCTCCGTGGCTGCATTTGACCTCATCGTTGTATATTTCCAGACGCGGCTTGGAGTGCATCCGGGCTTCGGTCGATGCGAGCACGTTGCGGTTGCTCTGGTAAGCCACCGTAAAAGGCGCGTCGGGGGTCACGACGATGCCTCCGTCAAATACGCCCTGCGAGGTACCACCCATGACATAGCGGAATACCTGATTGCTCTGGCAGCGGGGCACACGGTGGTTGACGGCTGTGTTGCAGTCGATGTGTTCGCGGTCCATGCCTATGGCCATGCCGGTCAGCAGTGACTCGGCGTGCTCGCCGATGAGGTCGACGGTAAACTCATTGCGTGTCACACCGGCGGCCAGTGCGGCGTAGTGGTGGTTGAGACGCGAGTTCTCATGCTGTCTGACATAGGTCTGGGCATAGCGTGAGGTGCGTAGCGAGGCTTCTTCAAGGGAGTACAGCCCGAGTGACGCATCGCGTCCGAGGCTGATTTCTGTGACCTGCGAAGCGAGATACTGCTGCGCATCGTCCTGGGTGTGGTCGCATATCACCACATCGGCTTTCGCCCCGTCTTCGAGTATGACGAGCAGACGGCGTGCGGCCATCAGCGGAGTGGGCGAGCTGAATATGTTGACCAGCTGGAGCGGTTTGGCCAGCTCCACATGAGCCGGGATGTAGATTACCACGCCGTCCTGCATCAGCAGGGTGTTGAGAGCCACGCCGCAGTCGGTCTGAGGGGCTATCTTGTTGAGGTATTTCTCAAGTATGTCGGCACGGTAGGTTGCCACTTTGCGCAAGGAGTCGAATATGACACCTTCGGGCAGACGGTTGACGAGCGTGGAGGTCGGGGTGAAAAAGTCGTTGACCACTATGCCCATCAGAGTCGACATGTTGGGCAGATTGCATGCAAAAGTCGCCGCTATATCCACCGGGATGTTGACACGCCCGAGATTGACGCCGTAGTCGGGGGCAAACATCTGTTCGACCGATGTGTGCTGGCTCCGCTCGTCGCAGGTGTCGGGAAGGCGCGACCCTTCAAGCACCTTCAGGGCTGCGGGACGCATCGCGTTGATGACAGGTGCGCTGCCGCGGTCAAGGGTGTCGCGATTGTCGCGGTAGAGATTGATATATTGTTGTAGACTGCTCATGTCCGTAATCAGTTAGCTTCCTTAATCCAGTCGTAGCCACGTTCTTCAAGCTCCAGGGCGAGTTCGGGTCCTCCGGTCATCACGATGCGGCCGTTGTAGAGGATGTGTACGAAGTCGGGCTTGATGTAGTCGAGCAGACGCTGATAGTGGGTGATTACGATGGTGGAGTTGGAGTCGCTGCGGAGCTTGTTGACGCCGCCGGCCACTATGCGCAGTGCATCTATGTCAAGGCCGCTGTCGGTCTCGTCGAGGATGCTCAGGCGCGGCTCGAGGACTGCCATCTGGAAGATTTCGTTGCGTTTCTTCTCGCCGCCTGAGAAACCCTCGTTGACCGAGCGCGATGCAAGTTTGTTGTCAAGCTCTACGATGGCGCGTTTCTGACGCATCAGTTTGAGGAAATCGCCGGCCGACATCGGTTCCTGTCCGAAGTATTTGCGCTTGGCATTGAGGGCTGCACGCATGAAGTTGACCATTGACACGCCCGGTATCTCCACCGGATACTGAAACGAGAGGAAAAGTCCCTCGTGGCTGCGGTCTTCGGGAGAGAGGCTCAGCAGGTCCATGCCGTGGAAGTCTACCTCGCCGGAGGTGACGGTAAATGCCGGATCGCCGGCAAGCACCTCGCTGAGGGTGCTTTTGCCGGAGCCGTTGGGTCCCATGATGGCATGCACCTCGCCGGGGCGTACCTGGAGGTTGATGCCTTTGAGTATCTCTTTGCCTTCTATCGAGGCATGCAGATCTTTTACGTCGAGAAGAAGTTCGTTCATCGTCTTATATGATGTGGTGGGATGTCTTGTTATTTTGTATATGTATCAGCCGACGGAGCCTTCGAGGGTTACGGCGAGGAGTTTCTGTGCCTCTACGGCAAACTCCATTGGGAGCTTGTTCATTACCTCTTTGGCGTAGCCGTTGACTATCAGGGCCACGGCGTCCTCGGTGGAGATGCCGCGCTGGTTGCAGTAGAAAATCTGGTCCTCGGAAATCTTGGAGGTTGTGGCTTCGTGTTCCACTACGCTCGAGTCGTTGAGCACGTCGATGTAGGGGAATGTGTGGGCGCCGCATGTGGAGCTGAGCAGCAGGGAGTCACACTGGGTGTAGTTGCGGCACCCGGTGGCCTTGGGAGCCACCTTGACAAGTCCGCGGTAGGAATTCTGCGAGTGTCCTGCCGAGATGCCCTTGCTGACTATGGTGGAGCGAGAATTTTTGCCCAGATGTATCATCTTGGTGCCGGTGTCGGCTTGCTGGTAGTTGTTGGTGACGGCCACGCTGTAAAATTCGCTGACGCTCGACTCTCCTTTGAGTATGGTGGAGGGGTATTTCCATGTAATGGCCGAGCCGGTCTCCACCTGCGTCCACGAGAGTTTGCTGTGGTCGCCGCGGCAGAGTCCGCGTTTGGTCACGAAGTTGTAGATACCGCCCTTGCCGTCCTTGTCGCCGGCCCACCAGTTTTGCACTGTTGAGTATTTGACTTCGGCGCGGTGCTCGATGACGATTTCCACGATGGCGGCGTGGAGCTGGTTTTCGTCGCGCATCGGGGCGGTGCACCCCTCGAGGTAGCTGACGTAGCTGTCATCGTCGGCCACGATAAGTGTGCGTTCAAACTGGCCTGTGCCGGCAGCATTGATGCGGAAGTAGGTCGACAGTTCCATCGGGCAGCGCACACCCTTGGGGATGTAGACGAATGAGCCGTCGGAGAATACAGCCGAGTTGAGAGCCGCGAAGTAGTTGTCGGTCGGTGGTACCACCGTGCCGAGGTATTTTTTTACCAGGTCGGGGTAATCACGCACGGCTTCGCTGAACGAGCAGAATATGATGCCGAGTTCGGCCAGCTTCTCGCGGTGGGTGGTCTTGACGCTCACCGAGTCCATGACCGCGTCGACGGCCATGCCGGTCAGGGCGGCACGCTCTTCAAGCGGTATGCCGAGCTTGTCAAATGTCTTGATTAGCTCGGGATCCACATCGTCCATAGACTTCGGGCCCTCCTTTTTCTTGGGGGCGGCGAAGTAGCTGATGGCCTGATAGTCGATAGGGGGGATGTCAAGGTGCGCCCATGTCGGCATCTTCATCGTCAGCCATTTGCGGTAGGCTTTCAGACGGAAGTCCAGAAGCCACTCCGGCTCCTCTTTTTTAGCTGAGATGAGGCGGATGACGTCCTCGTTGAGGCCGACAGGTATGATGTCGGTGTCTATATCTGACGTGAAACCGTACTTGTATTCGCTCCCGGTGACCTCGTGTATGATGTCGTCGGGGTGTGCGGCTTTATTCTTGCCGTCATCCGGTGTCGCGTCCATTTTGTCTTTATCTAATTCGTTGTCCATCTTCCTTGTAGGGGGTTAACAGATATATAACGCGCGTCAGTGACCCAAAGTTGACAGGCAGCCCATCAGCCATGGACCTAACGCTATGACTTTTTGTGCCCATACATCGCCTATCCATGACGTCTCGGGTGTGCCTGTCATGGAGCGGAGCCATATCCACAGATTCATCAGCAGACTCAGCCCCACCATGTATTCCACGGCCACGAAAGCGGCTCCGAGCAGGCGGTCAAGCGGCTTGAGAAACGTCATCTTAATCAGATTGTGCAACGCCGACGACAGCAGCAGGACCACGATGTAGGCCACGGCGAAAATAAGCATGTTGGTCGGCACGCTTTGTCCGCGTCCGATGGTATGGCAGGCGATTACAGCCACCACTATAGCCGCCACGCTCCCCAGGCTGCGCGTGATGCCCCTCGAAAAGCCCACGCCGAGCCCTCCGAGCAGCACAATAACGATGACAATATCAATAAAAGTCATAATACTGCAAAGTTACTCATTTTTTTACTGATGCACTGTCAGTATTGGATTGGATGCGATGAATGAGTTGCAGCCCAATCCGTTCGACAATGCCTGTGACAAGAGCGTTGCCCATCAGAAATGCCCTGCGCATATCTGATGCTCCATATGTGTGGTTGTCAGGAAACATATTGAGTCGCTCTAATTCGACAGGTGTAAGGCGGCGATAACGTCCGCTCGGTGTGAGTATTACATGTTTGAAGCGCGATGGGGCAGCTCCGCCTTCTCCAGTAATTATTGTACGGGATGGCTTTTCTACGCTGTCGGGGAATGCCATGGCTCCTTCGGAGTAATTGTATTCGAATCCGGTGGTCTTGTTGATGCGTTTTTCAGACTTTCCGCCTTTGGCGTAACGCCATTTGTCAATATCTGTATCATGTATAAAGAAATTGTCCGGGACATCTGCTTCATCTATAAGGATGTCTCCTAACGTTACTGTGCGGCCATCATACGTGGGTGTGGTGGCAACGGTGTGGACAGTATGATTAATCATCAACCCCGAATTTTTAAAAGGAGTCGTATTTTTGCCCAGATTGAAGTTTTGTGAAACTTCTGACAGGTCTCTTCCAAGCGGAAATATGGAAAGAGCTGCGCGGTTTACGTCAACCGGAAATGCTGCGGCCATTATGCCATCATCATAAATCCAGTCTGAGGGATTCTTGATTGACGAGGCTATCGGTGTGTCGTCTTTGAAAGCAAATATATATGTGCGTCTCCTTCGCTGAGGCATACCGTATTCAGCCGCATTTATTACTCTCCATTCGGCGGCATATCCCAGATTTGAAAGTGATGCCAGGATTATGGCGAAGTCACGCCCCCTTTGAGAGGCCGGCGAACTGAGAAGACGGTCTACATTTTCAAGCATCAGATACTTGGGCGGAGCAGGATGGTCCCTGAGAATACGGTGTATCTGCCACCACAGGACCCCTTTCTTCCCTTCGATGCCTCCGGAGTTTTTGAGCGTAGTGGCTACGGAATAATCCTGACAAGGGAAACCTCCCACAAGCATGTCGGCCATGGGAATCTGAGAGGTGTCTATAGTGTTGATGTCAGCATTAGAATGCCCTTCTAAGCCAAACTGCCTGACATATATCATAGATGCGTCTTGCCTTTTGGTTGATGGTTCCCACTGATTGCTCCATATGGTCTTGAAGTGGGAGGAAGCTCTCTCCAATCCGATTCGGAAACCGCCGACACCGGCAAAGAGCTCTATTACTCTGATGTCGTGAGGTGCGGTGTCTGCCATTGCATTCGAAAAAAGCGATGAGTCCTTGCAGCAATGACTATATGAAGCCAAAGGCTCGCAGAGCCTATGGGTGTCGTTATCATTTATGGTATCGTACTTCATGAGTTGCTGTCGATAATCTGTTTTACGAAGGCGGCGTTAAACCAATAACAGTATTTTTCTGCATATCCTCCATGAGGATTGGTTGTCAGTTGCGTTTTATTCTTTCCCTTAGGTCTCACGTGAAACGAACGGTTGTCAGAGATGCTCCAAAAAGCATCTAAGCAGATGTTGTTTTCCAATATGTTTTGGCGGATGTTTTCCCAATATTTGTGGGCCGTTTCCAAATCGTCGGATGGCATCGTCCAGAAAAATACTTTGTCCAGAATGTATGCATCTTCGGTAACGTCCTTTCCGTCAGCCTGATTGCTAAATGTTATGGTGTGATTTGGGTCAGGTTTAAAGATTACAAACAGGAAGCGATTGGTAAACAGTTCATAGGCCTCAGACTCCACCCAATCACTATTGTCATAAACCTCCTGGTAGTCGATGTTTTTTAATGACATCGCTTCTTTAGGCATGCCGTTGTTGCGAAGCCTCACTGTTTTCATTATTATGCCTGACTTTATGAATTCTTCTGATTTGGAGATTCTTTTACTTTGTCGGTCTGACGCAATAAGGGCGGCAATATCTGCGTATTTGTTCTTGGCCTGATATGGTTGGATACCAAGTATGTCACATATCTGTACATAGTTCAGACCCTTGAAACGGTCAAATCTGTTCAGGATTATCTTTTCAAATGTCTGGTTGGCCAATTCTACGGAACTGACCAGCTCAAAGGATTCGGAGGACGGTCTGGTGTAATTCGTGTAGCATCCATTGTCTGATGCCGTGACGTGGCCGAGCAGATAGCGCATATAGGCAGGTTTCAGGCTAAAAGCCCTTTTGTTGGCCTTGGCATCAGAATATGGCTGTGACTGCGGAGAATCCCCTTTCTGCCCTTTGCGGCATGCACCGAGATATATAGTGTCGCCCTCGGATAACAGGTGGGCCTCCCCTCGCCGAACTTTGTCGGCGATTGTATCGTAGTCTTTCTTTATCAGCAATAGATCCTTATCGGGAAGCTGCCATAGAACTCTGAATAAGAACTTGTAATCATATACCTGCGACCCTTTTATATGCAGATAAAAGAGTATGAGCATCAGGCGGCATTTCAAAATAAGATGCGAGTCCTCAAATTTTGTGTTGACAATATCAAAATAATCAATCATCGTGCACACCAGCCGCTCCTTGATGCGGAGACTGCCGTCAGACTTTGACTTGAGCAATGGAGTGCTCTTTAATTCTAAGTTTGCATCTTTAAAATCAGCTTCAGGATTGGAATTTATGTCATATCTAAAGAATAATTCTTCAACCATTTGCCCGAGGCCTCCCTTACCCTTACGCTTTTGTGCCACGACTTCCTCCCCGAGCAGAGATCGTAGAGAATGTCCGATTAACCGTTGGCTGTAATCATATATTGATAACGGATCGGTTTTATCGAATGGGGTGTCGGAATAAGGGCGCAAGTCCATGTAGTGCAGTATTGTATGAAGTGAAACTGTCTTTACATTAGCTTACAAATTTACGAAAAAAACTTTGAGTGATGGAGCGGAATTATATTGAGTTTGTAAACTACGGGGTAAATGGGTAACTTTACGTATCATTTTTTTTGCGATGTAATATGGATGATATTAATTATTTGGCGGAGGATACGCTGCATGACAGCTGGGACAGGGAGCATCTGTGGCATCCCTACACGTCCATCTCGGAGCCTCTGCCTACATATAAGGTGGTGGGCGCCGAGGGAGTCCGGCTCAAGCTCGCTGACGGCCGGGAACTGATCGACGGCATGTCGTCATGGTGGTGCGAAATCCACGGCTACAACCATCCTGTGCTCAATGAGGCCGTCAGGCAGCAGCTCGGACGCATGAGCCATGTGATGTTCGGGGGGCTTACGCATGACCCTGCCATCACTCTTGGCAAGATGCTGCTGGCTATGGCACCTCCGTCGATGGATTGCATTTTCTATGCCGACTCGGGGTCCGTGGCCATAGAGGTGGCGATGAAGATGGCTATTCAGGCCGCCATAGGCCGCACCGGCGACCGTGGGAAGACCAATTTTGTCACCATACGCTCCGGATACCACGGTGACACGTGGAACGCCATGAGCGTCTGCGACCCTGTGACGGGTATGCACGGACTCTTCGGCAGCGCGTTGCCTGTGAGATATTTTGTGCCGCAACCCTCGTCACGGTTTGACGGGGAGTGGAAACCATCGGACATCTCGCCGCTTGAGGATGTGTTGCGTGAGCACCATCAGTCCATCGCCGCCCTCATCCTTGAGCCGATAGTGCAGGGGGCTGGAGGAATGTGGTTCTACCATCCGGAATATCTGCGCCAGGCGCGCCGGCTGTGTGACCGATATGGCGTATTGCTGATTTTTGATGAGATAGCCACCGGATTCTGGCGCACAGGACGCAAGATGGCGTGGGAACATGCCGGTGTGGAGCCTGACATAATGACCGTGGGCAAAGGGCTTACAGGCGGCTACATGACCATGGCCGCAGTGATGGCATCGCGCCGCGTGGCCGAGGATGTCAGCCGTTGTGAGGCCGGCTGCATGATGCATGGCCCCACGTTTATGGCCAACCCCCTGGCGTGTGCCGTGGCGATAGCCTCTCTGTCGCTGCTGGGCGATGACGCCGCCATGTCGGCTCGTATGTCGCATCTCGAGCAGATGATGCGTGACGGTCTCTCAGGCCTTGCAGCCCTTGGCGGAGTGAGAGACGTGAGGGTGCTCGGAGGCATCGGTGTCGTAGAGATGGAGCGCGAGGTAAATGTCGGCGAGTTCCAGAAGCGTTGCGTGGCCAAGGGTGTGTGGATACGCCCGTTTGGCACTCGCATATATATAATGCCCCCATATGTCATCGACGACAGCGAGCTGTCGCATCTGTTGACGGCTATGCGCGAATTGGTGTCAGAGGAATGCGTGTAAGTCTTTTTTTAGCAGACTGATAGCAGTTAATTTAATATTATTGCGTATTTTTGCATGTAATCTTTCTTCCAATCGCCATAATCAATCCATATATATGCAATATCAAGGGCTCAAACATCTGAAAGACAGCTCTAAGAATTTTTTCCTGCTTGCCGGTCCGTGTGTAATCGAAGGAGAATCCATGGCTATGGATATAGCCGAAAGGGTCCTTGCGGTTACATCAGAGCTCGGCATCCCTTACGTGTTCAAAGGGTCGTATCGCAAAGCCAACCGTTCGCGTCTTGACTCATTCACCGGCATAGGCGACGAAAAGGCACTCGCAATATTGCGCAAGGTGCGTGACACGTTCAATGTGCCTGTGGTGACGGATATACACACCCCCGAAGAGGCTGTCATGGCTGCGGAATATGTTGACATACTGCAGATTCCGGCGTTTTTGTGCCGTCAGACCGATCTGCTGGTGGCAGCAGCCCGTACCGGCCGCACTGTCAACATCAAGAAAGGGCAGTTCCTCTCGCCGGAGGCCATGAGCCATGCTGTGATGAAAGTCATCGAGGCCGGAAACGCGGATGTGGCCATCACTGAGCGCGGCACCACATTCGGATACCAGGACCTTATAGTGGACTACCGCGGCATCCCGGTGATGAAAACCAACGGATGCCCGGTCATCCTTGACGCTACCCACTCCCTGCAGCAGCCCAACCAGATGGCCGGTGTCACAGGTGGGCGCCCGGAGTTGATAGAGACGATAGCCCGTTGCGGCATAGCAGCCGGAGTCGACGGCCTCTTCATGGAGACCCATCAGGACCCGTCAGTAGCCAAGAGCGACGGTGCCAACATGCTCCCTCTCGACAGGCTTCCTGACTTGTTGCGCCGCCTGACGGTGATTCGCCAAGCCGTCAACGAAGCCGACAGCATGTGACCCATGCCACGTAAAGGCCATGAATCCGAATCAATTAGGATAAAATAAAACAACAACCATTCATATCAAACAAGTAAATGAAACTACAATCACTACTGACCGCCGGTATGTTGGCGGCCATGCTTTTTGCCTCGTCGACAGGTGTTGAGGCACAGGTGGTGTCCCGTACAGGACGAGAGATGCAGCAAGCCACGATGAAAGCCTATGACAAGCTTATCGCCGAGAATCCTAAGGACTTCAAGACTCTCTACAGCCGTGCCAACGGTTACTACCGTCAGAACCAGTTGGGCAAGGCTCTCAGCGATGTCAATGCTGCCATCCATGCAGCTCCAGCCACCGACAAGGGTTTCCTGTTTGATGCCTACAGTCTGCGCGGAGGCATCTACGAGCAGATGAAGAAGTATGACGAGGCTCTTGCCGACTACAAGAAGGCTCTCGACTTTTCGCCCAAGGATTACGGCACTATGTATCAGATAGCCAATCTTGACTTCGAAAAGGGTGACTACGCATCGGCCAAAAAAGACTATCAGGGATTGAAGAAGCTGAATCCGCGCAGTCAGGAGGCTCTCTTCGGACTGGCTCGCGTGGCTATCAAGGAAAACGACATCGCCACGGCACAGAAACTATGCAAGGAGGGCGTGGAGCTGGAGCCTTCACAGGCCGTATCTTATATGCGTCAGGCTTCGGTCTACCGCATGATGGGCAATAATGCCGATGCCGTCGACGATTATGCGATAGCCTTGCAGCTTGACCGCAATATGATGCCTGCGGCTCTGCGCGAGATGGCCGAACTGGCTACTACAGACTATGCGGCAGTGATGACCGGACTTCAGAAAGCGATTGACAAGAATCCGCGCAACGGTGTGATGTACTACATCCGTGCCATGATAGCCAAGGCGCATTTCCACTATATGCCGGCCATCGCCGATTTCAATTATATCGAGACGAACAACCTCCTCAATCTTCCGAGCCTCTACACAGAGCTGGCCGACTGCTATTACAATCTTGGTAAATATGCCGAGGCCCTCGAAAAGGCTGACTATGCCATCGGGTCGTCAAGCAATAACCGTGACGCATACGTGATGAAGTCGCTGATAAAGAGCGCCCAGGGAGCTTACAAGTCAGCTATTGAAAACGCCGACAAGGCCATTCTCAAAGACCAGACCTATGCTCCGGCTTTCATAGCCAAGGGCATTGCCCAGCAGGGTTTCAAGCTCTACCCCGAAGCCAGCTCTACATTTGGCAGCGCACTGCAGATTGACGGACGTTATCCGATGTATTATTTCTTCCGTGCCGACGTGCTCCGTTCATATCTCAATATGCCTGAACAGGCCAAGCCGTTCTATGAGGACGTGCTCAAGATGGAATATCCCGAGGGTCAGGTGGCGTCGCTTAAGGGCTTTGCCGACCTGTTCCTTGGCAAGACTGCCGAAGGCGATGCGTGGATTGACGCTCTTACATCAGGCGTGAAGGACGGAGACGGCGAAATCGCCTACTATGCAGCCTGTTACTGGGCGCAGCGTGGCGACAAGGACAAGGCTTTTAAATATATGGAAGATGCCCTCAAGGCCGGCTATGCCTCGTATCACAACTGGACCAAAGCCGTTGACGGTGGCATAAACGTCGCCCCTCTGCGTGGCGATGCCCGTTTCGATGCCCTGCTTAAGAGCTACGGAAATCTTTTCAACTGATAGGATTGTTGACTAATTAACTGCATGGTACGTAAGTCCATGCAATGTCACAAACTTAAGCAGTTGTAAATGCCCTAATGACGTTCTTGTTTAGTAGGGACATGCCATGGCATGTCGCCTGAAGCCATACTGATAAGGGGTATCGCGTCAGCAGACATGCCATGGCATGTCCCTACTGCTATGAGTGCATTGCAATTGTTACCGATATGATGAGTCGCGATGATGAAACCGCCGTTTGATACCGTCAAGGAGGCTCTTAAGAGCTATTTTTCGCTTAATGGCTATCTTGTTTCGCAGGATGAGGCCGAGCGTTCGATACGCGAAGGCGTATCGTTCAAGGGCACGAATATACTGATTCTGGTATTCGCCATTCTGATTGCTTCGCTCGGACTCAACACCAACTCCACGGCTGTCATAATCGGTGCGATGCTCATCTCGCCGCTGATGGGGCCTATCATCGGTCTCGGTCTGGCGGTGGGTGTGGAGGATTTCGCTTTGCTCAAACGGTCGCTCCGCAATCTGACCGTGGCCGCCGGCCTGTCGGTGCTTGCATCCACCTGCTATTTCCTCATCTCTCCGGTCAGCTCTGGCCACAGCGAACTGCTGGCTCGTACATCGCCCACCATATATGACGTGCTCATAGGCTTCTTCGGCGGTGCTGCCGGTATATTTGCCATAGCTTCAAAAAGCAAGGGCAATGTGATACCCGGTGTGGCCATCGCCACGGCTCTTATGCCTCCGCTCTGCACTGCCGGATATGGGCTTGCTACGTGGCAGATGAACTATTTCTTCGGCGCGACATACCTGTTTCTGATCAACTCCATATATATAGGGCTTGCCACGTTTATCGGCGTCAAGCTGATGAACTACCATAAAGCCGATGTGGCCGACAGTGCTCGGGCGCGTCGCATAAAACGCATAGTCTACACCGTAGCCATACTGACGATGCTGCCAAGCGTCTATCTGACATACAATATGCTGCGCTACGAACGTTTCCAGCAGAATGTGAGCCGGTTTATCTCCTCGGAGATGAAGTTTCCGTCCACTCAGGTGCTTGGCCACAACGCTACCATGGAGCATGGCAAGGAAAGAATATCGGTCACGCTGATAGGCAAGATTCTGCCGGCCGACAGCCTGAAAATGGAACTTGTAGGCAAATTGCGCTTCTACGGCCTGAGCGGCGCGTCGCTTGACATTTATCAGAGCGATTCGCAGCAGCTGCCGCTGGAGACCGAACTGGGCCATGGCTCTGTCAGAGACATGTATGACATAGCACAGGCCGCATTGTCGCGTAAGCAGATAGAGGTCGATTCGCTGAGGGCTGTGCTGGCCATGCAGAGCAAGCGTGACACCATAGTGGGGCGCATAGTCCCTGAGCTTAAGGTGCTGTTTCCGCAAGTCAGGGATATAGCTGTAGACAGGATGATAGTGGGCAATGTGGCTAACCAGCATCTTGACACCGTGGAGGTGGCACTCGTCAGCTATGGTGCTCCGATTTCGGCCAGCCGTCGCAACGAGTTGAAGAAGTATCTTGAGGTGCGCCTTCAGGTCGACGACTTGCAGCTTGTGACCGCTTCAGGGTTGTAAAGCTATATCGGAGGTGTGAAAAACCACTTTTGTGGAGAGAAAAGCCTCTTCCGTGGTGTGGTAAACAGGCCGATTATGGGCTATATGAAGCATTTTTGCAGATTTTTGAATAAAAAATCGCGGAAAAATTTGGAGATTTCAGAAAAAGCCCCTACCTTTGCAGAGCAATTACGAAAAACGCTTGCGAAAATAGCTCAGTTGGTAGAGCACAACCTTGCCAAGGTTGGGGTCGCGGGTTCGAGTCCCGTTTTTCGCTCCAAAAGAGAACAATGACATTCAGCAGGCTTGCAGGTCAAGCCACCACGGCATCTACAGCCCCTCTGTGCTGAAGCGCATATATGCGAAAATAGCTCAGTTGGTAGAGCACAACCTTGCCAAGGTTGGGGTCGCGGGT
>UQDU01000046.1 GCA_900539915.1 uncultured Bacteroidales bacterium | reverse complement strand
CTACTACATATGAACGCCATTCAAGCATTTACGCTTGCTTAATTAAACAGCATTGGGATGCACCCCGGTGCATCCGCCAACACGCTGGAAATCAGTATCAGTATATGTATATCGGCTGCACCAATCAAAAAGTAACCACCTGCGAAACGCAAAACCCTGTTGACAGCCTGTGTCATCGGGCTGTCAACTATATTATATGTACACTCGGGGATTTGCATTGAAGCCTCTGCATATAACACCGCATCATATCCCGAAGGAATCCATGGTAAGGTGGTGCCGCACATGTTGTCTTGTGACGCCCTCACTACATGAAACGCTTCTTTTGTGGCAACGGCGGAATTTTGAGAGATGGAGAGAAATTCGTAACTTTGCAGCAGTGGAAAGATTTGGCTGCTTGCAACCACTCGAAAAAATGCTAAAAACGAGACTCATGGAGCCTCCGCATTCGCATCGCTAAAAATGCAAACGGCCGTAGGTTTTATTATCAATCAAATTAATTTTAAAAGCTATGGACCGCAACCAGAACAATTACCTATTCACTTCGGAGTCTGTCAGCGAAGGGCATCCCGACAAAGTGGCTGACCAGATTTCAGACGCAATCCTCGACAATTTCCTTGCCTACGACCCCGCGAGCCATGTGGCATGCGAGACTCTCGTCACAACCGGACAGGTAGTGGTGGCCGGAGAAGTCACATCCAACGCCTACGTAGACCTGATGGAGGTGTCACGCAACGTAATCAACCGCATCGGCTACAACCGCAGCGACCTGATGTTTGACGGAAGTTCATGCGGCGTGTTCAGCGCGCTCCACGAGCAGAGTCCTGACATAGCCCGAGGCGTGACTCGCGAGGATGCCGAGCTCCAGGGAGCCGGCGACCAGGGCATGATGTTTGGCTACGCCACTGACGAGACCGCCAACTACATGCCTCTGACCGTAGACCTCAGCCATGCACTGCTGCGCGAACTCGCCGACATCCGCCGCGAGGGGAAAGAGATGACCTATCTGCGCCCCGACGCCAAAAGCCAGGTCACAGTGGAATACACCCCTGACGGCCACCCTGTCAGAGTGGACACTATCGTCATCAGCACCCAGCACGACGACTTCATAGCCCACGGCGAAGGCAAGACCCAGGCAGAGGCCGACGAGGAGATGCTCGCCAAAATACGCCACGACGTAGAGACCATACTGCTGCCCCGAGTGGTAGCCAAG
Source organism: uncultured Bacteroidales bacterium (assembly GCA_900539915.1). Lineage (GTDB taxonomy): Bacteria > Bacteroidota > Bacteroidia > Bacteroidales > Muribaculaceae > Amulumruptor. The sequence goes on along the minus strand of UQDU01000046.1, from coordinate 13,945 downwards.
CTACCTGACAACATCAAATCGCTGATAGGCAGCGACGTGACGCTCCATGTCAATCCTACCGGCAAGTTTGTCATCGGAGGTCCCCACGGAGACACCGGACTGACCGGACGCAAAATCATAGTGGACACCTACGGAGGCCGCGGCGCACACGGCGGCGGCGCATTCTCAGGCAAAGACCCCTCAAAAGTCGACCGATCGGCTGCCTATGCCGCACGCCACATCGCCAAGAACCTCGTAGCAGCCGGAGTGGCACGTGAAGCCCTCGTGCAGGTGGCCTATGCCATCGGCGTGGCGCAGCCAGTGAGCCTCTACGTCAACACCCGTGGCACAGCCAAAGTGCCCATGAGCGACGGCGAGATTTCGGCCAAGGTAGCCTCTATGGTCGACATGCGCCCGGCAGCCATAGAGAAGCGGCTCAAACTGCGCCAGCCCATCTACGAGGAGACCGCAGCCTACGGACACGTAGGTCGCGAGCCACAGACCGTCACCAAGCATTTCCACTCCAAGAGCGAGGGTGACAAGGAGGTGGAAGTAGAGCTCTTCACATGGGAAAAACTCGACATGGCAGACCAGATGCGCGAGGCTTTCGGACTGAAATAACAGCCGAAATACAGCCAAATTTGCGCAAAAAAGCATTTGCAATTTTGAACACCCGTTAAAAAGCATTATCTTTGTGCGTTTAAATGCCGATAATAAAGCATTTAGACGCACAATTTCTCGATACATCTTTGACGACGAATACGGTTCACTTAGCTGAGCTGATACCATCGACGACTTAAAAAATCACAAAATCAATTACAAAATAAACCGACTAACAGCTTAAATGGCAACCTTAGAGAAAATCCGCAGCAAGTCAGTGCTCTTGCTCGTCATTATCGGTGCAGCCCTGATTGCTTTTATCATTGGTGACTTCTTCACCTCAGGACGCACTCTGTTTGGTACCGGCACCACCATAGCCAAGGTGGCCGGACAAAAAATCGACATCCGTGAGTTTCAGGACCGTCTCGAAGCAGCTACCCACCAGATGCAGCAGAGCGGACGCAACATCGACAATGCAGTGCTCCAGCAGCAGGTACTCGACCAGCTCATAGCCGAGTCACTCTACAAGCAGGAAATCTCCGACCTCGGACTGACAGTGTCTGACGCCGAACTCACCAACGCCATGGTGGGCAACGGCTCAGCTTACCTCGATCAGATGGTACGCTCACAGATGGGTGTCAACTCAGCCTCCGAACTCCACGACATGGCTTACAACCCATCAAAATACGGCATCACAGAGCAGCAGGCACAGCAGCTCCGCGCCTATTGGTTAGACCTCGAGAAGCAGGTGGAACAGTCTCTGCTGCAGCAGAAGTTCCAGAATCTTTTCGCCGGCACCCTTGTGGCCAACGAACTCGATGCCAAGTCACTCTACGATGACAACAACCACGTGGCCAACATCGTATTCGCTCAGAAAACATTTGCTTCGGTACCCGACAACGAAATCGGCGAAATATCCGACGATGAAATCAAGGCCCGTTATGAGAAGGAGCGCAAACGCTTCGCCATCAACGAGGAGATGCGCCGCATCAGCTACGTAAACGTGCCCATCATCCCCTCTGCCGAGGACCGCGCCGCAGCCCAGAAGCGAGTAGACGAGGCCATCGCAGCCCTCTCAGCCATGCCTGAGACACAGGGACTGGCCGAAATGACCGATTTCGTGGTCAACCGCCAGAGCTCATCGCTCGGTTCTCTGCGTGACAACAGACTCAAAGAATTCCTCCAGTCGTCATCTGACTCGGCTGTCAAGGTCATCAACAACAGCGGCGACGCTTACACCATCGCCAAGATGATTCGCCGCACATCTGATATCGACTCTGTCAACATAGACATCATAGCCATCGCCGGAAGCAAAGCCGAGCGCGACTCTATCATCAAGGGACTCAACGCCGGCACTCTCAAATTTGAGGACGTAGCCGCCGGCAGCAATGTGCAGGGTTCGCAGAAGGAACTGTGGCTCTCACTGCTTGATCCCCAGGCTTCACAGCTGACCGAAACCGTCAAAGGCGCAGCTCAGGGCGTTTACTTCTCGCCTGACACACTCGCCGCTTCACAGGGCGGACGCATCATGCGCGTAAATCAGATCAAGGCACCCGTGACCGTCTATGACTACGCACTCGTAAGCTACACCGTAGACCCCAGCAACGCCACTATCAACAAGCTCCTGCAGGGTCTTGACAAGTTCCTCGCCGACAACAAGACCGCCGAGGCCTTCAACGCCAACGCCGAGAAAGCCGGCTATGTGCTTCAGAACGCCAACATCACAGCCTCGACACCTCAGGTAGGCGGCATCGAGGACAGCCGTAACGCTGTATCATGGGCCATGAATGCCAAGAAATACCAGGTTAGCGATGTGCTCGGCGGAGAAGATGCCGGACACTTCATGGCAGTAGCTCTCGATGACATCTACAATGATGCCTACGCTCCCTACAGCGACCCCACAGTACGCGAATACATCGTGCGTAAGATTACCAACGACAAGAAAGCCGAGAAGCTCATGGCCCAGTACAAAGGCAAAGCCAAGGATGTGGCCGGCTATGCAGCTCTCATGGGCACCCAGGCCGACACCACTTCGGTATCGTTCGGCCAGTTCATGATACCTAAAATCGGCATGGGCGAAAGCGCACTCACAGCCAAGGCTTCGGTAGCCAAGGCCGGACAGCTCGTAGGCCCCATGCAGGGCAACCAGGGTGTGGTAGTGTTCAGCGTGACCTCTGTCAACGACGAAGGCCGCCCCTACAACTTCTCTGAAAGCGCGACCCAGTATCTCCGCAGCCGTGGCGCCATCGCCCTGTCGCAGCAGCTGACCAACATCCTCCGCGGCAAGGAAAAAGTGCAGAACAACATCCTCAAGTTCTACAACGACAACCACTAATTTAGAATCTACCCTACACTCAATATTTTAGACTAATCATGGCTAACAATAACGAAGAAACACGCACCACCATTGACAACCTCAATGACCAGCTCACAGGCATAGAGCAGAAGGTGCAGAACAACCAGAAGATCATAGCCTGGATATGTATCGCCGTGGCAGCTGTGGTGTGTATCGTACTCCTCTACATCTACGCCATACACAAACCCGGTGCTGAGGCCGCTCAGAACGCCATCGGTCAGGCCGACATAACCCTCTCAGAGGGCAACGATTCGCTCGCCCTCGTGCAGTACAAGCAGGTAGCAGCCGACTACGGTCACGAAGGCGGCAACCGCGCCAAGCTCAACGCCGCCATCCTCCTCTACAAGCAGGGACAGTGGCAGGAAGCCATCAACTACCTCAACGACTACAAAGCATCTGAAAGCCTCATCGGCGCAAGCTCACAGGCTCTCAAAGGTGACTGCTACGTCAACCTCAAGAACTATGAGGAAGCCCTCGACTGCTACGAAAAGGCTGTGGAAATCTCTGACGAGAATCCGGCTTACACTCCCTACTTCCTGATGAAGGAAGCAACAGTGTACCGCGAACTCAAGGACTACAAGAAGGAGGCTGCCACATATCAGGAAATCGTCGACGAATATCCTGACTACGGTCCCTCAATCAACGTAGACATGCAGAAGTATCTTGACCGCGCCAAAGCTGAGGCCGGCGAGTAATTCCACCTTCATACCACCAAAAAGCAGGCTGCGTCATGAAAAATCATGGCGCAGCCTCTTTTTTTGAGTGTTCGGTAGATGTGATGATGTCGAGGGAATCCTCGTCAGAGTATAAGCAGGGAGGCCCCCATAAGAAGCATGCCTACGATTACGCCGCCAAGGACGAGGTGATGGTGCCCGTGGCTCTCGGCATTGGGGAGAAGTTCGTCAAATGAGATATAGACCATGATGCCGGCCACACCCGCCACACATACCGCATCAATCATCGGAGACCAGAACGGCAGCAGGAAAAGAGCCGCCACTATGGCCCCGACAGGCTCGGCGAGACCTGAAAGCACCGTCCACGTCATGGCTTTCTTGCGGCTGCCGGTTGACTGATAGATGGGGACGCTCACCGCTATCCCCTCGGGGATATTATGGATGGCTATAGCTATCACGATAGGGAGTGCCATCTCCACCCCGTTGAGGGCGGTGACAAACGTGGCTATGCCCTCGGGGAAATTATGGATTGTAATCGCCAGGGCAAGCACTATGCCGGTGCGCCGCAGATGGTGGCTGTTGGCTCTGTCAAGCTCGGACAACGAATGCACCTCATGCGGATTCTCATCCTCGGGTATCAGCCAGTCGATGGCAGCAATAAGCGCCATGCCACCAAAAAAGGCTACCAGTGACCACAGACGCGCCTGGACCTCCGACATGGTCAACTCCATATGCCCCATGGCCGAAGGAAGCAGTTCCATGAAAGATATGTACACCATGACGCCGGCCGACAGCCCCAACGCCGCAGCGAGCACGCGGCTGTCGCTCGCCTTGGTAAAGAAAGATATGAAACCGCCGATACCAGTGGATAGGCCGGCCACCAATGTCAATCCTATAGCTATAAGTACCTGTGATGCATCCATGAATCTATAACATATAATCTATAACATATAATCTATAACATATATAAGAGAGGAAACGTTGATTAATGACCCTTTAGTGATGCAAAGCGCATGCACATTAAGCCATCCCTCCACACGCTGCCGGCGCGTCATGCCCCGTAAGCTCAGAGGAAAGATGGAGCCAGATGGAAGAGGCCGAGGGATATGCCGGCGTTCCAGTTGCACCCCGGATAGCTCTGGTAATTCACGTAGGCCGAGAGAGCTGCAAACGGAGTAGTCAGCACCGCCTGAATCTCACCGTAGAACTGCGGAGAGTCAAACCATCGGCCATAGGCCGGGAGGTATGGATTTTCATGGTCGCGGATAATCTTGCGAGCCGGGACGAAACAGTTGAATGTGCCTCGCAATTGCAGATTTGATGTAGGATGCCATACAGGATTGACACCGCCGGCCACCCATGAGTTGGCCCGGAAGGCCGGATTATAGGCATTGAAGCTCGATGCCGTGGGGGTGAAAGCCGGAGCAAGCACCAACGAGGCCGTATAGCCTCTGACAAGCTTGCGTGTGGAAGCTACCGCATGAGCCGACAGCCCGAGAGAGAAATGCCGCCTGAGATGCCAATATTTTGAGCCCTCCGCTTCCAAGGTGAGCCACGACATCATGCGGTCAGGGTCGCCGAGCGACGATGCCCCCGGCAGCGTAGATACAAACGGTTCATAATCGACATTTCCAAACACTCCTGACAGCTTTACTTTGGCAAAACTGCCTGTAGTAGGATACAATATGTTGTCGAGAAGCGAACGCTCCCACTGCACCGAGGCCTGGCCAAGGTCAAGATGCGTATGATCTCGCCCACGGTCGTCGCCATCAAACAGGCCCGAGAAAAAAGTATCCCAGAGATGTCCGTAACCGGCAGTAAACGACAGCTTGGAGCGGCGCGTGGGAGCCATGCTCCAGTAGAGATTGGCGTAGAACTGCGACTTGGTGATGAAAGCCGGTGATGACCACTCGTAGAAGAGGCGTTCGTCCTCATTGAATTTCTGACGCATGATGGCGGTCTGCAACCCGATATTCATAGGTGTGGGGGTAGACAGACCGTGCGACAGAGAGCCATAAGCAGCCATATAGCTTTGTCCGATCCATGCCGAGAGTTTGGCTGTGGTTATATGCGAGGTCATATTGTTATATGTACCTGACAGAAACAGGAATGAGGTGGTAGACGATGTGATGAAACCACCTCCGGCCACGTCAAAACTGCGCTTCACCGTACCGTCAAGACGGAGACGGAACAGTCCGGATATGCTGTCATAGTCAGCATGCGGAGTCAGGGTGCTGAAACGCCCCGGAGAGACAGCCCTGTAGAAGGCAGCGCGGGCCTGCCGGATGCCAAATGTATCAGCGACCGCGTCATTGTCGAAAATCCTCGTCACATAGCGTGCCTGGGGAGGCGTCACTCCGCTCACTTCCACGGAGTCAAATACCAGCGGCGGCGTGGCGCGTCGCCACTGTTCACGCCTTTTATTCAGCGTTTCCGACGGCGTACGGGCTGTCACACGACCCATTATAGAGTCAATCATGGCCTCCGCGTGGCGGTATCCGATGTCGTATATGGAGTCTGCCATCTGGAAATCAAGCAGAGAGAAGCGTTCAAGGTCAAGTTTGATGCGGATGCCCTCGTCAGCCGGCAGATTATAGTCACTCTTCTGCATAATCATATCCTCGACCTGCGCCATCAGGTCATCGGGCGACGGCTTGGCATTGGGAGCGGACACATCCACCCCTATCATTATGTCAGGCTTGAAATCCTGACGCATCACATCTACCGGGAAATTGTCATATATGCCTCCGTCATATGCAAGCACACCGTCAATCTCTATGGGCTTGAATACCAGAGGAAAACTCATCGACGCCCTGACAGCATCTCCAAGGTCGCCATGTGAGGCCTCTACCTTGTGCTTGTTGTAGACATCGGAGTACACGCATCTAAAAGGTATAAACAGACTGTCAAAGTCGCTATGACACTGTGCAGTGGCCGGTCCGAACAACTCCATGAACCCGAAACTCATAGGTATGGGGTTAATGAGGCTCGTAGGGAGGATGCTCGTAGTGTTGATGCTGTCGTTAAGGCCGAGATTGATATGGGTGAGAGCCGGCGAGGGCTGCTGCTCCAGCATATAGTATGTGTACTCCTGATTGATACGCCCCTGCGACCAGTCGGCAAATTCGGGGGATTTGATCAGAGCCATCATCTCCTGTGGCGAGTAACCCATGGCATACAGACTACCCACAATCGCCCCCATGGATGTGCCGGCGACACAATCTATGGCCACATCATGGTCCTCAAGAGCCTGTATCACACCGATATGGGCTATACCTTTGGCTCCGCCTCCGCTAAGCACGAGACCCACTTTCTGGCGTGCGGATACCAGTGATGACAACATAAGTACAATGACGACAACCAGCAAACGAGGCATAAGTGAGTATATTGAAGTATGGTTATAAGACTGACTGAGAGTTAGAGAGTATTTAGAGGGTGTTATTCAACACCCTCTTAATGGGCTGCAGCCGTAGGATTGGGCGTAGAGATAAAGGAGTCCTTGAAGCCGATGAAATAGAGGACGCCGTCAAGGCCTATGGTGGAGATGGACTGCTCGGCGGTCTCCTTGACCTTTGGTTTGGCATGGAAGGCTATGCCGAGACCGGCGGTGGCAAGCATGGGGAGGTCGTTGGCACCGTCGCCTACCGCGATTGTCTGCGCTATGTTGACATTCTCGACCTGGGCTATCAGCTTCAGCAGTTCGGCTTTGCGGCGGCCGTCGACGATTTCACCCACAGCACGGCCTGTCAGATGGCCGTCCACAATCTCCAGTTCGTTGGCATACACGTAGTCAAAGCCGTATTTCTGCTTCAGATAGTAGCCGAAATAGGTGAATCCGCCCGACAGGATGGCGGTCTTGAATCCGGCCAGTTTAAGCACTTTCATCATGCGCTCCAGCCCTTCGGTCACGGGAAGCGACTCGGCGATTTCCTGCATCACGCTTTCGGGCAGCCCCTCAAGCAGAGCCACACGCTCGCGGAAGCTCTCGCAGAAGTCAATCTCGCCCCTCATGGCACGCTCAGTAATGGCGCGGACCTTGTCGCCTACGCCGGCTCGCTGCGCCAGCTCGTCAATCACCTCCGTCTCGATGAGCGTAGAGTCCATATCGAAGCACACCAGACGGCGGCAGCGGCGATACATCGTATCCTCCTGAAGCGAGATGTCAAATTCCTCGGCCTGGGCTATCTCCATAAATCGCGCCTGCATGTCGGCATGGCTCAAGGGGGTGCCGCGCACCGACAATTCCACACATGCTTTGGCCTGTGAAGTCGCTTCGGGCATCTCCCTTAGAGGCATACGGCCCGTAAGTCGCTGTATGCCGTCAATGTTGAGCTGCTGACGGGCCACCTCGGCAGTCACCAGAGCTATGTGACGCGCTGTAAGTTTGCGTCCGAGTATGGTTATGATCCAGCGGTTTTTGCCCTGACGGCCCACCCAGTCCTCATACTCCTCGATGGTCACCGGAGTGAAGCGTATGTTGACATTAAGCTCGTAGGCTTTAAGCAGCAGCTCCTTGAGTATGTCACCGCTGACATCGCTCGAAGTCTTGAACAGGAGTCCAAGCGACAGGCTGTGGTGTATGTCGGCCTGACCGATATCAAGGATGCCGGCATCGTAACGCGCAAGTATCTCAGTCAGCGCGGAGGTCACGCCCGGACGGTCATGCCCGGATATATTGATGAGTATGAGTTCTGTCTCATTAGACCTGGTGGTTTCTTCGTTTTGCATATGGTTGGATAGCTGATATGATAGAGCGGCATTCTCCATGCCGGCTGCCGTGAGGCTAATCGGGCTGGAAATTTACGAAATTTTATCCTAATAGCCCAATATTTAGCCATAAGGGAGTATATATATAACGACATCGGCCTCCTGTTTGAAAATTTCAGGAAGCCGATGTCGTGTGAAGTTTGTCCGGTCTGGCGTATGAGACCGATTATTTCTTTTTGCGGTTGCCGTAGCGGCTCATGAACTTGTCCACGCGGCCGGCGGTGTCAACGAGTTTCTGCTTGCCGGTGAAGAAGGGGTGAGACGAGCTTGTGATTTCAAGCTTTACAAGGGGGTATGTCACACCGTCGATTTCGATAGTCTCCTTAGCGGCTACGGTAGAGCGGGTGATGAAAGTTTCGTCGTTGGACATGTCCTTAAACACGACCTCGCGGTAATTGTCGGGATGGATACCTTGTTTCATCGTTATGTGAGTGTTATTTTATGAGTTTTAGTGTTTGTGGTAAACTTGACGCTGGTAAGGCGCCTCGTCATTGTAATGGCGCGGCAAATTTACACATAACTTTCGTAATATGCAACAGTTATATATCTTAAGCCTCACAGGCTATCACGATTAGCCGAAGATAAAAACCGGAGACGCCACCCTTTAAATATATTTAACAATTAACGGTGGTAAGGCATAAATCCGATATTTCAATAAAGTGGGTCAGGTGCGGAGGTCGAAGTTGAGGATGGCGTCGACTATGAAGAGGCTGCGGATGTCGGCGCGGCGGATTTCCATGTCGTCATAGGCGGCGTTATCGGAGTGGAGTATGACCATGGAGGGGTCGGAGGTGCAGCGGCGCACGAATTTGACGAGGCGGTAGTCGTCAAGCACCACGACGTAGATCTGCCCCCAGAATATGACGGAGGTGTCGCGGATGGGGCGGATGGCTATGTAGCCCCCGTTTTGGATGGTGGGCGACATGGAGTCACCGCTGACGCGGACTATGATGTCGTCGTGGTTGAGCTGCGGCAGGTCCACGCGCCCCACTATGCGGTCGGATGTCAGCATGCGCGACAGTTCGGCCGTGCCGGCTGTCACGTCTATGTCATACACCGGAAGCATGGAGGCAGCTGCCGGGGCTGCGGATACCTCATCGTCCATGTCATGTATGGCCCCGGAGTCCACGGCCACAGCATGCTGCGGCTTGGGGAACGGAATACCCACACCATCATGGAGCCACGGCTTGGCCACTCCGAAATCAGCCACAATACGGTTAATCAGCCCTTCGGTTATAGGGAAACGCCCCGAAAGATGCTTGGAAAGGTTGGAAGGGTCCACCCCTATGCGGCGCGCAAACTCCGCCTGTGACATGTGAGATATGCTTATGAGATGCCGGATGCGCCCGATCACAGCATCCGAATCAAAGGGTCGCGCATTATTGGCTGATAAAGAAATCATATTATAGTAGTATATACCGCAAAGATAGTAATTATTACAATAATATCAATGTATTTTTAACCGAGATTCGTTAAATTTAATCTTCCGGCACAACAATCGGGATAAAACTTTTGCCGAAAAGCATAAAAATTCTTAAATTTGCCATTTTGGAAGATAAAACAATCCAACAGGTTACAATTTGTCGGTCAAACTCAGCCAATCACGTCAAATATCCATGACAGAAGTGTGAGAGAACCTTTCAAATTCATCATCAGAAGACAAGAAACATCTATATAGTATTTATGGAGACAACAGACATCAAAGTCCTCGACAAGGTAGTCGTCAGGTTTTCGGGCGACTCCGGCGACGGAATGCAGCTGGCCGGTAACATCTTTACCAACGTGTCAGCCGGCGTAGGCAACCAAGTTTCAACATTTCCCGACTATCCGGCAGAAATCCGCGCACCGCAGGGATCACTCAGCGGCGTCTCGGGCTTCCAGGTAAGCGTCGGCATGAACGTGCACACCCCCGGTGACAAATGCGACGTGCTCATAGCCATGAATCCTGCCGCACTGAAGCAGAACGTCAAGTTTCTCAAGCCCGGCGGCGTAATCATCGTAGACATCGACTCATTCAAGGAAGCAGACCTCAAGAAGGCGCTGTTCGAGACCAACGAGCCGTTTAAGGAACTCGGCATCAACGCCCAGGTAGTAGAAGTGCCTGTAACCTCCATGACCAAGGCCGCTCTGGCCGACAAGGGCTTAGACAACAAGAGCGTGCTCAAATGCCGCAACATATTTGCCCTGGGTCTCGTCTGCTGGCTGTTTGACCGCCCCATAGATGCGGCCATACGTCACCTCCAGAGCAAATTTGCCAAGAAACCCGCCATCTTCGAGGCCAACCGCGAAGTACTACAGGCCGGCTACAACTACGGCCACAACATACACGCTTCGGTATCGACCTACCGCATCGAGACCGAAAATCCCCAGAAGGGAGTCTACACCGACATCAACGGCAACACCGCCACAGCATGGGGCCTCATCATGGCCTCAGAGCGCAGCGGCCGTCCGCTCTTCCTCGGCAGCTACCCCATCACCCCTGCCACCGACATACTCCATGAGCTGGCCAAGCGCAAGGACCTCGGCGTGACAGCCGTACAGATGGAGGACGAGATAGCTGGCGTGTGCTCGGCCATCGGCGCCTCGTTTGCCGGCGACCTTGCCGTGACATCAACCTCAGGTCCCGGCCTGGCCCTCAAGAGCGAAGGCATCGGTCTGGCAGTAATCGCCGAGCTGCCGCTCGTGATTATTGACGTCATGCGCGGAGGCCCCTCTACAGGCATGCCCACAAAGACCGAGCAGACCGACCTGATGCAGGCCCTCTATGGCCGCAACGGCGAGTCGCCCCTGTGTGTGCTTGCTGCCACAACTCCCACCAACTGCTTTGACATGGCTTTCGAGGCCGCACGTATCGCCATCGAGCACATGACTCCGGTCATCCTGCTCACCGACGCCTTCATCGGCAACGGCTCAAGCGCATGGCGTGTACCCGAGGCCGACGAATACCCCGAGATACATCCGCGCTTCGTCCCCGAATCACTCCGCGAGGGCTGGAAGCCTTACAAGCGTGACGACAAGTCGCTTTCGCGCTACTGGGCTCTCCCCGGCACCGAAGGCCTGATGCACCGCGTGGGAGGCCTGGAAAAGGACAGCAACACCGGAGCCATCTCCACCGACCCGGCCAACCACGAGAAGATGGTCACACTGCGCCGCGAGAAGGTGGCACGCATCGCCGACGACATACCTCTGCAGGAAGTGCTCGGCGACGAAAACGCCGACACACTGCTCCTCGGATGGGGCGGCACATACGGACACCTGCGCACCGCAGCCAACGAGCTCAACGCCGCCGGTATCCCCATGGCATTCACCCAGCTCGCCTACATCAACCCTCTGCCTCGCAACATGGCCGACATAATGAGCCGCTACAAGCGAGTAATCGTGGCCGAGCTCAACACCGGCATGTGCGCCGACTACCTCCAGTCAAAATTCCCCGGCACCCACATCGACCGCATCAACAAGGTCCAGGGCCAGCCGTTCTCTGTCAGCGAGGTCGTAGAGAAGGTACGCGAAATCCTCGGTAAATAAGACATATCAAACAAACCTCCATATCTTAGACAACAATGGAAGAACTCATATATACCCCCGCCAACTTCAAGAGCGACCAGTCAGTGCGCTGGTGCCCCGGCTGCGGTGACCACGCCATACTCAACTCGCTCCACAAGGCCATGGCCGCAGTGGGCGTAGCCCCCCACCAGACAGCCGTCATATCGGGTATCGGCTGCTCATCGCGTCTGCCCTACTACATGAACACCTACGGCATGCACACCATCCACGGCCGCGCAGCCGCCATAGCCACAGGCGTCAAGCTCGCCAACCCCGAGCTTACCGTATGGCAGGTGTCGGGCGACGGTGACGGACTCGCCATCGGCGGCAACCACTTCATCCATGCCATCCGCCGAAACATCGACATCAACATGATGATTTTCAACAACAAAATCTACGGCCTGACCAAGGGACAGTACTCCCCCACCAGTGACCGCGGCACAGTGTCGAAATCATCGCCCTACGGCACAGTCGAGGACCCCTTCATCCCGGCAGAACTCGTATTCGGCGCTCGCGGCAACTTCTTCGCCCGCAGCATTGACGTGGAACTTGAGACCACACGCGAGGTAATGATAGCGGCAGCTCGCCATAAAGGCACATCCGTAGTGGAAATCCTCCAGAACTGCGTCATATTCAGCAACGGCGTGCACAGCCGCATCACCGACAAGGAGGTACGTGCCGACCGCACCATACATCTGCGCCACGGCGAAAAGATGCTCTACGGCAAGGACATGAACAAGGGTCTGGTACGCGACGGATTCTATATCAAAGCCGTGGAAATCGGCAAGGACGGATACACGCTCGACGATGTGCTCGTGCATGACGCCAAAATCCCCAGCAATTTCCTCCACCAGCAGCTCGCCATGATGGACGGCGAGACCCTGCCGCTGGCAGTAGGTGTGATACGCGACGTGGATTCCATCACATACAACGATGCCGTCAGCCAGCAGATAGAAGAGGTCCGCGCCAAGAAGGGCTTCAACTCCCTGCGCGAGATGATTCTCGCCGGCGACACCTGGACAGTGGAATAAAGCAACGCCACCCGACACCCTCATCACGATGTAGGGACGCGGCGTGCCGCGTCATCAAACGCAATACACAGCCTGACACGATGACGCGGCACGCCGCGTCCCTACGTTAAAAACCGACCCAAGCCATCATGGAAGTACTCTACGAAGACAACCACCTCATCATAGTCAACAAAGCCCCCGGCGAGATAGTACAGGGCGACAAGACCGGCGACACTCCGCTAAGCGAGACCATCAAGGCCTACCTCAAGGAGAAGTACGCCAAGCCGGGCAACGTGTTCTGCGGCGTCGTACACCGCCTCGACCGCCCCGTGGGAGGCGTGGTGGTATTTGCCAAGACCTCCAAGGCCCTGGCGCGCCTCAACGAGATGTTTCGCGAAGGCAAAGTAGACAAGACCTACTGGGCCATCACCGCCGGAACCCCGGCAGAGCCCTCGGCCACGCTCACCCACTATATCACCACACGCCAGCAAGGCAACAAGAGCTATGCCTCGGCCACCCCTGTGGCCGACAGCAAAAAAGCCATACTCCACTACAGCATGATAGCCCGTGGCGACCGATACAACCTGCTTGAGGTCAAACTGGAAACCGGACGCAAGCACCAGATACGTGTGCAGCTCGCCTCCATCGGATGCCCGGTCAAAGGCGACCTCAAATACGGAGCCAAGCGCAGCAACCCCGACGGGTCTATATCCCTGATGGCACGGCGCATCAGATTCACCCACCCTGTCAGCGGCAAGGAGATAGATGTCACCGCGCCCGTGCCTGACGACAACCTGTGGCAAGCCCTCGCCGCACAAGCCCACACCCCCTCAGAGCAACAACAAACGCCATAAAACACAGTTTTGAGACAGATTTGAGGATGAAAATTTGGATATTTCAAGAATAACCCTTAATTTTGTGGCGCGTTTGACAGCAGAGGCTGTCAGAGACGATGCAAGTCTGCTTCAGTAGCTCAGTTGGTTAGAGCACCTGACTGTTAATCAGGGGGTCGTTGG
>UQDU01000045.1 GCA_900539915.1 uncultured Bacteroidales bacterium | reverse complement strand
TGCTTCAGTAGCTCAGTTGGTTAGAGCACCTGACTGTTAATCAGGGGGTCGTTGGTTCAAGCCCATCCTGAAGCGCACGACATTTCAATTCAATCCCCAATCACAACCATGCTTCAGTAGCTCAGTTGGTTAGAGCACCTGACTGTTAATCAGGGGGTCGTTGGTTCAAGCCCATCCTGAAGCGCGAGAATGCGGTAGCCGTGAGGCCTCCGCATTTTTCGTATATGTACCTATGTCATTTCGTAAAAAATTGCTAAATTTGCACTCTCATTTTGCAAATTTTTAACGAATGGCAATTTATTTGTAGGGACATGCCATGGCATGTCAACAAATGCGTTGCCAATGAGACGGTTGCGTTAGCAGACATGCCATGGCATGTCCCTACAACGATGTGTGCACCACTTAAGTCAGTGGCACCCAAAGTTAGCAGCATCCATTGTACGGACCCCTCGGCATCGAGACCTGCATCTGACACAACGGTATTATATATTATATTAATGTGCCGCACAGTGCGGCATTGAGGAAAAAGGTAAAAAAGATTACAGAAATGAAACTATCGGGCACAATCGACTTCAAGCCGAAACTGCTGACCTCGCTCAAGGGGTATTCGGCCTCACGACTGAAAGACGACCTCATCGCCGGCATAGTGGTAGGCATCGTCGCACTGCCGCTCGCCATCGCATTCGGCATAGCCAGTGGCGTAAGTCCCACAATCGGACTAATCACAGCCATCATAGGCGGCTTCCTGGTCAGCGCACTCGGAGGCTGCTCCGTACAGATAGGCGGCCCCACAGGAGCGTTCATAGTCATCGTCTACAGCATCATCGCCAACTTCGGACTTGAAGGACTGGCCGTGGCCACCCTGATGGCCGGACTTATCATGGTGCTCCTCGGACTGTTCCATCTCGGCACCGTCATCAAGTTTATCCCATATCCCATCGTGGTAGGATTCACCGCCGGTATCGCGCTTACGATATTCTCTACCCAGATCAACGACTTTCTCGGACTCGGCCTCAAGGACGTTCCGGCCGCGTTTCTGCCCAAGTGGGGAGTCTACTTCAAGAGCCTCGGCCAGATTGACATACCCACGCTGGTGGTAGGCGTAGTGTCACTGCTCATCATCACACTCACCCCTAAAGTGTCAAAACGTCTGCCCGGAGCACTCATCGCCATCATCATAGTATCGGTGGCCGTATGGATACTCAAAGGGTTCATGCCCGAATGGGGCGTAGAGACCATCGGCGACCGCTTCGGCAAGATGGCCACCGACATCCCCCAGCCCCACGGATTCACCCTGTCAATGAACACCATCAACATGCTGCTGCCGTCGGCGTTTACCATCGCCATCCTCGGCGCCATCGAGAGCCTCCTGTCAGCCACCGTGGCCGACGGTGTGACCGGCAGCCGCACGAACTCCAACACCGAGCTTATAGGCCAGGGCATAGCCAATGTAGTGGTGCCGTTTTTCGGAGGCATCCCCGTCACCGGAGCCATAGCCCGAACTATGACCAACATAACCAACGGAGGCCGCACACCCGTGGCCGGCGTGGTCCACGCGGTAGTGTTGCTGCTGATATTCCTTTTCCTGATGCCCCTCATCAACCAGATACCCATGGCATGCCTGGCAGCCGTGCTGATCGTGGTGAGCTACAACATGAGCGGATGGCGCACCGTCAGGGCCATATTCAAAAACCCCAAGAGCGACATCTCCGTGCTGGTGGTCACATTCCTGCTGACCGTCATCTTCGACCTCACCATAGCCATAGAAATCGGACTGCTCCTCGCCATAATACTCTTCCTGCGCCGCGTGACCGAAAACACCCAGATACGCGTCTACAGCGAGCAGCTTGACGTGGCCGAAGGCACCGAAGCCTCAGCCCACGAAGTGCTTGACATCCTCCCGGGTGTGTCGGTCTACGAAATCGAAGGTCCGTTCTTCTTCGGAGTGGCTACCAAATTCGACGAACTGATGCGCGACGGCTTCGGAGGTGTGGGACAGGGCGAGAGGCCCGTGGTGCGCATCATACGCATGCGCCTCGTGCCGTTTATCGACTCCACCGGCATCCACAACCTCGAGACACTCATCCTCTCGTCGCAGCAGGAAGGCATCCACGTGGTACTGTCGGGCGTCGTCCCCAAAGTGCGCGAAACCCTCGAGCATGCCAATATCGACAAGCTCCTCGGCAAAGACCACATCTGCGATAACATCAACATCGCCGTCAAGATGGCAAACAGCATCGTGACGGCACAGAAACGTTAAAAACATGCAGATTGCGACACAAAAATTATGATTTTTTTGAGAAATGCTGATGTCAGGGCAAAAAAATCATAAAAAAACTTTGGTAATCCAACTTTTTGGTATACCTTTGCAACGTTTTTGAAGCTAAACAAATTTGTTTTATTATTTAATCACAAAAAAGAAAATGAAAAAGTTAGTTTATCTCCTCGCTGTTTCTTTCGGTGCTTCTATGTTTGCCGCTTGCGGTAACTCTGACAAGGCTGCTGAAGCTGCTGACACTGTAGCTGTAGAAGAAGTTGCTATCGAAGAAGTTGCTACTGTTGACACCAACGCTGCTGTTGTTGACTCTGCTGCTGTCGTAGCTGACTCTGCTGCTGTCGTTAAGTAATCTGCCGAAAGAGCAGACTTTTTAGAGGACACGACTCTAATTACGAAATAGCTACCACATCTCTCCGCTTCATGCGGAGAGCACAAGTGGCAGCTTTTTCGTTTTTTTTGCATATGTGCCCACGCCACTACTGACCGATGACCCACCGACTGCTTAAACGGATAGCCATGCGTCTGCGCACCATGCGTCTGCGCATGATCATATTGCTGCTGGCACTTATGCTGACAGCAATGGCCGGAGTCGTGTGCGCCTACT
The DNA here is from genome assembly GCA_900539915.1 of uncultured Bacteroidales bacterium. GTDB lineage: Bacteria > Bacteroidota > Bacteroidia > Bacteroidales > Muribaculaceae > Amulumruptor. The sequence continues at coordinate 13,442 of UQDU01000045.1, read as the reverse complement.
ACCTGTGGTGGCGCGAAGCAGTCATCGTGTCTCCCGACCCTGCCGCATACCCGGTCAGAGGCATAGACATTTCGGCACACAACGGCGTAGTGGACTTTGACAAAGTAGCATCCGTAGGGATGGATTTCGTGATTCTAAAGGCCACAGAAGGTGCCACATTCAAAGACAAGAACTTCGCCACAAACTACCGCAAGGCACGCAAGGCCGGACTGAAAGTCGGCGCCTACCACTTCTTCAGATTCGATGTCGGCGGATACATGCAAGCCCTCAATCTGATGCACAGTATCAAGGGACGCCGCCTCGAGCTGCCGGTGGTGATAGACGTGGAGGAGTGGAGCAACCCACGCGACCATACGACCCACGACATATTGACCCGGCTACAGACCATGATCAACACCCTCGAGGCCCACGGATACCATGTGATGCTCTACAGCAACAAAGACGGATTTGAAAAATTCTTCAGCCAGCAGTTCGCCCACTACCCCCTGTGGCTATGCTCGTTCACAGGCGCACCTGAAGCCGGCAACATGAGACTGTGGCAGTTCAGCCACATAGGACGTGTCAGCGGAGTAGACGGCAAGGTAGACATCAACACGTTCAACGGGTCGGCGGCAGCCTGGCAACAATGGCTTGATGAACTGGACTGACACAATAAACAGGTAGATGCCAACGTTATATAAAGTATGAAAATCTTGCTACGACTCTCCCGACGAGCCAATATATCCGTCCTATTATTTTCACTTATACTGCTGGCGTTCGCGCCCGCGGCCATCTGCGCCACGAGGTTTGAATTTGCCGACAACAGCCGCCTCGCATCAGGCACATGGTATAAAATCGGCGTCCGGACATCCGGAGCCTACTGCCTGACCAACGAGCAGATAAGGAAGATGGGATTTTCAGACCCATCCAAAGTAAAGATATACGGATATGGCGGCGAACAGCTCCACGAACAGCTCAGTCCCGAATTTGTCATTGACGACCTGCCGCAGTCACCCTCCGAGCACACTCCGCAGGGCGTGGTGTTCTATGCCCGCGGACCCATATCGTGGTCACAGTCAAGAAACAACAGAGCCGCCAGCCACCGCATCAATGCGTTCAGCGATGTGGCATACTATTTCGTCACCGAAAACGACGAGCCTCGCAACACTCCGGTCAAGGATACCTCCGCCTCTACAGGCACATCCTCCTCTGTAACAACCTACTTCCGTGACAATCTGCTCCACCATCTCGAGCTGGAGTCGGCCAGCCCCAGCGGTCACGCCTATTTCGGCGAAAGTCTTAAAGGGAATGACGGCGTGACCGTCGCATTCAACATGCCTGACATCGTGGCAGAAAACACGCCCAACAAGGTATTGATGAGAGTGTCGGCTTTCCACCATACCACTCTGACGCCGTATTTCACCAAATTTCAGGTCACTACCGACTCCGAAGACTTCCCGGCAGGTACATTCTCGGCAAGCCAGATCAACTCCGACAGCCACGTCTATGGCGTCATGGGCAGCGGAGAGTACATCTCCTCCTCTTCATTCAAGTCATCTCAGCTTAATGTGAAGGTGTCGTGCGACCAGGCCGCCAACATCGACCGCGCCAACCTCAACTTCATAGAAATAAGCTATCTGCGTCACCTCAGGCTCAATGGCCCGTCGCTCAGTTTCACATTGCAGTCGCCCAATGCCGCCATTGCCGGCGCCGGCGCCGACCTCAGGGTTTGGGACGTATCAGACCCTCGCAGCTACACGCAGCTCAATGTGCAAGCCGACGGCGACCGCGCCCGATGGTACTACCCTTCAGGACAAAAATGGAAACGCTACGTGGCGTGGCAATCAGCCGAAGGGATGCCACAGCCCGAAATCATAGGCTATGCGCCCAACCAAAACATCCACGGCCTCCCCACCCCCGACATGGTGATATTCACCCTGCCACAGTGGTACAAGGAGGCTTGCGACCTCGCTGCATACCGCAAGCAGAAGCAGGGGCTTGACGTAATGGTAACCAACCTTGACGAGATATATAACGAATTCAGCTCGGGGACACCTGACATACAGGCCATGCGCAGGATGCTGAAAATGTTCTACGAGCGGCCTGAGAAAAAACTCAAATACGCCCTTGTGATGGGCCGTCCGACGTGGGACTACCGCCGGAAGACCAAGAACTCCAGCTCGGGCGAATGCGCCTATCCGGCCATGCCGGCATGGTCCGACACCCTGGGGCTTATAGAATTCAATCAGAGCCTCCATACCGATGACATGTTCGGCTTGCTCGAAGACGGAGCCACCACCATGCGCCAGTTAGGCAAATCAGCCATGAGCATCGCCGTCGGACGCTTGCCGGTAATCAACCGGGAGATGGCCGCGGCAGCAGTCAAGAAGATTATCGACTACGAGAGAGGTCTCAATACGCGCTCCTCGTGGCGAGGGAAGGTCATGTACATAACCGACCTCAGCGACAACACGATTGACTTTCAGGAAGATGCCGAAGCGGCAACTAAAGCTCTGCCATGGACATCGCCTTATGACGCCGGCAACCCCGGAGTGGGCAACGGACTGATGGCCACGAAGGCTTACATAGACTTCTACAAGCTTGAAAACGGTAAAGCCGTCAAGGCTTTCGACATAGTGAAAAGCAATCTCCAGGAAGGCACCGCATGGATGATCTATATCGGGCACTCCTCGCAGACCGTATGGGGCGGCGTAGGCATCATGCCTACAAGCTACGTGCAGTCCATGTCACTGCGTCGCAAGCCCATCGTGGTGTCCGCCAGCTGCCATTATTCGCAGATCGACGGCCCCAACCTCTCAGGAGCCGAAATGATGTGGCGCAACCCACAGGGGCCGATATCGGTGATAGCCACGACACGAAGCGCGGCCATATACCACAACGGAGAGTTTGTCAAATACCTCAGCAGCAACATAGGCCGGACGCACCCCTCGGGACGCGCCATGACATTGGGCGAGGTATTCCAAAAGACAAAAAACGATTTCAACAACTGCTATGAGGCCAAGGTCTACATCCTCATCGGAGACCCGGCCATGATACAGAGCGTCCCGGCAAACACCGTAGACCTAACCATGCTCAAAGACGTGACCGACGGCAACGACAAACCCATCGGCAGCGTCCAGGAGCCGCCGTATCTCGAGGGAGGCTCACATATACGCCTCGAAGGGACCGTAGCCACCACCTCCGGGCAGCCACTCGATGACTTCAATGGAGAAATAGAGGTCACGCTCTACGACTCCAAGACCGACATGACCACTCTGGGCCAGGATGTCAGCACCACCAAGACCTATGAGGTGCAAGGGCCGGTGCTCAGCAAGGGCCGCGCAGCAGTGCGTGACGGCCGATGGACCATGGACATGCTCGTGCCGATAGACATCGCCAACAACAACCGTCCCGGATTCATCAGCATGTATGCCGTCGACACCAAAGGCGAGCGTGATGCGCTGGGCGGATTCGCCGACTTCACCATCTCGGGATTCAAGCCTGAGATAAGCGACGACATACCCCCGGTCATCGACACGATGTACCTCAACAGAGCCGACTTTGCCAACGCCTCCACCGTTGACGCCAACCCGACCCTGTTTGCCCACGCCTATGACAACCTGGGCATCAACCTCGGCAGCGGCGGCGTAGGCCACACCATGACACTGACCATCGACGGATACAAAGTGCTGTCGGACCTGACCGACTACTTCCTCCCTGACTTCGCATCCACCTCGTCAGGATCTCTGGCCTATCCCCTGTCGGGATTGTCGGGAGGCGGCCATACAGCCACCCTGACCGTGTTTGACAACACCGGCAACAGCACCAGTCGCACCATAGAGTTCTGGGTTGACGACACAGTGGCCCCGACGCTTATCGATGTATATGCCCTGACGAACGCATCCTCATCAGAGACCCTCTTCTACGTCACCCACGACCGCCCGGACAAGGACCTTGATGTGGAAATAGAGGTATTTGACCTCGGAGGACGCAGAATATGGGTGGCCGACAAGCACGTCTACAGCGACGGCAACATGACCGAGCCGATTTCGTGGGACATGACCACTAACGCAGGTTCCCGCGTATCTGCCGGCATATATGTCTACAGAGCTTCCATCTCCATGCCTGACGGAGAGAAATACAGCTCCGAGTCGCGCAAACTTGCAGTCCGCGGCCGCGAATAGCACGTGAAGCCCCAGGGGGGTTGCGAAGAAATACCAATTCTGTTTAAAACTGCCCAACACGCTTTGTTGTAACCGATTAAAAGCGTAAATTTGTTAGCTTTATGACACCACAGACCCCAATACACCACGAAATGCTTCCGCAGCCTACGCTAAGCCGTCTCCCATGGTATCTGGCTTACATAGACCGCCTGCACTCTAACGGCGTGGAGTTTGTGTCATCGACAGCCATATCCAGGCAGATCAACGTAGACGCCTCACAGATAGCAAAAGACCTATCATATCTCGGCATAAAAGGCAAGACACGCATAGGATACGAGGTCAAAGCCCTCGCCTCGCGACTGGGAGAGTTTCTCGGATTCCGTGAGAGCCACAATGCCATCATGGCCGGAGTGGGAAGCCTCGGCGCGGCTCTGATTGCCGACGGCGGCTTGCAGCGTTTCGGGCTCCGCATAGTGGCCGGCATAGACACCGATCCGTCAATAGCCGGAAGCCGCAGGGCCGGAGTAAACGTGTACTACCCGGAGCAGCTCTCAGACCTCGTCAATGATTTCCATGCTGAGATAGGCATTCTGGCCGTCCCGGTGGAGCATGCGCAGACAGTGGCCGACCAGATGGTCAATGCCGGCATCCGGGCTCTGTGGAATTTCACTCCCTGCCGCATAGTGAGCCGCGAAGACATAGTGGTCCAGGACACCTCGATTTATGCCCACCTTGCGGTCATGTACCACAGACTCAAAATATCAGGCAGCAGCTCTGCCCACGATGCCAAGGAGGGCAAAAGCCTATGAAAGCTCTCGTATTCAGCAGACATCCCGGATGCCCGGTGACACATCCGGCTCTGTTTTCGCTCATCCCCGACTCCGCCATCACCCCGTCAGGGATGCCCGTATTCCTGCCGCCGTTTGAGAGTTCGTGGGAGCTGGCGATCGGCCCGGCATACCGCATAGGCCGTCTTGGCAAAAACATAGCGCCACGGTTTGCATCGCGCTATGTCGACGCCATGACCCTCGGTGCATGGGCAGTCCCTGTAGACATGCTCAGAGCCCTTCAAGGCAACGGACAGCCCATCGGCCTTCTGTCGACATTTGACGGCGCTCTGACCCTCGGGGAGTGGCAGCAGCCACTCCCCGACGCGCCATTGACCGTCTCGGCCGGCCAGACACAAGCGCAGTGGACCTCATCGGACATAGGCATGGAGACTGCCCTGGAAGCCGCATCCCGCTACGTCACTCTGAAGACAGGCGACGTAATCATCCCGATGCTGAGCCCGGTGCGTCTGCCGATAGCCCCCGATGACATCATCGAATGCAGCATAGGAGTCCATGAGGTGCTGCGAGTGAAAATAAAGTGAATCAACATACGAAGCCAACCATAACAAGTACATCAGATATTTCAATACCAATATGTTATCGCAAAAGTTATTCTCTCTTTCTTGCGCGTTCATACTGACCACAGCAGCCCTACCGCTGTCATCGGCATCGGCAGCTACTATGGACAAGTCCCATTTTGCCCAGACATCAAAGCTGTCATCGACAGCCGGCAAGTTCATAAAGATACGCTGCTCCGAAGCCGGCGTACAGCAGCTCACGGCCGCCCAGCTGCGCCAGTGGGGGTTCTCCTCCATCAGCAATGTCCGCGTCCTCGGCTTCAACGTCACCGAGCTGCATGACAACAAGCTCGATGCCGGCACCCCTGACGACCTGGAGGTAATCCCCACCTACCGTACAGGCAGCGGCGACAATGCGAGACTGTTTTTCTACAACCCCGGCATCTACTGCATCACTGTAACCGCTGATTCGGCCTACCCCAAGAAGCCAAGGTTCTCAATAAACGAAAACCGCTACAGCGACTACACCTACTACATCGTGACCGATGCGATGCCCGGTGCTGACGACCGCATGACCGAAGTCTACTCCAAGTCCACCGGCAAATGGCTGACAAACCACATATCGGCCCAATATTCACGCTCTCGCGAGTTACATCCCGAAGAAGGAGGCTCATTCTACATAGGCGAGAAAACCACCGACAAGCTTTCATACAGCTTTGAGCTGACCGATCCGCTCCGCAGCACAGAGTCACGCTGCAACCTCAACATACGCCATGGATTCGAGGGCACACGCAACCCTACCTCTCTGAAGCTATATCCTACTCTGGTTGACCCCGACAATGCACAGCTGTCTGACATAAAAGCCACGACAGCTTCCAACGCATATCCCCAGTCAGAGCCATACCGCTACGTAGGCTACACCAACTGGGGCAATATAAGCTTCAAAATCACAGACACATCGAGCAGCTCCAGCGCAGCCTACTCCAATCCGCTTGTGCTCAATGTGGAAACGGCAAATGTGGCCTCGCCCCCTACCCACACTCTGGACAACTGGATTTCGCGTCACGACGAGATGGTGCTGTATCTGCGCCACAACTATCTGCGCACACCCCAGATGCTGATGTGCGTCAATACTTACGAGTCGTCCACTACCGGCATACAGCTTTACAAGAAAGCCCCGGCATCCGGCTCCCTTCCGGCATCATCCCTCACCACAACTCCTATAGTGTGGGATGTATCCAATCCGTCAAATATCGCACGCATCAACCCTCAGAACACCTCTACCACCTGGAAATATGATTTCAGGACCCAGGCCGTGCAGGGTTGCCGACAGCTCATAGCATTCGACCCCACCCAGCAGCAGTACATACCTGAAATGGTGGGCACCGTAGAGCCCCAGAATCTCCACGCCATAGGCACCGGCAGCGACCCGGTACCCGCCATGGTGATCATAACCGTAGACGACTACAAAGCACAGGCTCAGAAACTCGCCGACATACACCGCAAATATCAGGGCATGGATGTCAGGGTGGTGACCCATGACCAGATTATCAATGAATTCGGCTCGGGCACACCGCATGCCATGGCCTACAGACTGTTTGCCAAAATGCTCTTCGAGCGCGGACGCAGCAATGACGCCTCTTATCAGTATGACGACGAGGACATATGGCACTATGACAGCGACGGCAAACGCACCACAGTCAACGACAAGAGCAAGTTCCGCTATATCCTGCTGTTCGGGCCCATGTCACATGACAACGTCCACATGGCAGGCCCCGGCAACGGCTACATGCTGACGTATCAGGCCGAAGACCCGTTCCTCACCAACGTGACCACCGGCAACTACGCCCTCGCCGACTACTTCGGCATAGTCAATGACGATTTCATCGGTGACAGGGCGCATCAGATGTATGCAAGCGTTGCGGTAGGCGTCATCGACGCCATGACCCAGGCCGATGCTGACCAGGTCGTAAACAAAATCGACAGCTACCTCAAGGGCTTCCCCGGCGAATCGGACTACTTCAACCGCCTGACGATGATCGGCGACGCCAGCCGCCAGTTTACGGAAGACTCCTACAAGGCTCGTGGCACCGCTGCGGCAGCCAATCCGGCCGGCATAATCGACAACATATACACCGAGCTCTATGACGGCAACAATTCTGACCGTGACCAGCAGGTACACTCCGACATTGCCGCATCGCTTAATGCCGGATCCTACTTCTTCTCCTACGTGGGACACTCACGCGCCGACGCTTTCGAGAGTGTATTCCCCGTGTGGAACAACCGACTGATTGCATCCACCTACTACGACTACAAGCCTTTTGCAGTGCTGGGGACATGCTCTACGTTTACATATGACTGGTACAACAACAGTCTCGTCCACAAATTCACCGCCAAAGCCGACGGCGGCATGATGGCCGTAGTGGCTGCCTGTCGCGAAGTGTATCCGGCACAGAACCTGCAGCTGGCACAGGAATTTACCAGACGCATCTTCTCAGCCAAGCCCGGCATGAACATCGGCGACGTGTACCGTGCGACCAAACGCACACTGATGCGTGACAACAACATGGCTTCAAACGTATTTGATGACCTGACCATCAACTCAGCTTGCTATGTGCTTTCGGGCGACCCGGCACTTCCTGTAATCGGGCTCTCCCACTCGGCTGTACTCACCGAAATAGCCGGCAAGACCCCCACCGATGAGGAGGGTACTATCATAGTGAATCCGTTCAGCACTGTCACCTTGAAGGGACACATCTCAGCCCTTGGCAACGAAACGACCGATGCATCATTTAACGGCACGGCCACCATCACAGTGCTTGACGGCCCGGAACGCTCCACCCTCAACACCATGAACATGGAGTGGGATGACACTCAGATAGCCAAATTCAAAGTGCCCGTCAAAGAGGGCGTCTTTGAAGCCTCGTTCACCATGCCTACAGGCAATCTTCCCGGCATCAGTAACCGCATCAGCATATATGCCATCTCCGATGACAAGAGCCTGGTAGCCACAGGCACATCAAAGGCACTTGCTGTCAAGCAAGTGGATATGCCTGAATCAGGAGATACCGAAGCCCCGACGATTGCAAGCATGTATCTTGACAATGCCGACACATTTACCGACGGCTCGATAGTATCCGCCAACCCCACAATATATGCTACCGTCAAGGACGCCCAGACCGGCATAGACGTGTCAGGCTCTCTCAACAGTAACCTCATGCTGGTGCTTGACGGCACCACAGAGCTTCAGAATGTGCTGTCGCGCATGACTCCCGGAGCCGACAACAGCATGAAACTCGTGTATCCGCTGTCAAACCTCGCCGACGGACGCCACTCGATCAGCCTTACAGTAAGCGACATCGCCGGCAACACCGCCACCGAGACCATCAACTTCACAGTCGTGTCAACCGCCCTCAAGGCCACTCTGATCATAGAGGACGACCCTGCTCGTGACATGATGACCTACAGCATCGCCGAGACCGACATCCCTGAAAACGCAGAGATTATGCTCGTAGTCCGTGACATGGAGGGACACACCGTCTACACCGCCAACGGCATCGGCACTGCCGGGACATGGGACCTGACCGGAACCGACGGCAAGAAAATAGCCGACGGACGCTACAAGGCCAACGTTATAATACGCGAAGGAAATACCTACGGACACTCGCCCTCGGTAGAGTTTGTAGTTGTAAAATAATATTTTACACTTAGCAGCTCCCGGGCATCCCGGACACATAACACGCAATCCCGCGTCTGCGCTTAAAAAGCCGGCCGCGGGATTGCCATTTATTAACACAACTGATAGAAAATATAACGGAAATTTTGCTAAATTTGCAAAAAGTATCGTCACGAAGCAACGTACTACTTAATACGGTCTTACACATCTGGACCTCCGTAAGTTATCATCACATAATCTAATACGGAACTACACGGGATAACTTGCATGTACAAAGCATCCTAAATCTCCTTGTCTGAGCTCTCTTTGGCATGACAGGACGCAGCTCGACCATGTAACCCCGACTCATTGTTTCGGCAAGGCGTCACTTTTGCGGCCCGGAGCCACGGCTCGTCGCGGCCCATACCTAAGAGGAAATAAAAAAACGACATAAATGACAAGGACATGGAATTATGTGCCCCTTACATCCAAGCAGCAGAAGCAGGAGACGGAGCTTGACAAACGCTTCGCCAACTGTCAGCCTATCAGCGAGTTGCTGGTGGAGCGTGGCATTACCACCATTGACGCGGCCGAAAGATTCTTTCATCCGTCGCTCGGTGATATGCACGATCCCTTCCTCCTCGACGGTATGGCTGCAGCTGTGGACTGTATAAACTCCGTAATGGGGCGAAAAGAGAAGATAAGGGTATTTGGCGACTACGATGTAGACGGCACTACAGCTGTGGCTCTCGTGTATAAATACCTCAGCAACTTCTACTCCAACATTGACTACTACATCCCCACCCGTTATGACGAAGGCTACGGTGTGAGCATCCAGGCCATCGACGCGGCGGCCGAGAGCGGGGTGAAGCTGATTATCATACTTGACTGCGGCGTCAAAGCCGTGGACGAGATAGCATATGCCAAATCCAAGGGCATAGACTTCATCATCTGCGACCACCACATGGCCGACGACCGTCTGCCCGAAGCAGTGGCGATACTTAACCCCAAGCTCGAAGGCTCCGGCTATCCCTTCCCACATCTGAGCGGATGCGGAGTGGGATTCAAGCTGATGCAGGCTTTTGCCTTGTCCAACGGACTTGACACGACTGACCTCTATTCGCTGCTTGACCTTGTGGCGGTATCCATCGCCGCCGACATAGTGCCTATGGTAGGCGAAAACCGCATACTGGCCTACCACGGACTGCGCCGCATCAACAGCAACCCCAATATGGGCCTGCGTGGCATAATACGCATATGCGGCCTGACCGGAAGGGAAATCACCGTAAGCGACCTGATATTCAAGATAGGTCCGCGCATCAATGCCTCGGGACGCATGCAGAGCGGACGCGAGGCCGTGGAGCTGCTTGTATCGCGCGACAGTGCGGACGCGCTTGACCGCGCCAAGGCCATAGACCAGTATAACCAGGACCGCAAGGAACTCGACAAGCGCATCACCGAGGAGGCCAACGCGCTGCTCGAAGGTCACAGCGAAGACCTGGCATCGCAGAAATCAATCGTCATCTACAACAAGGACTGGCACAAAGGCATAATAGGCATTGTGGCGTCACGCCTGACCGAACTGTATTACAAGCCGGTCGTAGTGCTTACATTTGCCAACGGACTCGCTACAGGCTCGTCACGCTCGGTGCAGGGTTTTGATGTCTACAAGGCTGCCGACAGCGTCCGTGACCTGCTTGAGAATTTCGGCGGACACCCCTACGCCGTGGGGCTGTCGATGAAGGAGGAAAATGTGCCGGAATTCCGCCGTCGGTTTGAGGAATATGTCAGCGCGAACATCACCCCCGACCAGCTTACTCCGCAACTCTACATCGACGCTGTGGTGACATTTTCCCAGATTACGCCGGAATTTGTCAGCACGTTGCGCCACTTCAATCCGTTCGGACCCGGAAACCAGAAACCGGTGTTCTGCACGGAGAATGTCTCGGACTTCGGCACGAGCAAACTCGTGGGCAAGAATCTCGAGCATATCAAGCTGGAGCTGGTAGACCCGACGTCGGGCAAGGTTTTCAACGGCATAGGCTTCAACATGGCCCGGCACTTCGAGCACATCCACGCCGGAAAGCCGTTTGACATCTGCTACACGATTGAGGAAAACAAGCACATGCGCTCCAACTCGGCGATACAGTTTCTCATCAAGGAAATCCGGCCAAGGGAATAGAGATGGGCTCCCAGGCCTATACGTCAGACGACATGCACGATGTCCTCAAGCGCTACTGGGGCTACGACGGCTTCCGTCCGCTTCAGCAGGAGATTATCTCGTCGGTGCTTGCAGGGCATGACACCCTCGGGCTGCTCCCTACAGGAGGCGGCAAAAGCCTCACGTTTCAGGTTCCGGCGATGATGCTCGACGGATTGACTCTCGTGGTCACTCCGCTCATATCGCTTATGAAGGACCAGGTCGACAACCTGCGCCGTGTAGGCATCACCGCCACATACCTCTACTCCGGCATGACTCTGCGCGAGCATAACCTCGCGCTTGACCGCTGCTATGCCGGCAAGGCAAAACTGCTCTATGTGTCGCCCGAAAAACTGAAATCAGAGACTTTCATGTCCACACTGTCATCGCTTCGCGTCAGCATGATAGTGGTCGACGAGGCACACTGCATATCGCAGTGGGGCTACGACTTCCGGCCGAGCTATCTCGCCATCGCCGGCGTGCGCCGGCTGTTTCCCGATGCACCCGTACTCGCCCTGACGGCCTCCGCCACTCCGCAGGTGGCCGGTGACATCATGGAGCGTCTGGACTTCAAGGAGCATAAAATCTACGCCCGCAGCTTCCATCGCGACAACCTGAGCTATATCGTCAGATATGACTCACACAAGGAGACACCGCTGCTGCGCGTGCTCAACGGCGTCCCGGGCACTGCCATCGTCTATGTCAGGTCGCGACGCCGCACCGTGGAAATCGCCCGTACTCTCGCCGAAAACGGCATCAGTGCCGACTATTACCACGCCGGCCTTGACCCTGCCGACAAGGCCGACAAGCAGAACCGATGGAAAGACGGCTCCATCCGCGTCATCGTGGCCACGAATGCGTTCGGCATGGGCATTGACAAATCCGACGTAAGAGCCGTCATACACTATGACCTGCCGCCATCGCTCGAAGAATATTACCAGGAAGCCGGACGTGCCGGACGCGACGGCAAGCATGCCTATGCGGTGCTGCTCGTAGCCCCTTATGATAAGGCCACATTGTCACGCCGCATATCCGACGCCTTTCCCCCTCAGGACTTCATACGCCGGGTCTACGAGCTGGCGTGCACATTTGCCAATATACCTGTAGGCGAAGGCGTAGGCCACACCTACGAGTTTGATTTCAACCGCTTCATCACGACATTTCATCTCAACGCCACGACGGCACACTCCGCTCTCGGTCTGCTCACACGAGCCGGATACATCGAGTACAGCGACGACATTGGCGGACGCGGACGTGTGATGGTGCTCATCGACAAGCACCGCCTATATGACCTGGAGCTGTCGGATGATGCCGACCGTGTGTTGCAATGCCTCCTGAGGAGCTATTCAGGGCTTTTTGCGGACTATGTCAATATTTCCGAATCATTGATAGCCTCACGGTGCCAGATGAGCGAGAACGCCGTCTATGAGGCCCTCCTGGAGCTTACACGGCTGCACGCCGTCCACTACATACCTCGCAGATCGCTCCCCTACCTCTATATGCCGATAAGGCGCGTGCTGCCCAAACATGTGGATATGCCGCTGGCCGTCTATGAGCAGCGCAAACAGGTGATGGAACACCGCATCGCAGCCATGCGGCGGTTTGCCTTTGACACTGACCGCTGCCGCGTCACGGGGATGCTCGAATATTTCGGCGAAAAACCGCAGACTGACTGCGGACAGTGTGACGTGTGCCGCAGCCGCAGCAAATCCGCCTCCTACGATGTCAATGTGGAGGAATCGGTAGCCTACCTCGCCGGACAGCCCGGAGGCCACACCATCGACTACATGGTCAGCCAGCTCGGCCAGTCACACCGCGAAGCCGTCATCGCCGCCGTCCGCACCCTCCTCGACCGCGAAGCCGTCACCCTCTCCCCCGACGGCTCCGTCACCCTCCGCCCAAAGCAGTAACCACACTGCAATGTCCCTAACTCAAGGAATGTATCCATCGTAGTAGGGACATGCCATGGCATGTCTGCTAACGCGACACCCCTCATTAGCATAGCTTGAGGCGACATGCCATGACATATCCCAATGCTGTTCACTTAAGCTATAAAATCCCTCAAATAGACGTAATATTCGACAATTACATGATAAT
>UQDU01000044.1 GCA_900539915.1 uncultured Bacteroidales bacterium | reverse complement strand
CGATGTGTGCATTCCTTAAGTGAACAGCATTGGGGTGCATCCCTACAAGTTTGAGTGGCTGAATACAAGTTTGCGACACCCTTATTCAATGCCTTAATAAAAAGAATAGGCGGCCTCACGGTCGCCTATCGTCGTTTCCACTCTCAGGTGATGTTCTAAATCAGAGTTCTTAATTTGTAGAAATATATATATGCGTAGGACAAAATAATCTAATAATGTTTTTTCATTGCTTCCTAAATCGGGAATTACATTGGAAACCGCCCCATGATTGTAGGAGTCAAAGCGAGAGAGAATAATTTATCAGAGCATTTTCTATATCGTAATTTCTTTGTTGGGCCACCCTTGCTCTCAAGGATGCAATGCAAAATTACTATGGCTCCGGAGGATTGTCAATTAATTGTAGGCAAATAGTAGTGATGTATTAGATTATTCCTTTTGTAAATCAGATATTTAGTGCTTTGCATGATGCTCTAAATAGTAGTGGTTAGTTATGCAAAATAGCTGATTTATTGCCCTATTTTCATCACTTTTTCCTCAAAACTGTCGCGGTCTCCTATGGCTGCATTGCGCATTTTGACGCGGTAGTTGTATATGGTCGAAGTGCTGCGGCGGAGGAATGTGGCGATGCGGTCTGACTCGGTGATGCCGAGTCGCATCAGGGCAAACACTCGCATCTCGGTGCTGAGGGTGTCGGGGGCAGGCATCACGAGCCGTTTGTCAGGCTCGAGCAGATCGTTGAAGCGCTCTACGAAATCTGGAAACAGCCGCAGAAACGTTGTGTCGAAGTTGTGATAAAATTCTTTAAGTTCGCGGTCGTGGAGATTTGACGAGTTGAGGTGGTCGAGCATCTGCTGGACACCTTTGGTTCGCGCTATCGCACGCAGGTTGTTGCGGTAACGGTCAAGGCTGTCGATATAATATGAGCACAGGTTGAGATACTGGAGTATGTAAGCGTCTTTGGTGGTGTTGCTCTGTGTGAGGGTGTGGTTAAGTGATTTCAGACGCTTGGATGCAATGACAAGACGCTCGTTGAGAAGTGACTTGGCGCGGTTTGCCCTGGAGGCTCGGCGTAGCTGCTGGTACAGAAACCACAGCACTATCAGCAGAGCTATCGCAAGAATGGCGATGCCTATGGTCATGGCAGTCTGGAGACGTGTGCGTTCATAGTTGCGTTTGTCATGGGCTGATATGATGACGGGCATCATGTTATTGATAGCGAGGAGGTTGTTGTTGACCTTTGATGCGTAGTGGTCCTTGGTGGCAAAGGTCAGGTAGCGGTAGGCGCGGTCCACATCTCCGTTGCCGAAGAGGATAGTGGCGAGCTGGTAGAGCGAAGTGTAGTCGCGCACTGGCGACATCAGGTCATGGATGGAGCTGTTAGCAAGCAGCTGCGTTGCGCCGACTGTGTCACCCAGCGACAGATAGATCTGTGCAGTCACGAAGTCAGCCATGGCTATTCCGTGTATGTCGCGTGTAAGTCTCTCGCGGCTTGCGGTGATTACTTCCAATGCTTCCTTGTGCCGTCCTTGGCTTCTGAGATATGCTACTTTGTTGTAGGCGAGTCCCTTGCTCCCTGGCTTTGCGTTATCGATGAGCCACTGAAATTCCTTGTCGGCTCGGTTGCCTTTGGCAAACTGGTGGTTGGCTATGGCATCGTAGTAGCCTTTCCTTATGTCGGCATATCTCGCGGTGTCGGTCATGGCAAGGGATTTGAGCGTGTCCATGGCTATGATCTCATTTCCTGAAGCGAGCTCTGTCTTGGCGATGTTGACCTTTGCCTGAGCCATCGTGTGGGTGTCTCGGATTTTCAGTGCGGCGTCGTATTTGAGGCGCGCGTAATGGGCTGCCGAGTCGAAGTCATAGGAGTAATATGCCTCAAACAGGCGGTGGTACAGACCCACGCGCCCTCGGTCGTCCAGCTCATGCTGGAGCATGCGCATCTGATTGAGCTGCTGCTCTTTGTCGGCTATGATGTGGTCATGGATTGACATGATGGAGTCGATGCGTTCGAAAGCCGCCATGGTCTCCTGTGGATAATTCTCATTGTCGCGGACACATCCCGTGCTGCCGAATGCTATGGTGCAGATAGAAGTCCATATACAGCAGTGCCATGACAGAGTGTGCCAATCCATACAGTCTCTGAAAAATCGTATGTTTCTAATTATCATGATATTGCATAGCCTGGTTGAAACCCTCGTCACCTTGGTTCGGATGACGGAGAGAATAGGTTAACGCGCATTTTCCAAATTAATGGCAAAGATATTAAAATTTTGTAAAACAAAAAATACCATATGCCACGATTGTATCTATACATTATAATATTAAATTCTGAAAAATTCGCTAAATTTGCACTTCCAAAGACCTACAAGGAAATGCTTTAGCATACCTGTAGGGTGGGTGTTGCAGAACCGCCAAAAATCACGCTAAAGCCTGTAGGGACATGCCATGGCATGTCTGACTGGGCTGTCTGTGATGGCTTGAATCAAGTTATAGGAAGGCTGACATGCCATGGCATGTCCCTACAAGATGATAATCCTCCAGTTCTCCAACGCTTTCCGTCCTGCACAAGTGCACCAGCATTAAAGTACACAAAACGATATAACGAAGAAATAGCCTTATGGATCTATTTGACACAATCAGTGCCGACATCAAGTCGGCAATGCTCGCCAAGGAGAAGGTGCGTCTCGAGACTCTCCGCGGCATCAAAAAAGAATTTCTTGAAGCCAAGACAGCCAAAGGCGGCGACGGCACTCTCAGTGACGATGCCGCTCTGAAAATACTTGCCAAGATGTCGAAGCAGCGCAGGGAGACAGCCGTGATATACGCCGAGCAAAACCGTCAGGATCTCGCTGACAACGAGCTTGCCGAGGCTGCCGTTATCGAGGAATACCTCCCCCAGCCGCTCTCCGATGAAGAGCTTACCGCCAAGCTTCGCGAAATCATCGCTCAGGTAGGCGCTACATCTGCCAAGGAGATGGGCAAGGTCATGGGCGTGGCTTCAAAGGCTCTCGCCGGACGTGCCGATGGCAAAGTCATCTCTGCCAAAGTGCGCGAACTCCTCGCCTGATTCCTGAAAAATTCACGAAATAATATCAAAAACAAAATATATGCTTACTCTACAGCAGATTAAAGCAGACCCCGCGCTGATAGTCGAGCGACTGGCAGTAAAGGGCTTTGACGCTCAGGAAAGAATCAACGAAATAATCGCTCTGGATGACCGCCGCCGCGCTCTCCAGCTCAACAGCGACAATATGGCAGGCGAACTGAAGAAGCACGCTGCCGCTATCGGTGCTCTCATGAAAGAGGGCAAGAAGGACGAGGCTGACAAAGCCAAGGCTCTCGTGGCAGAACTTAAAGCATCGCAGGCTGCTGAAGCCGCCGAGCTGTCAGAGGTCGAGGGAAGCATCCGCGACATCCTGCTGACCATCCCCAACATACCCTGCGCCGCAGTACCCGAAGGTAAAACGGCTGCCGATAATGTGGTGGAGAAGACCGGCGGTCCGATGCCCGACCTTCCCGAGGATGCGCTTCCCCACTGGGCCCTCGCCAAGAAATACAATCTGATCAACTTCGATCTCGGTGTGAAAATCACCGGAGCTGGTTTCCCTGTGTATGTAGGCAAGGGTGCACGTCTGCAACGTGCCCTCATCCAGTTCTTCCTTGACGAGGCTGGCAAGGCTGGCTACCTGGAGATACAGCCCCCCTATGTGGTCAATGAGGCATCGGGATACGGCACAGGTCAGCTCCCCGACAAGGAGGGTCAGATGTACTATATCAATGAGGACAACCTCTATCTCATCCCCACCGCCGAGGTTCCTGTCACCAACCTCTACCGCGACGTCATCCTGACTGACGATCAGCTCCCGGTCAAGAATTGCGCCTACTCGGCATGCTTCCGTCGCGAAGCCGGCAGCTACGGCAAGGATGTGCGCGGTCTCAACCGCCTGCATCAGTTTGACAAGGTGGAAATCGTGCGCATCGAGAAGCCTGAAAATTCCTACGCTGCTCTTGAGGAGATGAAGGACCACGTGCAGGGTCTGCTCGAGAAGCTCGGTCTGCCCTGGCATATACTCCGCCTCTGCGGCGGTGACATGAGCTTCACTTCGGCCATCACTTTCGATTTCGAAGTGTTCTCGGCTGCACAGAAACGCTGGCTTGAGGTGTCTTCGGTGTCAAACTTCGAGACCTATCAGGCCAACCGTCTCAAATGCCGCTACCGCACGGCTGACAAGAAAACGGCTCTGGTGCATACGCTCAACGGTTCCGCGCTTGCTCTGCCGCGCATAGTGGCCGCTCTGCTCGAAAACAACCAGACTCCTGAAGGTATCGTGGTGCCCGAGGTGCTGCGCAAATACACCGGATTTGACATCATCAACTGATTAACCACTGCCCGACAATATCCAATATGAATATATCACTCAACTGGCTGCGTCAGTATATCGACATAGACCTTGACGCGGAGAAGATTGCCGAAGCCCTCACGTCAATCGGTCTGGAGACCGGCGGCATAGAGGAGGTGGAATCAATACGCGGCGGTCTCAAAGGCATAGTCATCGGCAAGGTGCTCACCTGCGTGGAGCATCCTGACAGTGACCACCTGCACATCACCACGGTGGACCTTGGCGACGGACAGCCGACCCAGATAGTCTGCGGTGCTCCCAATGTGGCCGCCGGGCAGACTGTCGTTGTGGCTACCGTAGGCACTACTCTCTATGACGGTGACCAGGAATTCAAAATCAAGAAATCCAAAATCCGCGGCGTGGAGTCGCTGGGCATGATATGCGCAGAGGATGAGATAGGCGTGGGCAAGAGCCATGACGGCATCATAGTTATCACTGACGATGTGAAGCCGGGCACTCCTGCCGCCCAATACTATAACCTCTCGTCGGACTATGTGATAGAGGTGGACCTGACTCCTAACCGCATTGATGCGGCAAGCCATTTCGGCGTGGCGCGTGACCTCGCGGCATGGGATGCTTGCCACCGCGAAGGTGCAGCCCTGATTCGTCCGGCTGTCGACGGCTTCAAGGTCGACGTGCCTGACGGCGATGCAATCCGCGTCAAGGTGGAGGATACTGAAGCATGTATCCGCTACAGCGGAGTGACCATACGCAATGTCTCTGTCAAGGAGAGCCCCGATTGGCTCAAGCAGCGTCTGACTGCCATCGGCCAGCGTCCTATCAACAATATCGTGGATATAACCAACTATATCCTCCACGGTTTCGGCCAGCCGCTCCACAGCTTTGACGCCGACCGCATAGCCGGCGGCGAAATCATAGTCAAGACCGCTCGGGAAGGGGAGACCTTCGTGACGCTTGACGGCGTGGAACGCAAACTCGACAGCCGCGACCTGATGATATGTGACACCGAGCGTCCGCTATGTATCGCAGGTGTGTTCGGCGGTCTGGACTCGGGTGTGACGGAGGCCTCGCGCAACGTGTTTATCGAGAGCGCATGTTTCCACCCCACTTCTGTCCGCAAGACTGCGCGTCGGCAGGGACTCAACACCGACGCCTCGTTCAGATTCGAGCGCGGAGTCGACCCCAACGGCACCATGTACAATCTGCTGCTCGCTGCCATACTTATCAAAGAGGTGGCCGGCGGAGAGATTGTCGGCGAGCCTGTCGATATCTATCCCCGTCAGGTAGAGCGGGCCAAGGTGCATCTCGAATACGATTACCTTGACCGCCTTGTAGGCACCCATATTGACGCTGACAAGGTTGACGCTATAGCCACCTCGCTCGAGATGGAGATAGCCGGACGCACTGACGGCGCCGTGGACCTGCTGATTCCTACATACCGCGTGGATGTGACTCGCCCCTGTGACGTGGTCGAGGACATACTCCGCATCTATGGATATAATAATGTGTTGCCCGGCGATGAGGTGCACTCATGCCTGCAATACATGACTCCGACCGACAAGCGTGCCCATCTCACAGCTGAAATCATAGCCATGCTTGCCGCCCGGGGATTCAATGAGATAATGTGCAACTCGCTGACATCGGAGCGTTATTATGCCGACAATGAGGCTTTCCCTCTCGCTAATTGCGTGTCGCTGCTCAATCCGCTCAGCACCGATCTCAGTGTGATGCGCCAGACCCTGCTCTACGGTGGTCTGGAATCCATAGCCCGTAATGTCAACCGACGCGAGGACTCGCTGATGCTCGTGGAGAGCGGTAATGTCTACTCGCTCAATCCCGAGGCCGAGTCTACTGCCGAGCGTCCCCTCGCCCCCTACAGCCAGAAGGCGAAACTGGGCATGTGGGTGACCGGAAATGTCGCTCCGGGCAACTGGGTGCGTCCGTCGGCTGAATCCACATTCTACGACCTCAAGGCTTATGTGGAGGATGTGATGGATGTGCTCGGCATCTCCATGCGTGAGCTGAAATGGGAGGTGGCGAAGCATCCGCTCATGGCAGCATGCATGACTGTGAGCAGCCGTAACGGCAAGCATCTTGCCACTCTCGGCATCGTTGCCAAGAGCCAGCTTCACATGATGGATATAAAGCAGCCTGTGTGCTATGCCGAACTTGACTGGGAGGCTCTGACATCAATGGCGCTGAAACGCAATGTGACCGCGGCTAATATCGCCAAGACCCATCCTGTCAAGCGTGACCTCGCTCTGCTCGTAGACAAGGGCGTGACCATGGAACAGATAGCCCAGGTAGTGCGCGAAAGCGAGAAGCGTCTGCTCCAGGACGTAAGCCTCTTTGACGTCTACGAGGGCAAGAACCTGCCCGAGGGCAAGAAATCATATGCCATATCCCTGACTCTCCAGGATGCCGAAAATACTCTTCAGGACAAGCAGATAGAGGCTGTGATGAACAAGGTGACCGCCAATCTCGGCAAACGTCTCGGAGCCACTCTCCGCTGACGCATGATGAAATGAACGCAACAACAATAACAACAACTATAAACATAAAATCAAAACTAACTCACCACTATGGGAAGAGCTTTTGAATATCGCAAAGCGCGAAAACTGAAACGCTGGGGTAATATGTCCCGTACATTTACCCGTATCGGCAAGGAAATCACTATCGCCGCCAAGGCCGGTGGTCCCGATCCCGACACTAATCCACGTCTGCGTGTGCTTATGCACAACGCCAAGGCTGCCAATATGCCCAAAGATACCGTGGAACGTGCCATCAAGAAGGCTACCGACAAGGATGCAAGCGACTATAAGGAAATCACCTACGAAGGATACGGCCCCTTCGGCATCGCTATCTTCGTGGAGGCTGCCACTGACAACAACACACGCACCGTGGCCAACGTCCGCTCTTACTTCAACAAGTTCGGCGGCTCGCTCGGCACACAGGGCTCTCTGACGTTCCTGTTTGACCACAAGAGCGTGTTTAAAATCAAACCCAAAGACGGCGTGAGCCTTGAAGATCTCGAGCTTGAACTCATCGACTACGGTGTGGACGAGCTGGAGAACGACGAGGACGAAATCGTGCTCTACGGTGCTTTTGAGGAGTTTGCCAACATCCAGAAGTACCTTGAGGAAAATGGTTTTGAAATCGTCAGCGCGGAGTTCGAGCGCATCCCCAACGACCTCAAAGAGGTGACCGAGGAGCAGCGTGTCACGCTTGACAAGCTCCTTGAGAAACTTGAAGAGGACGAGGACGTGCAGAACGTCTTCCACAATATGAAGGAAGACTGATTGCTCCGACCATCAATCCGGACATAAAAAGGGAGGCGCGTCACATCACTGATGGCGCCTTCTTTTCTCCCCCCCCCCCTGTACGCGAGCATATAAGCCTCTTCATTGATGAACTGTTACTTATTCGGGTTTGTTATATTTAAACTGTATAACCTGAAATTTAAGTAGACTATGGCATCAAATGTAATGGAGCGGCTGCCGTTCCGTCTCGGATCTCAGATTGAATACGAGGCCGGACACGTTGTGCGTAAGGACTTGGTATCAGCCAAAGGAGGCGGAGTCAGCATGCTTGCCTTTGACAAGGATGTCAAGATTGATGTACATTCTGTACCATTCGCAGTGATGATACAGATTGTAGAGGGCGCTTTTGAGATCAGTATAGAAGATAACCTTCATTATATGAAGAAAAACGATGTGGTGGTGATGCCCCCTAACACGCTGCATGCTGTCAAGGCATTGGAGCAGGGCAAACTGATGCTCATACACATCAACGACTGACGCCGCATACATATAGACTTTTTTTTGACGCGCCATGCGTCTGCGTTCCGGGCTTCTGCAAAAAAAACGGTGGTGACGCGGATTCATGGCGCGTCTTTATTGTGCCCCATAGCAAGCCTGTTGGTGCTATGGTGCTATGATGGGCTGTCAGGGCTGTAAACAGGCCTTAGGACGCGATTATATGCGATGGAATGTTAATCGGCTCACAGAGCTTTGTCGTTGCCTTGCAGTGTTGCAATTATGCGCTCTGTCACTTGCCCCGGGGTTATGCGGCGGAGACACGGGTAGCCCCCTATGCGGCACGGCTTGTTGCCAAACACCGAGCACGGACGGCACGGCAGGCCTTCGGCCTGTATATACCTGTTGGGGGTGCTGCTATCTGGGGAGCGGTAGGGAGCGAAGCCTGTCACAGGCGATGTGGCTCCCCATATGCTGAGCGATGGCGTCCCGACGAGCGATGAGAAGTGCATGTTGGCGGAGTCCATGGTGAGCATGAGGTCAAGATGGCTCATAAGTGACAGCTCGGCTTCGAGGCTAAGTCCGCTTCCGGCGAGTGATGTGACATTGTCATATTCCGCGGCCCAAGCGTCAAGAATCTCCTTTTCATGCTTGCCTCCACCTAACAGGAATATGCGGATACTTCCTTTCCAGGCAAGCTCGTCGATGACCTGCTTCATCAGGTCCTGTGGGTAGATTTTGCCCTCATGGGCGGCAAAGGGGGCGATGCCTACCCATCGTTCGCCTTCGCGGCGAACTCCTGTAATGTGTTCAAACAGTTTTTTGTCGCCCCTGCCTCCCGGAAATATGGAGTGGAATGCAGCGGCCGGTTTCAGTCCCGGGATTTTGGCGAAAGGAGCTGCATAGCGGATGAAGTTTGACGATACTTCCGCGCCAGGTTTGTGGCTGATAATCTGTTTTTTAGCTTTGCGGGCTTTGTCAAAACGCAGGGTCTGGAAGCCTCTCGTGCGGCATACCCATGCCAACAGACGTGAGCGCAGCACATCGTGCAGGTCCACGAAGTAGCGTTTGCCGCGTGCTTTGTCCTTGACTGAATCCACTGCTGCGGCGAGGGTGCGCCAGTCACTCAGCGGATTGCCCTTGAAATCAAGGCCGATTATCTCCAGATTGCGCGGAGGGTTGACGAATATGCGTGCCATACCCCGCTTGGTCAGCATTGTGAAGCGGTGGCGCGGATTGGCCTTTGCCAGTCCGTAGATGACCGGGATGGTCATGGCCACGTCTCCGATAGCCGAGAAGCGGGATATGATTATGTGCATATTGTGGTGGGTGAGGTTATTTCTTCTGGTAGAGGACGGGGTTGGTGTCGGTGTCGTTGTACATCTTCATCTGGCGGTAGACCTTCATGTATTTGCGTCCGGCGGCTATGTCGTCAAGCAGGGCATCTATGGCCGATGTCAGGTCAGTGCGCTGCTCAAGGAGTACATTGAGCTTGTTGCGGCATTTTGCCACATGCTCCGAAGTGGCGTCGGGGCGGTTGACCTCACACTCCATGTGGTAAATCTTCAGGGCGAGGATGCTGAGGCGGTCAAGTGCCCAGGCCGGGCTCTCGGTGTTGATGGTAGCATCAGCGGCCGGCTTCACATCGGCATATTTGGAGCGGAAGAATGTGTCAATTTCCTCTACCATGTCGGTGCGGTCCTGGTTGGAGCGGTCAATGCGGCGTTTGAGCGCGAGGGCGGCCACCGGGTCAATGTCAGGGTCACGGATGATGTCCTCCAGATGCCACTGCACGGCGTCTATCCAGTTTTTCTCGGCGAGGGTGTGTTCTATCGAACCTGCTTCGAAGGGGTTTTCGAATTTGGCATCGACATTGTCTGTGATGTGGTATCGTGAAGTGGTGTCGGCGAAGATGCGGTCACATTTCTCTGCAAATTTCATAGTGTGTAAAAGGTATTGGGGTGAGGGTTCTGATTGGTCTTAGAATTCCTGATCTATCTCGTAGTCGTTGCGCCGCGGAGAGTTGCGCACCACCAGTTCGCCTACAAATCCGGCCAAAAACAGCTGGGTGCCGAGAATCATGGTGGTCAGGGAGATGTAGAAGTAGGGGGAATCGGTCACGAGCGAGTAGTGGTTGCCATGGTACATGTTGTAGAGCTTGATGGCTCCGACGGCTATTACTGCCACGAGGCCGATGAAAAACATCAGCGAGCCGAGCAGCCCGAAGAAGTGCATCGGTTTGGCTCCGAATTTGCCTGTGAACCAGAGCGTGGCGAGGTCAAGGTAGCCGTTGACGAAGCGGTCGAGGCCGAATTTGCTCGTGCCGTACTTGCGGGCCTGATGGTGCACGACTTTCTCGCCTATGCGTGTGAATCCGGCGTTTTTGGCCAGATAGGGGATGTAGCGGTGCATGTCTCCGTAGACTTCGATATGCTTGACCACTTTGTTGCGGTAGGCCTTGAGTCCGCAGTTGAAGTCATGAAGGTTTTTGATGCCGCTGACACGCCTGGCTGTGGCGTTGAAGAGCTTGGTGGGTATGGTCTTTGACAGCGGATCGTAGCGTTTCTGCTTCCAGCCGCTGACGAGGTCGTAGCCCTCCCGGGTGATCATGCGGTAAAGCTCGGGTATCTCGTCGGGAGAGTCCTGGAGATCGGCGTCCATGGTGATGACCACGGAGCCTCTCGCCCGTGCAAAGCCGGTGTTGAGGGCCGGCGACTTGCCGTAGTTGCGGCGGAAGCATACGCCATGGACATTGGGATTCGCTTCGCTCAGATGCCTGATGACCTCCCATGAGTCATCGGTGGAACCGTCGTTGACAAAGATGATTTCGTAGGTGAAATTATTGTCGGCCATAACGCGGGCTATCCACGCTTCGAGTTCGGGAAGCGATTCGGCTTCGTTGTATAGGGGTACTACGACGGATATGTCGGGGATTGCGGTTGGGGTCTGTGACATGGCGGTTGTGTCTATCGGTTGTCGGGTGTCTGCCTTGGTTTGATGGCGCGGACTATGAGGGTGGCGAGTAGTGATACCACAGAGCCGGCAAATATCTCAAACCACAGCATCTGTATGACCATCTGTATGGGTGTAGGCAAAAGTCCCTGCTTAAGTATGGTCTGCAGGATGTCGGCTACCTGCTGCCCGTTTTCCACTGACTGGTAGAGGCTTATCATGTTTTTGACCTGGGATGTCAGCCACTCGGGCTCTATCCAGCGGATGTACACGTAAGCCACGAGGCCGGAGATGATGCCGCCGCATGCAAATGCCATGATGCCCTGCATCCACAGGCTCGAGAAGAGTGACATGCCGCGGTCACGTATCCATGTGCGTCGGAGCATCATGAATATGATGACGGGTATGGCGACAATCATACACGTCGAAAGGATGCCCAGCAAAGGCACTTCGAGCGCGAAAGCAGTCGTGAAAAACAGGGCGCTCAGATATGCTCCGAGCACAAATCCGTTGTCGGCTCCCTGCTTGTAGGGGTTGGTCAGTCGTTGATTGGTTTCCACAATGACAAAGATACGAAAAAAACAGAGTGCCACACAAATTATGCGGCACTCTTGATGTCTTAAATTTTAAATGCTTAACGACGGCGAGCCTTGCGACGTGTGGCTTTTTTCTTTTTGCCTGATTTGGATTTAGAGGCATACTTGGCTTTGTGCTTGCTGTAGCGCGGAGCGTAGTTGACGGCTTTCTCGCATGTCTTGCGGTCAAAAGCGAACACATCGCGGTGTGTGGTATAGTTCTCGAAGTCAATGATGGCGCGAGGATTGATGGCGATGCCCATGTAACGGGTCTCGAGATGGAGGTGGGGGCCTGTGCTTCGGCCTGTGTTGCCGCCCTTGCCTATGAGCTGGCCAGCTTTGACACGCTGACCGGGGTGCACGAGGTATTTTGACATGTGGCCGTAGACTGTCTCGAGGCCGTTGTAGTGGCGTACCACTACATAGTAGCCGTAGCCGCCGGGATTGTAACGGGCGATACGTACTACTCCGTCAAATGCGGATTTGATGGAGTCTCCGATGTTTAGTTTGATGTCGATGCCCTTGTGCATGCGTCCGAAGCGCGGACGGTAGCCAAATTCGCTTGTGATGTTGTTGCTGCTTACCGGGGCGACGTATGAGCTTACGTTAATGTCTTTGTGGTCGGGAATCAGGGCTTTGCTGCCGTAGGGGTTGACTGATTGGTTGTCCCAGAATGCACTGAAGATGTCGTTGTCGTCAAGAGCTTCGCGGGCTTCGATGTCCTGGATAAATTTCTGTGTGTTTTCAAGCTTCATGTGCTCCATCAGCGGAGTCTGGCTTGCAAGAAGGTTGCGGTGCTGGGATTCGTGGTTTGCTGGTACGTGGTAGGTTTGTGCTGCGAGTCCTACATAGGCAAAGGCCGCAGCTGCTATCAGGAGAAATTTTCGGATGCTGATTTTTTGCATGGGTAAGAGGTTACGCAAGAGGAGATGTTAGAGAATTGAGGAGAATGTGTTTAGATATTTTCACACTTCATGTGTTCAACGCTACAAAGGTAGTGAAGCATAGGTTTTTGCGCAAATTATGTACTTTATAGAGTTGCACATCGTAAGTAGAGTTTGTGCAACTGTAGACTTGTAGACCTTGATTTTTAATGACTTACGATGTGTGGTTAATTTCGGTTAAATAAAATGTTGAAACCTTACCCGTTAATTGTGGTCTTAAAATGTGTAAAATATTGTATTTTATTTGGTGTGAAAATTAACAATTTGTCCTTGAATTTATAGAATAATCCCATGGCGTGGGTGCGTATCAGCAAAGGTGCCATGGGATTACAGCTATAGGATTACAGAGGTATGGCAAGGGCTCGGGCTATGGTGGGAGCCATATCATAGTAGCGGTATTCGGCGAGACGTCCTCCGAAGATTACTCCCGGTGTGGCTTCGGCGAGGGCCTTGTATCGGTCGTAGAGGGATGAATTACGCTCGTCGTTGATGGGGTAAAACGGTTCGGCTCCATCATGCCATTCGGCGGAGTATTCTCGGGAGATTACGGTCAGGGGGTTAGCGTAGACATCGTTGCCGAAGGATTCAAAATGCTTGTGTTCGATGATGCGCGTGAAGGGGATGTCGGCGGAGGTGTAATTTATCACGGCATTGCCCTGATGGTTCGGTTCCTGGAGGGTTTCGGTCTCAAAACGCACAGTGCGGTAGTCGAGGTGTCCGTAGCAGTATCCGAAATACTCATCTATGCAGCCTGTGAAGATGATTTTGTCGGCCATCGCCTCCCAATGGCTTCTGTCGGCAAAAAAATCAGTGTCTGTGAGCACGTCGCTGCCATCGAGCAATGCTTCTATCAGAGGGTTATAGCCGCCTACGGGGATACCCTGATATGTATCGTTGAAATAGTTGTTGTCAAAAACCAGTCTGACGGGCAGTCTGCGGATGATGAAAGCCGGCAGCTCCGTGCAGGGTCGGCCCCACTGCTTCTCGGTGTAGCCTTTGATGAGCTGCCGGTAGATGTCGCGTCCAATCAGCACCAAGGCCTGTTCCTCAAGGTTGCGCGGCTCGGTGACACCTGCTTTTTGCATCGCCTCCACGGCTTCGCGGCGTTGCTCGTCGAGTTTGGCCGCTGCTTCGGCAGGAGTGCGAGTGCCCCACATCTGGTAGAACGTGTTCATATTGAAGGGGAGGTTGTACATCTTGCCGTCAGGAGCCACAGCCACCGGGCAGTTGGTATAGCGATTGAATTCCGCATAACGGTTGACAAAATCCCACACTTCGCGGTCGGATGTATGGAATATGTGTGCGCCATAGCGGTGTACGTTGATTCCGTGTACGTTTTCGCAATAAATATTGCCGCCGATGTGGTGACGCTTTTCGATTACTAAGCATCGTTTGCCGGCATCAGTGGCACGGCGAGCCATCGTGGCCCCGAACAATCCGGAACCAACAATCAGAAAGTCATAATGAGGACGTAGAGTGGATGTGGTCATAGTATCGGCAAATATAGCGAAAACTTTGCAGTCGCATCGGCTGTTTCTTAGATATAACCTCAAAATGGAAGCGAAATCATGGCAAATATAAGACTTGAACGAGTATATGACGATCCCGAAGGGACGACTGGCGGCTACCGCGTATTTGTTGACCGCTTGTGGCCCCGTGGGGAATCCAAAGAGAAATTCCACTACGACCTGTGGGCCAAAGAGATAGCTCCTTCAACGGAGTTGCGCGAATGGTATCATGCCGACCCGGCCACACGGTGGCCCGAATTCGAGCGTTGTTACCAATCCGAACTCGCAGCCAACCCGGCCGCCACCCGTCTGATCAACGACCTCAAAGGAAAGCCAGAGATAGTCCTCCTCTACAGCTCCCGAGACCCCGACCACAACAACGCCCGCATCCTCGCCTCATGGCTCGCCCCGCACCTATAGGTTTACTGTCTAATTATATTTATGTAGTAGGAGTTTGGGTAAATTAGTCGCATTGTCGTGAAGGTGGAGTGCTCCGTGGGCATCGCGCACCCATAAGCAACCATGCTGTCCATCGATTGCGTTTGGCTAAAATTGACAGAGAAATACAGAGAGTCAAGATTAGGATGCTGAACAGCGGGGTATAGACATAGGAATAGAGGGGTGTCTCTATTTGGTCGGTGAAAAATAGATGTCTGCAATATTCCCGTATGCCAACACAATGCAGCGTGTATATCCCTAATGTCAGCTGGCCCCATGTCGCGAATTTGAGGACTATAGGATTTGTGTTGGTATTTTTAAATAACAGCTGGAATAGAGATATGAAAAACAGAGATCCAGCTGTGCCGATGGCAATGCTATATATTCGATATAAAAGCAGAGACGGATACTGAATGATTTTCTCCCAGTTATATGAATAATGATTGAATTTTATAAATACCTCTGATGTACATGTATAAATCATGCTCCAGAATATTATCCCGGATATGACCATTATCCCGATGAGATGACGAGAAAATAAATGGTTGCAGCGATATATCAATCCACCCATCAAAAAAAATGGCAAAATGAAGACATAGCGCAGAGGTGTTGTTTCGGGAACAAACTGTACTGCTATGATTAGCATTATTATCCATAAAAAGGAGGTCTTGTTGTGGTACTTGAATACCGGGAAGGCGACGACGCCGCAGAAAAAAGCACTTTTCAGAAACCAGAGTTTGTGCCATAAGGTCACCAGAATATTTCCATGCTGAATAGTCGTAGCAAAGGGGAGCTCTATTAATACGATTATTGCACCCCAGGTCAATGAAGGTATTATGAGTTGCCTGAATTTCTTTTTTATGGAATTGATAAAGGAACTTTTGAGAGTCATGGCATATACAAATCCTGTCAGCATCATAAATAGAGGCATGTGGAAGGAGTAGATGAATTGCAGGGTGCCATTGTGTTGCCAGGCTTCGGATTCAAGAGTTGATGGGCGACTAAAAAGTATAGCATGCCCCCATACGACCAGAAATATAGCGAAGAATTTCAGCAAATCAAGGTAAATGATTCTCTCCGTCCTATTGGACTCTTTTGCTTTACATTCTGTATTAGAGTTGTTTAAGCAATTGTCACTTTTGCAATGGGGGGGGGTAATCATATGATTATCAATTGGTTGATGTTTTGAAGGAGGCGTGGAAAATCTTAATGTAGATATTGTAAAAATAAATGAGATGCATTGAAAAATCCTGGTCAGGTTATCCACGACATCAAAGGACGGATGCGCGTGCGATACACTGGGATTATTATGGCGGCCAGGATGATTCCAGTGATAAGGTATATTTCAAATGGGGACGGTGCCCATGAGGTGGTGTGTCGGATTAAGAGTAGCAAACCCCTTATGATTATCGCATGGAGAAGATATATGCTTGTACTGAGGTGCCGGAGGGTGATAGAACACGATAATTTGTCTAAAGTTAATCGTAGAGATGAAAGAAATATCGCCGGAATCAGAGGCAGATAGAATATGAAAAGTGAGCGTTCGTCAATGAACGCTTTCCCTGATGTTGCCCATGTCTCTAATGCTGTAAGACCGTATAGTATGGCGGTGAAGGCAAATATTGTGCAGGAGCTGATTGTTTGTTACTGTTTTTGGTATTTGGCGCATAATAGGCCGAGTATGACGAAAATGAAACCGACGAAAAAGCCATTACGGGCAGATATGAAAATATGGTTGTAATCTTGTATAATACCTTGCAGAGCGAGATTATCGGCTAAGAAAAAATACGAGTTAGATAGAAGTGCGAATACATATAGACAGATTCCAATGATTAGAGCAAGAATCTCTTTACCTTTACGTATAAAGGGTATGAGAAGGATAAAAGCGATAATCAGGGCTTGTATATACCATAAAGCTCCCATAGGATAAAACAGGACGCTTTGAAGCCCTTTGAGAAATATTATGTCCGGAGAGAGGTGCCCAAGGTATAATCCTGCAAGGTATATTGCTAAAGCTATAGGCTCGAAAATTAGGAGCTTAAGGGCAAGACGACGTAGATAAGTGCCCCATTTGTTGAATCCATTATAAACTCCGGAGGTATAGACCTTGCGTCCGAAAAAGTATCCTGAAGCAACGAAGAAATAAGGGACAGCAAGACGGAATAATAGTGGGTAAAGATAGCTGGAAAAGGTCCCTTTGATATATACCTCCTCAAATCCTATGCCAGAGTGTATGGCCATTATACACAAGGCGAATACAAATTTACAAAGGTCTACTCCACGAGCATCATTGCAATCATGGGAATTGCAATGTGGAGGGTAATTGCCTGTTTTACAGCAAGATACATGTTGTAGGTTATTTGTGGGGGCGGAGGTAGGTGAGGGCTTGGTGCTGGATTTGGCTGCCGAGGAGGGTGTTGAGGGATAGGTAGGCTGTCTCTTATACACATCTGACGCTGCCGACGATAAGG
>UQDU01000043.1 GCA_900539915.1 uncultured Bacteroidales bacterium | reverse complement strand
CGCCCCCTCCAAGCGTCCCCGGAGAGCCCCACGGCTCCCCGGGGACGCCTTTTTTATGCGATTTATCGGACTTATGCGACTTATCAGTCTTATAAATGTTGTATCTTTACAATCTCTATTGATTTTGAATTACTTCATATGATAAACATAAAGGAGATATTGGATGTAAAAGCGCGGATTGACCGCTGCGTACAGGCCCGCAGGATAAGCGAGGCCTTGAATCTGCTGGTGACGCTTGCGTCTATGACGGCCAGTGACTGGCGTGTGACGGATGAGATAGAGCGCATGCGTTCGGCATATGATTTTATGAGCCGTTATGCGCTTGATGGCGTTGATGACCCCGAACGGAAGAATGTATATCTCGGCATAGTCAAGGGTATACGCACGCTTGCTGACCGTATGGTGCGCCATGCAAAGTCGAAGGATGCTTCCACGATGTATTTTGATGCCGTGAGGTATTCTCAACTCCATCCTGAGACTACCATAGCGTCCCTGTCGGAGCAGCTCATTAAAGAAGCCAATGAGAGCGCATTGAAGGTGTTTACCGGCGGTACGACCGGTATCGAGGATATAAAAGCTCGTGAGCGCAAAGCCGCCGACCTGTTCAAGCTCATATGGATTTCATATCCCATGAAGCATGAGGATGTGAACTCGATCAGGGAGCTGATGAAATCCGACAGCACTCCGAGGCATCTCAAACTGTTTCTTGTGTCAGCCCTGATGCTCGGGTGCATGGAATACTACGATGAACAGAAGCTGCTTCTGCTGGCTGACATCTACTCTGACAATTCGGACACTGCTGACGCGCAGCTTTCTATGCGTGCGTTTATCGCGATGTTGATGGTGCTGTGGGCTTACCACGGCGAGTCGCTCGGCAAGCAGGTAGACAACCGCTTCGCCGCTCTGGCCGACATGCCTTCGTGGCACCGTGACGTAAAGATGGCCGCGTTGCTGCTTCTGCGCACACGTGACACCGAGAAAATCACCAAGACCATGGCCGAGGAGGTCATACCCTCAATGCTCAAGCTGCGCCCCGACATCTACAGGAAACTCAATGACGAGGGGGCGGTGGATGACCCTGCATCGCTCGGCGAAAACCCCGAGTGGGAGGAGCTGCTTGAGCGCAGCGGACTCAACGAAAAACTCAAGAAACTCAGCGAGATGCAGGAGGAGGGCAGCGATGTGATGATGGCCACGTTCTCCCATCTCAAGAGCTATCCGTTTTTCGCCGATATGACCAACTGGTTCATGCCGTTTCATGATGACCATTCGGCCATGATGGAGCTGCGCAAGAGTCCCGGCGGAGATGCCGTGGCCGACATGATAGCTGCATCGGACTTTGTGTGCAGCAGCGACCGCTTTTCGATGCTTTTCAGCATCAACAGCATCCCCGAGGCTCAGCGCAAGATGATGATGCGCCAGTTTGAGGCGCAGAACATCAACATGGCCGAGATGCGCAACGCCGAGCTGCATCGCGAGGACGGTGGCCGTGAAGTCTATGCCACCAACTACATCCGTGACCTCTATCGCTTTTTCAAGCTCTTCAGGCGCAAGGGGGAGTTCAAAGACCCCTTTGCCGCAGGGTTCAACCCAATAGAGATACCGCAGATAGCCGACACCTTTGACGATGCTGACAATCTGTCGCTCATCGCCGAGTTCCTTTTCCGCCATGGGTATTGGGCTGATGCCGTCACGGTGTTTGATAAGCTGCTTCCCTTAGCTGACAATAAGGCCCCTGTGTATCAGAAAATGGGGTATTCGGATCAGAAACTCGGACATCACGAAGCAGCACTGCGCCTATATGAACAGGCTGAGATGCTTGATGCCTCCAACAAGTGGACATGGCGACGCATAGCCGCATGCCATCGCGTCATGGGCAACCCCTCCAAGGCCCTCCCATATTATGACCGTCTGCTTGCCGACGATGCCGACAATCTGTCACTTACCTTGCAGAAAGCCAACGCGCTTGCCGAAACAGGCAGCAACGGCGAAGCTCTCAAGCTCTATTTCAAAGTCGAGTTCCTTGACCCGTCATCTCGGAAACCGCTGCGCCCCATAGCCTGGATTTCGTTTCTGACCGGCGACTACGATACATCGCGGCGTTACTATGAGCGTGTGCTCTCCGACGACCCCTCCGCCACGGATATGATCAATATAGGTCACCTTGAGATGGCCACGCGCCATTACCATGAAGCGATAGACATGTACAAGCGAGCCATCGAGATGCCCGGAGGAGGCAAAGCCGCCTTTGCCAAGGCCATGCAGGAAGATTTGCGCCATCTCCGCGCAGCCGGAGTGGATGACCTGATGACCGGCATAGTCATAGACCTTCTGATATAAAACATCAGTCAACACATAATGCCGATGCAGAGACCCCGTATGGGAAGTCACTGCATCGGCATTCGTGTTTGTATGGATTAAATAACATTAAAAATCATCAACAAAAGATAGTAAGATTGTCCGACTGTTTTATAATGTGAAAATTTTAAACTATCTTTGTGAACATCTTGCGGTTTTTTATATTACAATCCCTACATATATTAATTGGTGGCTCTGATTTATGTATTTCGGGTCATCGTCTGCGGCGTAGGGTCAAAAGCGGCGGCATCTGATGCCAAATCTATCTGCATAGAATAGTCCACATTTTAAATTTCATAGCCAACGGACTTAATCTTGCCTTAAATTGTGGCCGATATGGCATGAAGAACGAATGGAGTTCGTAATTTTCTGTCACACGGGTTGTACTTGACTATGCGTCACACTCTATCAATTACCAATAGTGCATTAATCCGGCTATTTATTCAGCTCTCAATAAATCTTTTCATTAATCCCTTATTAACAATCAAAAAGTAAGATGTCTACACGACTACTTAGCACGTTGATGTTGATGATCCTGGCCCTGCCCGGATGGCTGCACGCAGCCAACGGTATGCCTGACAAAGTCCAGGACGGCAACATCCTCCATTGCTTCAACTGGCCCATCAGCGAGGTGAAGAATGAATTGCCTAACATCGCTGCAGCCGGTTTCGGCTCTGTGCAGCTCTCTCCCATGCAGCGCTCCGACGTGCGTGTCGGTTCGCCCTGGCATGACCTCTATCGTCCCTATGACCTCGCGTTCAAGGGCGGCCTTGGCTCACGTGAGGAACTTAAGGCTCTTTGCACCGAAGCTGCCAAGTACGGTATCAAGATTATCGTCGATGTCGTAGCTAACCACGTTGACAAAACAGCCGGCTACCACGATACTTGGTGGGACAGCAATGGTCGCGTCCGTTGGGAAGGCGGTATTAATTATGGTGACCGTAGATCCATCACCCATGGCCAGCTCGGCGATTACGGCGATGTGAACTCTGAGCTTGCAGAAGTCGCCGCAAGAGGAAAAGCCTATGTTGAAGACCTTAAGAGCATGGGCGTTGCCGGTTGCCGCTGGGATGCTGCCAAGCATATCGGTCTTCCCTCTGAAGGTTGTGGATTCTGGACAGCTGTGACCAGCGTCCCCGGCATGTATCACTACGGTGAGATTCTTGACGCTCCGGGTCCAAACGCATCCATCATCAAGGAATATGGCGGAATGATGTCCGTTACCGACAACAAATACAGCAACGGTGCTGCCCGTGAAAATGGCGGCATACCCTATGGCTATGGCGGCTCGTGGGCTGTCAACCACGGTCTTGGCGACAAGGTAGTGTATTGGGGCGAAAGCCACGACACATATTCCAATGACGAATGGAGCCAGAATGTTGACCAGTCAATCATTGACCGTGCATGGGCTTCGTTTGCTTGCCGCAAAGGTGCTACAGCTCTCTATCTCTCGCGTCCCAACGCCAAGGGCTTCAACAACATCAAGGTAGGCAAAGGCTCAACTGCTTTCAAGGCTAAGCATATCGCAGCTGTCAACAAGTTCCGCAATGCCATGGTAGGCAAGGCTGACTATTTCAGCAGCGGCAACAACGCTATCTCAGTGACCCGTCAGGGCGGCGGTGCTGTCATCGTGATGAAAGGCAGCGGCAACGTATCTATCGCCAATGGTGGCGGTTACTGCCCGGCAGGTACATACACCGATATGGTCAGCGGCGGCACATTTACTGTGACAGCCTCTACCATCAGCGGTAATGTAGGTTCAAGCGGTATCGCTGTCATTATGAAAGACGGCGTAGGTCCCAACCCTGACCCCAACCCAGACCCTAATCCAGGCCCTGATCCCGACCCATCTGCATCTATGTGGATTCTCGGAAATCTTCCCGGTGCAGCCGGCTGGAGCACAACTCCCGGTACAGGCATGACCATGACCAAAAACGGCAGCACTTACACAGCCAAAGGCGTGGAGTTTGTCGCTGCTGCCGGTGAGACCACATGCTACTTCAATCTGACAGACTATGTCGGTTCTACTTGGGATGACCTCAACATGACAGCCAACCGCTACGGTGCTGCTACCGAAGGCGAGACCATCACTCTCGGCTCAGCCGCAACAATCGTTAAATATGCTAACGGTGTTGATGCTTCAGGCTGCCTTTCGTGGACAGTTGCCCCCGGTAAATATGACATTTCAGCAGATCTGTCGTCAATGAAGCTCACAGTAGTCAAGACCGGTGACGACCCCAATCCCAATCCCAACCCTGATCCCACCCCCGATGACCACTACGTATATTACGACGGTACTTTCTCTGCTCCCCAGGTATGGGCATGGACTGATGCCGGCAACTGCACCACAGCTCCCAAATGGCCCGGTGACGACATGACCAAGAAGGACGGCAAATGGTACTGGGCAGTTCCCTCAGGCAAGAGCATTCCTACTCAGATTATCATCCACGAAGGTGATAACAAAATCGGTGGGGGCGACCTCAAGTATGTCGACAAGGCTACCTACCATCAGGACGGCACATGGACTGAGGGCGAAGACCCCAATCCCCAGCCCGAAAAGCCTGTAGTGACAGCCACCCCCGGCTCGACCACTTTCTCTGAATCAATCACAGTGAAGCTCAGCGCCACACCTGCCGGCTCGACAATCTACTACACCGACAACGGTGCAACTCCCACTACCTCGTCGACCAAGTATGTGACCGACTTCACCCTCACCGCTACCACCACCATCAAGGCATTTGCAGTGGGAACTGACGGCACTACAGGCGATGTCGCCAGCTTCGTGTACACCAAGAATGATACACCCAACCCGAATCCCAATCCTAACCCCAACCCAGGCGATAACCTTATCACAGATTATTATAAGGTTAACCATAAGGGCTTCGGTACAGAGCGTACTGTTAACATGAGTTTTAACGGACCGAAGTCCACCACCGCTCTTAGCAACTGGAGCGAGAAAGATATGATTGCCCAGGGTGTAGCTCGTGACGTTTGTCAGGCTATCAAGGGTGTTCACGAACGTCCTGTCGTAGACTCTTACGCTATCTACGCATCCTACGACGATGAAAACCTTTATCTCGGTGTGCAGTTCGTTTATACGGTTTGGGATCTCTATGGTGAAGGCAAGCAGCCTGGCGAATCCAAACCTTACAATATGGATGGACGATTCATGTGGGCTTTTGATCTTGATCCCAACAAGTCTTTCGATGGTTATATTAACGGAACAAAGGCTATATGGAACGATGAAAACGCTCCCGGAGCTAAATTTGCCAATGGCGTAGATGCCGTGTTCATCGGTTCTACCAAGCCAGGTGTCGGTACCCCAGGTCTCTTCATCCCCACCCCCGATGGTCATGCAAGCTATGATGCCGAATACTGCAAGAATATACCTGCTAACTCTTATGGTTATGCCGACGGTCTGCTTCCCGACATCAAGAATATATGGGGACAGTCTGATTTCAGCTATGATCCCGAAGTACTGAAGGGCAACACCGGTTTTGCAGATCTGACAAGCGAAATAGATAATGATGCTCATACATTCTATGAAGTCAGATTGCCTCTGTCTCTGCTTGGTGTCACCAAGGACTACATCAAGAATAATGGTATAGGTGTAATGTATCTTGATGTGTATGGTGCAAGCCCTATCGGCGGTACTCCTTACGATCCGGCTTACTTTGACAATGTGTCGGAATCTTATTCTATGGATTCTTCATCAAGCAAGGAGAAAGAAGACGAAGACATCATTACCTATGCTCCTGCTCGAGTAGGAAAGACAACACCGCTGTCGACCAACGTAATCTCTAACGACCGTGACTACTCCGCCAACTACCGCATCGGTCAGGGCTGCATCGAGTTCTTCGGTCTCAATGGTGAATCAGTCAGTGTAAGCTCTATCGACGGACGCAATATGTTCAGTTCACGCAATGCCAGCGATGTCACTGTAGAGCTGCCTCAGGGCATCTACATCATCAACATCGACGGTGCAGGAAAAGCTGTTCAGGTCCGCTAAACCCATTCAGGGTCTATAACCTATAATTCTTGAGCGGCATCCCCGGTGCAAAGGGGGTGCCGCTCTCGTCATATATCCCATCTTGCATATCAGGCATATCCGACACTGACATTTTCGCATGGTCTGACGCGGACGGTTATGTAACTTAGCGGAAAAATACGTAAATTTGCGCAAAACTCTATAAAACAACTACAACAACCACTATCATATAATCATGGAACGCAAGGTAAGAGTTCGTTTCGCCCCCTCTCCCACAGGACCTCTCCATATCGGCGGTGTCCGCACAGCGTTATTCAACTATCTCTATGCCAAGCGCAACGGCGGCGAGATGGTGCTTCGTATCGAAGATACTGACAGCAACCGCTTTGTCCCCGGAGCCGAGGACTATATATGCGAGGCTCTCGACTGGCTCGGCATACGGTTTGATGAAGGAGTGAAGCAGGGCGGTCCGCATGGTCCATACCGTCAGAGCGAGCGTCGGGACATATACCGCAAGTATGTCAAGCAGCTCCTTGACGACGGCAAAGCATACATAGCCTTTGACACTCCCCAGGAGCTTGAAGCAGCCCGTGCCGCCACGCCCAACTTCCAGTATGATGCCACCACTC
The DNA here is from genome assembly GCA_900539915.1 of uncultured Bacteroidales bacterium. Classification (GTDB taxonomy): domain Bacteria; phylum Bacteroidota; class Bacteroidia; order Bacteroidales; family Muribaculaceae; genus Amulumruptor. Next base: position 10,382 of record UQDU01000043.1, on the reverse strand, counting down.
GCGGTTCCATGCGTAACTCCCTGACCCTCGGCGACGAGGAGACCAAGCGTCTGATAGATGCCGGCGAAAAATATGTGGTGCGCTTCAAAATCATGCCTGACCGCGATGTTGAGGTCCATGACCTCTTGCGTGGCAAAGTGGTGATTAACTCCAATATACTTGACGACAAAGTGCTCTATAAGAGTGCCGATGACCTCCCCACATACCATTTGGCCAACATCGTCGATGACCATCTGATGGAGATAACCCACGTCATACGAGGCGAGGAGTGGCTGCCTTCGGCACCCCTCCATGTGCTGCTCTACGAAGCCTTCGGCTGGGCTGACACACGCCCTGAGTTTGTGCATCTGCCGCTGCTGCTCAAGCCCGACGGCAAGGGCAAGCTCTCCAAGCGTGACGGTGACCGCCTCGGCTTCCCCGTCTTCCCCCTTGATTGGCATGACCCCAAGACTGGCGACCTCTCCAGCGGATACCGTGAGGCAGGTTACCTCCCCGAGGCCGTGGTCAACTTCCTGGCCCTGCTCGGCTGGAATCCCGGCGACGACACAGAAATCATGTCGATGGACGAGCTGATAAGCCGCTTCGGCTTTGACCGCTGTTCGCGCAGCGGAGCCAAGTTTGACTATGAGAAAGGCAAGTGGTTTAACCACAAGTATCTTCAGGAGCTCCCCGACGAGAAGCTGGCCGAAATGTTCAAGCCTGTGCTTGCCGAGGCCGGTGTGGAGCTGTCGGCTTATGACGATGCCTACATAGCCAAGGCCGTCGGTATGGTCAAGGGACGCATCAATTTCGTCAAAGACCTGCTCACTCATGCCGGGTTCTTTTTCACAGCCCCCGAGAGCTACTCCCCCAAGGACATCAAGAAGCGTTGGTCAGAGGACACTCCGCGCATCATGGGCGAGTTGATAGAGGTGCTCCGCAATCTGCCGTCGTGGAAGAGCACCGAGGCTGAGCCTGTAGTGCTCGGATGGATTACCGACCACGGCTATCATATGGGCAACGTCATGAACGCCTTCCGCCTCGCGGTGGTAGGCGAGTGCAAGGGACCCCATATGTTTGACATCACGGAGCTTATGGGACCCGACGAGACCATACGTCGCATCGAGAAAGCCATAGAGAGTATCAAACCCGGCGAGTGATGAATCCGCTATACAACACTTCCATAGCTCTCCTCCGAGCCGGCATCCGCCTCTCCAAGGGGTTTAATGCCAAGTCCCGAAGGATGCTTGAGGGCCACAAGGAGACATTTGCAGCTCTTGAACAGGCCCTTAAGGGCAACGAATCGCCTGTCATGTGGATACACGCCGCATCGTTGGGCGAATTTGAGCAGGGAAGACCTATGATCGAGATGGTCAAGAAGGAGCATCCCGATTGGAAGGTGGTGTTGAGCTTTTTCTCCCCCTCGGGCTACGAGGTGAGGAAAAAGTATCCTTTGGCCGATGTGGTCGTGTATCTGCCGTTTGATACACCGGCCAATGCACGCAGGTTTGTCGACACGGTAAATCCATCCGTGGCCATTTTCGTAAAATATGAATTCTGGGGCAACTACCTCTCCGCGCTTCGCCGGCGCAAAGTACCCACCTATATAATATCGGCCATTTTCCGCCCTGCACAGGCGTTCTTCAAGCCATGGGGCGGCACATTCCGAGGTATGCTCAAGTGCTTCACCCACCTCTATGTGCAGGATGAAGCCTCGCGCAAACTCCTTGAGGACATAGGGGTTACCAACGTGACCGTAGCCGGCGATACACGCTTCGACCGTGTGGCCGATGTGCGCTCGTCAAAGTGTAAAATCGAGTGGATACCGCGCATGATGGAGCACGCAGCCATGAAATTCATAGCCGGAAGCTCGTGGCCGGCCGATGAGGCCGTCTATGCCGACTGGCTCAATGCACGTAAGGATGTCAAGTTCATCATAGCCCCCCACGAATTTGACGATGCACGACTCAGCCATCTCAAAGGCCTGTTCCCTGGACGGGAGGTGATGCTCCTGTCGGAGTGGCAGCGTGCCGGCAGTCCGGCCAGTGTCGAGGGTCTGATAGTCGACAGCTTCGGACACCTGTCGAGTCTCTACCGCTATGCCGATGTCGCCTATATAGGCGGCGGTTTCGGCACCGGCATACACAACATCAACGAGGCTGCCGTCTACGGAATACCGGTGGTGTTTGGTCCCCGTCATCAGAAATTCCGTGAGGCCGCAGGACTGATACAGTGTGGTGGCGGCATCTCTGTCAGCAGCGTAGTCGAGTTTGACGATGTGATGGACCGGTTTCTGTCGGATCCCGCGTATCTGAAATCTGCCGGAGAGGCCGCCGGACGTTACATCACCGAAAATCTCGGTGCTACGACACGCATCTACGACAGCATATTCACCACCCACCGTCATTGAAAAACGAAATATAACACCAACTTATACTTATGATTAAAGCAGGCATAGTGGAAGGCACCGGTTACAAGGCCGGCGAATTGATACGTCTACTTCTTAATCATCCCGATGTGGAACTGATGTGGGTAAGCGCTGCCGGTCGCGACGGTGTGCCGGTGAGCCGTCTGCACAGGGGCCTCACCGGGGATACTGACCTGCGTATCACCGACCGTGGTGACCTCAGTGCCGTCAATGTGGTGTTTCTATGCCATCCTGACGGCAACACTGCCGCGTGGCTGGAAGAAAACCGTCCCGGCGACGATGTCTGCGTCATAGACCTCTCGGCTGACTACCGCATAGCCGATGATGCGGCCCGTGACAACGGCCTGGTCTACGGCATACCCGAATATAACCGCAAACCGCTTGTGCGCGGAGCCAAAAGGGCCGTATGTCCCGGCGAGCTTGCCATGGCTCTCGAACTGTCGTTGCTGCCGCTTGCCAAGCACCTGATGCTCAACTCCGACATCCACACTACCGCCGTCATTGGCAGCAGCGGAGCCGGCGAGAGCCTCAACGAGGATGTACACACCATGCGCTCCGACAATATCAGCCCGTCGGCGTTGCTTACACATGACGATATAGCCGAAGTGACATGTCTGCTCGGTGAATTGCAGACAAGTTTCAAATCAGACATACATGTGGTAGGGCTCAACGGGCCATTTACGCGCGGACTGATAGCCGTGACCTACCTTGACTGCGCTGTGGAAATCGAGGAGCTGCGCCGCATCTACGAGGAATACTATGACGACCATAGCTTCACCTTCATCTCCGATGTGCGCCCCGACCTCAAGGATGTCGTCAACACCAACAAGTGCATGCTCCATCTCCAGAAAGTGGGCGATGAACTGGTCATAGTGGCCGTGATAGACAATCTGCTTAAAGGTTCCGCCGGCAATGCCGTCCATGTGATGAATCTTCTCTTCGGTCTGCAGGAGCAGACGGGCCTGAAACTCAAGGCCTCGGCACTTTGACACGAAAAAAAGCATATATAGAAAAAGCATAGCTACGCGGCGAGAGCTCCCTGAAAACAAATGCCTCAGACATCTTCTGACAACCGACACCTGCTCCGACTCTCCAACGGACTCAGGCTGGCATGTGTCTGCCGCCCTGAGGCCAGGGTGGACTACTTGGCTCTGAGCGTCAATGTGGGCAGCCGTGACGATGCCCCGGGGTGTGAGGGGCTGGCGCATTTTGTGGAGCATACCATATTCAAGGGCACTGACCTGCACCGTCCGTCGTATATCATCAACAGGATGGAGGCGGTGGGCGGCGAACTCAATGCCTATACCACCAAGGAGGAGACTGTGGTTTATACGGTGGCCCCTGCCGGCAATCTGCGCCGTTCGGTTGACCTGCTCTGCGAATTGATAGCCCACTCGTCGTTTCCTCAGACTGAGATTGACCGCGAGCGCGAGGTGGTGCTTGACGAGATTGCGAGCTATCTCGATAGTCCGTCAGATGCGGTGATAGACGATTTTGAAGACATGGTGTTTCCCGGCAATGGTCTCGGTCATAACATCCTCGGCTCTGAGGGGAGTGTGGCGAATCTGTCGGGCGACATATGCCGTGAATACCTGAAACGTTATTTTGTTCCGTCAAATATGGTGCTGACATATGCCGGTTCGTTGCCGGCAGATGAGGTGCTGAAACTGGTGGAACGCACCTTCGGCTTGCTTGACCATCCGCAGCCGTTGTTGTCACGTGTGCGTCCCTCGCTTCCGGTAGCGGCGAGTGATGAGGTCAGAGACTTGGGACTGCATCAGTCACACACGGTGGTAGGCGCGGTCATCCCGGGAGCAAAGGACCCCGGCCGACATGCCTTGTCGCTGTTGGCCAATATGTTGGGTGGCCCGGGCATGAACTCGCTGCTTAATGTAGAGCTGCGCGAGAAGCGCGGTCTGGTCTATTCGGTCGACTGCTCCATGGCCATGTTTAGTGACTGCGGACTGATGGAGATATATTTCGGCTGCGACGAGGAAGACACATCGCGCTGTCTGCGCCATGTAAGGTCTGTCATAGAGCGTCTGACCGACGGATTTATCACCGAGACGTGCCTCACACGAGCCAAGCGCCAGTATCTCGGCCAGCTCGTAGTTGCCAATGAAAATGTCGAAGCCCGTGTCCTCGCCTTAGGGCACTATGTGACTCTGTTTGATGTCCTCCCGGACCCCCGGCAGACCGTTGAGGCCATAAAGGCTCTGACTCCTGACGATATGATGGCTGCGGCGTCATATCTTAATGCCGCAAGCCTGTTACGTCTGACCCTCCGCTGATTCAAAGCCTGACGGCTACAGATTCTGATTATTCCTACCCCCTTTTGATATGCTTGATCGAATCCGCAAAATACTCTACGACTTCTTTGCCCCTGTGGCTGCCAATCCATGGTTTTTCATCGCCATAATAGCCCTGAGCCTGTCGTGTGTGGCCATAGAAACAGTGGTCATAGGTAATTTCAGAAAGTGGATTACCATTTATGACGTGATGCAAGGGTCGGTCTGGGCATATCTGTTGTCATGGATTGTGTACCTGTGGGACAAAAGATGGCTCAAAAGTGTATTGGTAGGACTGTGGGGCATCACGGCATTGATAGAGGTGACCCATTATCTTCTTCTGAAGCATACGGTCAATGAGCAGTCGGTGTCGTTGATGCTTGACACTAATACTCGAGAGATAAACGGTTTCTTCGTGCAGTTTTTCACCCCGTGGGTGACAGTAGGGGTGCTGGCCGGTGTGGTTGTGGTGGTTGTCATATCATGGGCGATAGGCAGATCACGTGTGAGGGTTAGACGGATGGTACCGCTGTGGTCGCTGCTGACGCTAGCCATGCTTGCCGGAGGCATAGTCCGCCTGGTGCATCTCGCCCCCATGCTCCGCATTGACAATATAGATGATTTCACCATATGGTACTCTCAGGATCCGGGAAACGTTGAGCTTGCCAATGTGCATCAGCTTAACTATGCTGATCCTGTCAGCAAAGCGGCGTATATCACCAAATTTCTATCTCTGGAGAGTAAGATATATGACGATTGGTCAGAACACCAGCCTGTGGCCTTTTCCGAGGAGGACATGGTAAGCGGTCAGGGGCACGGCTCCATGCAGCTCGTGGTCATAATAGGCGAGTCGTTTATAAAGAGTCACTCGTCGCTCTACGGCTACCGTCTGCCTGTCAATCCGCGTCTCGGCAAGGAGGCAGACGACAGTGCGTTAGTGGTTTTTACGGATATTATTACGGCCGGCAACTTCACAAATATGTCCATAGCCAATCTGATGAATCTCAACAGATTGAATGCTTCTGACGAGTCGCATCGCAACTGGTGGCAGAGCGTGTATTTTCCGCTGCTCTTCAAAAAGGCAGGATGGAGGGTGTCTCTGTTTACCAACCAGTATGATCCGCAGTCACGCACGTCTGATCTCGGGCGCATGTTCTTTGACCCGTTTTTGATGGAGACCTGTTATGACGCCTATAACGACTCGCAGAAATCCTACGATGGCGATTTCGTGTCGGCGATGATTGAGGCTAACGGTCTTGACAGCCTCCCCAATGCCTCCAGCTTGACGATATGGCATCTTAAAGGGCAGCATTTTCCTGCCTTGGAATGTTTCCCTGAAGATAAAAACCTGAAGCGTTTCGGTATGGAAGATATACCGGCTGACAAGCCTTGGCTTGACGATGGCAAGCGTCAGCTGGTCGCCGACTATGCCAACGCCACTCTCTACAATGACAGTGTGGTGGGCTCTATCATTGACCTTTACCGCGATAAGGATGCCGTGGTGGTGTATTTCTCTGATCACGGTGAGGAGATGTGGGACACGGCACCGGCCGGCAACCGCAACAAGCAGCAGCCCGAGGACCCGGCATGGATGCACCGGCAGTTTGACATACCGTTTGTGGTGTGGATGTCAGAGTCGTTCCGTGGTAAATATCCTGATATGGCCGACAGCATCCGGGGTGCCTCCGACCGTCCGGGTACCCTTGACAATCTCGGCCAGATGCTCCTCCAGATAAGCGGCATCGAATCCGGATACCTCCGTCCCGACGAATCCATCATTTCCGGCTCCTACAGACCGGGCCGGCGCATCTCGGCCCAGGGCTATCTGTATCCCGGCGACTGATGATGGGGCAGAGGGGCAAGCTACTACGCTGATATTGGCAGATATTTCCGCAAATTTCCCTATATTTGCATTAAGAAATCAACCTTACATATGGAAAAGAAATTCAAGCGCACTCTCGTTACCACAGCTCTCCCTTATGCCAACGGTCCGGTGCATATCGGACACCTCGCCGGCGTATATGTCCCGGCCGATATTTACGTACGCTATCTGCGCCTTAAAGGCGAAGATGTAGTCATGGTCGGAGGCAGTGACGAGCACGGTGTGCCCATCACCATAAAGGCCCGTCAGGAGGGCGTGACTCCTCAGGATATAGTTGACCGCTACCATGCCATCATCCGTGACTCCATGAAGGAGCTGGGGGTGTCGTTTGACGTGTATTCACGTACCACATCCGACATACACCGTGACACTGCGAGCGAGTTTTTCCGCCACCTCTATGACAAGGGGGAATTTGTGCAGAAAACATCCATGCAGCCCTACGATGAGCAGGCCGGTGAGTTTCTCGCTGACCGCTATGTGGTAGGCACATGCCCCCATTGCGGCAGTGACCGTGCCTACGGCGACCAGTGTGAGGCATGCGGCACGTCGCTCAATGCTACCGACCTTATCAATCCCCACAGCGCGTTGACTTCAAGCCCTGTAGTGATGAAGGAGACGACACACTGGTTCCTCCCCCTTGACAAGTGGGAGCCGCAGCTGCGCGAATGGATTCTCGAAGGCCACAAGGAGTGGAAGACCAATGTCTACGGCCAGTGCAAGTCATGGCTTGACATGGGTTTGCAGCCGCGTGCGGTGAGCCGAGACCTCTCGTGGGGTGTCCCCGTGCCTGTAGAGGGTGCTGAGGGCAAGGTGCTCTATGTGTGGTTTGATGCCCCTATCGGCTATATCTCCAACACCAAGGAGATTCTTCCTGACAGCTGGGAGAAATATTGGAAAGACCCTGAGACACGGGTTATCAATTTCATCGGCAAGGACAATATCGTGTTCCACTGCATCGTGTTCCCGGCCATGCTCATGGCCTACGGTGACGGATTCCAGCTCCCTGACAATGTGCCGGCCAACGAGTTCCTTAACCTTGAAGGTGACAAAATATCCACATCGCGCAATTGGGCTGTGTGGCTCCACGAATATCTCCGCGATTTCCCTGGCAAGCAGGATGTACTGCGCTATGTGCTGACGGCCAACGCCCCCGAGACCAAGGACAACGACTTCACATGGGCCGACTTCCAGCAGCGCAACAACAGTGAGCTTGTAGCCATCCTCGGCAACTTCGTCAACCGCGCGGTGGTCCTGACTCATAAATATTTCGGCGGCGTGGTACCTGCGGCTGCTCCCTCCGATGCCGAGAAGGCGTTGATGGCTGAGGTCAATGACCTCAAAGTGCAGATTTCGGAGGCTCTTGACACATTCCATTTCCGCGAGGCTCTCAAACTCGCCATGGACATGGCCCGTGCCGGCAACCGTTACCTTCAGGAGACCGAGCCGTGGAAGCTCGCCAAGACTGATATGGAGCGCACCGCCACCATCCTCAACACGGCTCTGCAACTCTGTGCCAATCTTGCCATAGTATTCGAACCGTTCCTGCCGTTTATGAGTCAGAAACTGCTTAAGATGCTCGGCGGCGATAAGATTACATGGGATATGCTGGGATGCTTCGTTCTTATACCTGAGGGTGCCAAAATCGGAGAGCCGGAACTGCTCTTTGACAAGATAGAGGATGCGCAGGTACAGGCTCAGCTTGACCGTCTGGCGCGTATCAAGAAAGAAAACGAACTCCGCAATTTCCGCCCCGAGCCACAGGCCGAGCCGGTGGAATTTGACACTTTCGCCAAGTGTGACTTCCGCGTCGGCACAGTCCTCGAGTGTGAGAAAGTGCCCAAGGCCGACAAACTCCTCCGTTTCCTCATTGACGACGGCATGGAGAAGCGCACCATAGTCAGCGGCATAGCCAAATACTACAAGCCCGAAGAACTCGTGGGCAAGCAGGTATGCTTCATAGCCAATCTGCCGCCGCGCAAGCTTAAGGGCATCGAGAGCTGCGGCATGCTCCTGTCGGCTGAGAATGCCGACGGATCGCTCGTGCTCATATCTCCCTCGGCTCCTGTGGTGCCGGGCGTGAAGATTGGCTGACACTCCCACATCCGATACCTATGAAACCACGCATATTGATAATCTATACCGGCGGCACCATCGGCATGATTGAAAATGCCGTGACCGGTGCGCTTGAGCCTTTTGATTTTGACCACCTTATCGACTGTGTGCCAAAGGTCAAGATGCTCGACTATGATATTTCACACATACAGCTGACCGAACCGATAGACTCCAGCAATATGACTCCCCTCCACTGGGGAGACATTGCCGGAGCTGTCGCCGACAATTATAACGGTTACGACGGTTTCGTGGTGCTCCACGGCACCGACACGATGGCCTACACGGCATCGGCGTTGTCGTTCATGCTTGAAAATCTGAGCAAGCCTGTCATCATAACCGGTTCACAACTCCCCATTGGCGAGGTGCGTACCGATGGTGAGGAGAATCTGATTACGGCATTGGAGATAGCTGCGTGCCGCACTCCGGGCGGTGATCCGCAGGTCCAGGAGGTGGCGATACTGTTTGAAAACTATCTATGGCGCGGCAACAGGGCCAAAAAGCACTCGTCGACTAACTTCAATGCCTTCAAGAGCTATGACTACCCTGAACTGGCGCATATCGGCCTGAGCATCGCTTTCAATCAGGATGCGCTGCTGAGGCTCCCTTTCCGCCGTCCGCTGAAAGTCAACCGCACGATGGATGTCAATGTCAGCTTCGTAGACCTGTTCCCCGGATTGAGCGTGGAAGCTCTGGAGTACAAGCTGGCGCAACCTGGCCTTAAGGGTGTGGTGCTCCGTACCTATGGTGCCGGCAATGCCCCCACTGACGAGGCTTTCATAGAGCTGATGCGTCGGCGCATTGCCGAGGGTCTTGTGGTGGTCAATATCTCGCAGTGTGATGCCGGAGGGGTGATGCCCCACCGTTATGCTGCCGGCGATTCCCTCGCTGCTGCCGGGGTGATATCAGGCGGTGACATGACCGGCGAGGCTGCCATAACCAAACTGATGCACCTCTTCGGGCTGGGTCTGACACCGGAAGAAGTGAGCAATCTCGTCGGTGCAAGCCTGTGTGGCGAAATCACTGTCTGAACTGTAGCCTATGAGGCTGATTGTCATAGCTCTATGGATGTCATGTATGCTGACGTTGCCGGTGCGGCTGTCGGCATCTTCTCCGGGCCGATGGATTGATACGTTGCCCACGGAGTCTGTGGTGCTTGACGGATACATGTCCGACGGGATAGAGGAGCGCATGGACATCGAAGCCTCAAGCCCGATAGAGGATGTATGGAAGCTGGTGGCTACCGGCGGACTGATAGCTGTGGAACGTGTGGAACCACGGGGCGCGGATGTCGGGTCGGTTGATTGCTACAGGATGGTGGTGTTGAGAGCTCCTGACCGGGCAGTGAGACCCGGGACGGTGATGGGGTATCTGCAACCTACGGCAGCGAGTGGCACCTATGAGGCTAATATCTATACTGATACCGATGGCGATGGCACTCTGAGAGGAGCTAAATCCTTCCGAGTCGTAGTCTCGGAGGATGCAATGCAGTTCTACCGCGTCCGCTCGGGCCTGAGCGTCAATATTTTCCGCTTGCTCCCCTACATGTTCCGCCGTGCAGTGGATTACCGTCCCGATGACCACAACGGGCTTGACGGTTGCGTCCGTTACCGTCACTACTCCCTTCCGCGCTACTTCTGATACTAAGAGGGTGTTTAATAACAAAAGTTAAATCCTGAGCTGCGGATTTTGAGAT
>UQDU01000042.1 GCA_900539915.1 uncultured Bacteroidales bacterium | reverse complement strand
TATTCCACCACTCAGCCAACCAGTGGGTAGAATACACACCGCTCGGCTCTGAAGACATCAACGACTTCTCCAATGCACTCGACATCCGTGTGATCGGCGGACAGCTGGTAATCTACAGCAAGCAGCAGACCACCATCGGCATCACCTCGCTCACAGGCCAGCGCCACATGATCAACCTCTATCCCGGCGTCAACACCATCGAGACCCTCGCAAACGGTTTCTACGTAGTTGAAGGCCAGAAAGTAATGCTCAACCGCTAATCCTCCGGGATTAACCATCCGATAAACAATCGGGGTGCCGTCAGCAATGACAGCGCCCCGATTTTATTTCCATCGTCAGGCACGACGGTTACAGCTCTTCGCCGAAATCGTCGGTATCTATCCCATGCCCGGCGAGGGCGAAATCTATGGTTTTAGATGTATTGTCGTGGTGGGCAGTGCCGCAATGCACCATACGCTTGGAAAACTCCAGCACATTGGAGCCGGCACGGCGCACATAGTCGACCGTATCCATCAGCTGGCTCAGCAGATTGATGCCCATGGCACCCAACGGCCTCTCCACCCGTGTAGTGGTATGGTCGGCCTCCTTGGGATTATAGGCCACACCATGGTCAATCAGGGAGAATTTAAGAGTCTGCGTGGCCTTGCGCCAACAGGCCTTAAGGGTTATCGACCCCTCCTCTCCACGGGGATAGGCATATCTGATAAGGTTGAGCACCTGCTCCTCGATGGCGATGACCATCGAGCTTATCATCTCCTGCGACAGCTGCAGCCTGTGGCCGAGCTGCTGTATAAAAGGATAGAGGGACACTGACTCGCCCAAGACGTTGTTGATGTTAAGCTCCACGGCCTCCATTGAGGCACCGTTGCAGCCTGTCATTTCATTGTCCATAATAAATGTTCCTTTCTTTGTAGTATAGTGACAAATTGCCATTAATGCTTCTGATGTTACAACATTACGGCATCATATTAGTTTTGGAAACATCAATATTTCACACTATTACACACTCATAAAGCATGTTTAAACATCGTCCTTGAATATTTTTATCTAATTTTGCAACTATCTATGCACTTGGTGCATCTAACAAGAGAACCATCATCACAAGCAATGATAATCGAGCTAAAAGATATCAACAAGACCTATCCCGGGGCAGTGCCTCTCCACGTGCTTAAAGGCATAAATCTCGGTATCGAGAAAGGCGAACTCGTATCCATCATGGGTGCATCAGGCTCAGGCAAATCCACCCTGCTCAATATCCTCGGCATACTTGACAACTATGACACCGGCGAGTACCATCTTGACGGTGTGCTGATACGCGACCTCAACGAGAACCGCGCCGCCGAGCTGCGCAACAAGATGATAGGTTTCGTGTTCCAGTCATTTAACCTCATCAGCTACAAGAACGCCGTGGAAAACGTGGCTCTGCCGCTCTTCTATCAAGGCGTGTCACGCAAGAAGCGCAACGCCCTCGCCATGGAGCAGCTCGAGCGCATGGGTCTCGCCGACCGTGCCCACCATCTGCCCGGAGAGCTGTCGGGCGGTCAGAAACAGCGCGTGGCCATAGCGCGCTCGCTCATCACCCAGCCATCGATTATCCTTGCCGACGAACCTACCGGTGCGCTTGACTCCAAGACCTCCAAGGAGGTGATGAGCGTGTTCCGCCAGCTCAACGAAGAGGGCATGACCATAGTCATAGTCACACACGACCCCGGCGTGGGCGAACAGACCAACCGCATCATACGCATCTCTGACGGACTCATAGTATCCTGACCAAGCGATGTTTGACCTTCTACACGAAATATCACAGACCCTGCGTTGCAACAAGCTCCGCACTATACTGACCGGCATAGCCGTGTCATGGGGCATATTCATGCTCATAGTGCTGCTGGGCATGTCGCGCGGTGTCTCTAACTCCTTCAACGACAGCTTCATGTCTACAGGCACTGACCAGATAATGGTCAACGGAGGCATAACCAGCAAGCCGCATGCCGGATACAAGGAAGGACGCCGCATCATCCTCAAGGACAAGGACATAGACAAGCTCCTCAAAGAGAATCCAGATCATGTGTCAATGGTGTCGTCAACGCTTCGCAACGACTCGGCAGTCGTATCCACAAGCCGCGACTATACGTCGGGCTACACCGGGGCGACCCCTGACGAGCTCACCGGCAACAACCTGGAGATGCGTGCCGGACGCTTTATCAACGATGCCGACCTGCGCGAAGTGCGCAAAGTGGCCGTTCTCCCGGTCAAGGTGGCGCGGGCACTCCTCGGCCCTGACTCCACGGCATATATAGGCAGCCGCATAGACATCAGCGGACTCTCGTTTCTCGTCATCGGCACCTACCACCACGACTTCCGCGAGAACGTATTCATACCGTTTACCACGGCCAAGAAACTCAACGGCGATTCGCCCGACATCAACCAGCTCAAAGTCACCATCAAAAACGTGTCGACACAGACTGACGGCAACAACGTGGAGCAGGACATCCGCCACACACTCGGCACCGCCCACGACTTCGCCCCCGATGACCAGAGCGCGCTGTGGATATGGAACCGCTTCACCCAGTTTCTGTCCATGTCATCGGTCATGGGCATCATGGACATGATGGTGTGGATTATAGGTCTGCTGACGATGATTTCGGGCATAGTCGGTGTCAGCAACATCATGTTTGTCTCCGTGCGCGAACGCACCCACGAGATAGGCATCCGCCGTGCCATCGGAGCCAAGCCGCGCAGCATCCTCACCCAGATCATAGCCGAGAGCATCATCATAACAGCCCTGTTTGGCTATATAGGCATATTCCTGGGCGAAGTCGTGTGCGGCATACTCGGCTACGTGTTCCGCAACGCCGAAGCCATCTCCAAGCCGGGTGTAGACATCTCGATAGCCATACAAGTGACCGTGGTACTCATCATAGCCGGCTCGCTTGCCGGACTGTTCCCGGCACTCAAGGCCCTTAAAATCAAACCTGTCGAAGCTCTGCGCGATGAATAAACCTTCCACCTACTCTAATGAGAAGCCCACTGTTTGACATAGAAAACTGGCGCGAAATCGGAGCGACACTCGCCCGCAACAAGACGCGCACTTTCATGACCGCTTTCGGCATCTTCTGGGGCACAGCCATGCTTGCCATGCTCTGGGGAGGGTCAAAAGGAGCCAAAGACCTGGTGATGCGCAATTTTGACGGCCTCGCCACCAACATGGGTGCCATCAGCTCATGGCGCACCACCATCAGCTACAACGGCTACAACAAAGGCATGGCGTGGGAACTCAACACTCGCGATGTGGATAATCTGCGCAAGTATGTCCCCCAATTAGAGGAGGTCACATCCATGTCCATAGCACGCATAGCTCCCATCAGCTATGAGACGAAATCGACATCGGCCCAGATCAAGGGACTTGAGCCTAATTTCGCCCGTGTGATGGAACCGGTCATCAACGAAGGACGCTTCCTGTCGGAGATAGACATACGCAATAAGGCCAAAGTATGCGTATTGGGCAAAAAAGTGGCACAAGAGCTGTTTGGTACAGGCAGCCCTCTCGGCAAATACGTCAATGTGGGCGGCATCTACTATCTCACTGTAGGCGTAGCCTCGCAGACATCCGAGGCATCCATAGGCGGTGCGCAGCTTGACGAGTCGGTGGTCATACCTGTCAATGTGCTGCAGGTGGCCTATAACGCCGGAGAGGACGTGGACGCCATCCTGTTCACCGTCAAGAAGGGTTACACACCCACCAAGCTCATGCCCCACATCCGCCGCATAATCACCGGCAACCACCCCAATGTCAGCCCGGAGGACGAGGATGCCATGTGGCTTATGGACGTGACCGAGATGTTTGAGATGGGCGAATCGCTCTTTACAGGCCTGTCGCTGCTGGCCCTGTTTGTCGGCGCCGGCACACTGCTTGCCGGTGTCATAGGCGTAGGCAACATCATGTGGATAATCGTCAAGGAGCGCACACATGAGATAGGCATACGCCGCGCACTCGGCGCGAAGCCCAAGGATGTCATCATGCAGATACTTTCCGAGAGCATGGTGCTGACCACCATAGCCGGCACGGCAGGTATCGTGTTCGCCTCCATAGCATTGGCGGTGACCACCAAACTGACCGCGACACCGGGCTACAAGGCAGCCGGATTCGAGCTGCCGTTTACCACCGCCGTGGTCATCCTCCTGCTGTTTCTGATACTCGGCTCGGCTGCCGGCATAGTCCCGGCTCTCAAAGCCATGAATATCAAACCCATAGAAGCCATCAACGATAAATAAAACATACACTCCAACACTACTGTTCCCCCAACCCATAGTTTGCAATGAAAAAGGTATTGAAAATAGCTCTGTGGACGCTCGTCGCCCTCATCTTCGTAGGAACGTTTGTATATCTGTTCCTCAACTCACGCCCCAAAGAGGTCACATATGCCCTGGTGCAGCCCGCGACAGGCAATATAGAACGCTCCACTGTGCTCACCGGCAAGATAGAACCGCGTGACGAAATCGACATCAAGCCCCAGATTTCAGGCATCATAAGCGAGATACTCGTCGAGGCCGGCGAGCAGGTCAACGAAGGCGATGTCATCGCGAAAATCAAGGTAGTGCCACAGGAGGGCGAACTTTCAAGCGCACTGTCACGTGTCAACTCGGCGAAAATCAATCTCGAGGATGTCAAGTCAAAGCATGAGCGCAACTCGATACTCTACCAGAACAAGGTCATCAGCCGCGAGGAATACGAGACATCACAGACCTCTCTGGCCCAGGCCCGCGAGGAGCTGAAGGCGGCTCAGGATGCCTACTCCATCGTCAAGGACGGCATGTCGGCCGACAATGCCAAGTCAAGCAATACCCTCGTCCGTGCCACTATCACCGGTCTCGTGCTCGATGTGCCGGTCAAAGTGGGAAGCTCCGTCATCCAGGCCAACACGATGAACGACGGTACGACCGTAGCGACCCTCGCCGACATGAACAAGCTCATTTTCAAGGGCAAGATGGATGAGACAGAAGTAGGACGCCTCCACGTGGGCATGCCCATGGAAATCTCGATAGGTGCTCTCCCCGACTATAAATCCACCGCCGTAATCGAATATATCTCTCCCAAGGCCACGGAGGAAAACGGAGCCAACTCGTTTGAGGTAAAAGGCTCTATCGCCACCGACGGCAAGACACAGCTCCGCTCGGGCTACAGTGCCAATGCCACAGTCGTCCTCCAGGGCGCGAGCAATGTCATGACGCTGCCTGAAAGCGTCATAGAGTACGAGGGCAACAAGACATTTGTCTACGTGGCCACCGATACTCTCCCACCGTATGATTTCAAGCGCACTCCGGTGGAAGTCGGAGTCAGCGACGGCCTCAACGTGGAGATAAAAAGCGGCGTGAAGAGCGGACAGTACATACGCGGCGAGGAGAAGTCTGACAAGATAATGAAACCCTAACGACTGACGCGATCTGCAATGAACCGTTATATAACCTTGTGTGTCGCCGCCGCCATGACAGCAGCGATACCGGCAGCTGCCGAGACATGGAATCTCCAGCAGTGCATCGACTACGCCATAGAGCATAACCTGACAGTAAAGAATACCGACTATAATGTCAAGGCCGGCGAAATCAGCGTGACTTCGGCCAAAAACCAGTTTCTCCCCACAGTCACCGGCTCTGCTAACCAGAGCTTCAATTTCGGACGAAGCGTGGCCGAAGACAATATCCGCGTAAGCCGCAACTCGTCAGGATTTTCCTGGGGTGCCAACGCTAACCTGCCCCTCTTTGACGGTCTGCGCAATGTGCGCACTCTCAAAGGCGCCCAGCTCTCGCTCCAGCAGCTGCTGCTGGAGAGCGATGCGGCCCGTGACGACATATCGCTGCGCGTCATAGCGGCCTATCTGCAAGTGCTGCTCAACGGCGAACTCGTCAAGGTGGCCGAGACGCAGCTCGAACTGTCACAGGTGGAAGTGGACCGCCAGAAGGTGCTCGTAGAGGCCGGCAAGTCGCCCGAACTCGACCTGATACAGGCTGAGTCGCAGCTCGCACAGGCCCAGGTAACGCTCGTCAACAACCGGAGCGACCACCAGCTATCGCTGCTTGACCTCAAGCAGCTGCTGATGCTCTCGCCCGAGACCGACATGACTGTCGCCCCTCTTGACCAGCTCGGTGTCCTCATCCCCGACGCCGAGGAGGTGTACCGCCAGGCGATGACACACAACAGTTCCATCATGGCAAAGCGCCAAGGCATCAAGGTGGCTGAAAACCGCATCTCCATAGCCAAGAGCGGCTATCTGCCCTCGCTGTCGCTCGGTGCCAACATCGGGTCAAGCTACACACATATCAAGGGCTTTGACAACGCCGGATTCGCCCACCAGATGCGTGACAACCTCTCGGAAGCGATAGGATTCTCGCTGTCGGTGCCCCTGTTTGATGCCTTCAGCACACGCAACTCCGTCAACAACGCCAAGATAGACAAGCTACGCGCCGAACTTGAGCTCGAACAGGCCTCGGATGAACTCTACAAGTCAATCAACCAGGCTTACTATCAGGCCGAAGCTGCGCGCAAGAAAGCCGAAGCCTCTACTATAGCCGAAGCAGCCACCAAAGCCGCGCTGGATGCCATGACCACGAAATTCAACTACGGTAAAGCCACCGCCACCGAATACGAGCAAGCCAAGACCGACTACATCACAGCCTGCTCCACCACCATCCAGTCGCGCTACGAATACATCATCCGCGCCAAAGTCCTCGAATACTACAGCCAGCCCCACCCCTACCTCTCCCCCACCACAAAATAAATCAAAGACGTGGAGCTACGGCACACTGCCGTTTAATCAAACAATTGCGAACGCATTAATAGCGTCCTTTTACAGAGCATCAATGTAAATCCCGGAGATACGGCGTTGAAACGCAGTATCTCCGGGACTGTTTAGGTTAATGGCATCACGAGACGCCTACTAAGAAATACCGTCATGCAAGCATTAACAGGGGTGGGGTTACTGCCGGAGGGTTACGCCGTCGGGGGTGACTGTGAGGGTGGTCTGGCGGCCTTCGACGAGGGGGATGTTGTGGGAGACGTGGCCTATCGGGGCATCGAAGGCTACGGGGAAGTCGTAGCCGGCGACCATGCGCGCTATCATGTCTTCCATCTCCCGGGCTTTGGCTCCTGGGTATTCGGTGAACTGACCTACTACGAGGCCCTTGATGCGGTCAAACACACCCATGAGTTTGAGCTGGTACATCTGACGCTCTACCTTGTAGACCGGTTCTGCGACATCTTCCATGAACAGGATTATGTCGCCCTCCTGATTGAAGAAATCATAGGGTGTGCCTATAAGACCGTCAAACACGGCAAGATTGCCGCCGTAGAGCCGGCCTGTGGCCTCTCCAGGGCGGTTAAGTGTGTCGGCCGGGAACTCATATGTTATAGGGGTGCCACGCAGTATGTCAAAGAGGGCCTGGGAATCTTCATCCTCGCCGCCGGTCTTGGCGAGGTGCGAGGTCATGCTGCCGTGGATGCTCTCTATGCCGTTTTTGGCGAGGAGCGCATGAAGTATTGTTATGTCGCTGAATCCTATGAGCCATTTAGGGTTGTCACGCAGAGGCAGCGAGTCAAGTTGCTGGAGTATGTGGACGGCTCCGTATCCGCCACGCGAGCACATGACAGCCTTGATGTCAGGGTCAAGCAGAGCGTTGCGGAGGTCGTCATAGCGCACCTCGGCTGTTCCGGCATAGGATTCATGGTGGTCATAGGCATGTTCGCCCACAACCGGCTCCCACCCCTGCTCGCTCAGCACAGGCACAGCCTTGTGGATATATTCGGCATTGACAGCCCCACTGGGCGAAACTATAGCTATTTTGTCGCCCTCATTGAGAGCGGGAGGTGTTATGATGGTCATAATCAATGACAATATGGCGTTGAATAACATCTGGACGTGTATATGTTGCTGGGATTATAGATTTACGCTGTGACCTGCACTTTGATGCCGTGGCTACGTATCTCGTCGGCGATACGCTCCAAATCCTCCTTGGGCACTTTGACAAGCCTCTCCTCGGGCGTCTTGCGGTCGATGGAATAGAGCATCACCTCCTGTGGGCGCACCTCTTCATATGCCTTGACGAGAGCCTCAACCTCTTCGGGGGTAGTATTGTCAATCGCTACGCCGTCGTGGCTTCCTCGGAGCATCATGGTCTGCACGATCACATGTCCGTCAAACTGCTTCAGCTGGTCTATGACGCGGCTCACGGAGTAGAATGCCTGGGTGGGGCGGTCAATCAGACGGACAGTGTCATCAAGGGCCGAGTCAAGTTTCTGTATATTGTTGTCGACGAGCTTCAAGGCCTCCACCACATCAGGCTTGTGGATCATCGTGGCATTTGACAAGACCGAGATTTTCACCTCGGGGAAATACCGGCCACGCAGGGCTATGGTATCACGTATGATACCGGCAAAGTCAGGATGCAATGTCGGCTCGCCGTTGCCCGAAAATGTGATGACATTAAGCGGCGAGCCCTCTTCCTTGAGCTGGCGGAGCTTGGCCTCAAGGTCATGGGCAACCTCAGCTCGCGTCGGCAGCCCGGTAGTACCGGCTCCCTGGGCATTGTAGCCGGCCTCGCAGTAGAGGCAATCAAATGTGCACACCTTGCCGTCATCAGGCATAAGGTTCACACCGAGCGACGACCCCAGGCGGCGGCTATGTATAGGGCCGAATATGGTGGAATGGAATAAAACTGTCTGCATATAATTAAGCGTTTACATCACAACAAAGATAGCAATTTTAGGTTCAAAATCCATCATATATGCGCCCTCCAACTATAAGAAGATGGCTTGCACAATATTCCAGTTTTAACTAAATTTGTTTCAACTTCGCTAACCACCCCCTCTGAATATCATATGGAAATCACCCCGGGCAACATAATGCTGGTCATCGCCATACTGCTTTTTTTCAGCGTATTCTTCGGCAAGGCCGGAAGCAAGTACGGACTGCCGTCGCTGCTGGCGTTTCTCGGCATCGGCATGCTTGCCGGAGTCGATGGATTCGGCATACAGTTTGACAGCGCGTCTACCGCCGAGTTTATCGGTATGATTTCACTATGCGTAATATTGTTTTCAGGAGGATTAGACACCGACTTCGGCAAGATACGCCCTGTACTCGCTCCGGGACTCGTATTGGCCACTGTAGGCGTATTGCTGACCACGATATTAACCGGCGTATTTATCCACGAACTCATGCAGTGGCTGATGCCGGAATATGCCTTCGGATGGATGGAATCGCTGCTATTGGCCTCCATCATGTCATCAACCGACTCGGCGTCAGTATTTTCCATCCTCAACACATCGGGCATAGGACTGCGGCAGAGGCTCAAGCCGATGCTTGAATTAGAGAGCGGTAGCAATGACCCCATGGCATATCTTCTGGTCATCCTGCTGATTTCGCTGATTGAAAGTGGCTCGCACCTTACAGGAGCAGTCATTGCATCGTCACTGTGGTCGCTTGTCATACAACTCAGCGTCGGCACCGCAACCGGTCTGGGCATGGGCTACCTTACGGTCAGAGTGGTCAATCTGCTGCGTTCCGGCAACGAATTTCTCTATCCTGTACTCGTCATAGCATGCTGCTTCTTCACATTTGCCATCACCAACATCGTTGGCGGCAACAGCTATCTTGCCGTCTATATAGCCGGATTAGTGGTGGGCAACAGCCGTCTGAGCCTCAAACGCACAATTTCCACCTTTTTCGGCGGTTTCACATGGCTTGTGCAGATTATAATGTTCTTATCGCTCGGACTGCTTGTCAACCCCCACGAATTAGTCCATATCATATGGCCGGGACTGTTACTGGGCGTGTTCATGATTCTTGTCTCGCGTCCTGCTTCAGTGTTTCTCTGCCTCGTCCCTTTCCGCCAGTTCACCCTCAAAGCCAAGACCTACATAGGGTGGGTAGGCCTACGCGGCGCTGTACCCATAATATTCGCCACATATGCTCTGATGTCACCCGGGGTAGCACATGCACGATTCATGTTCAATCTCGTATTCTTCATCACGCTGCTATCGCTGCTCATACAGGGAACCACAGTGACATCCTTTGCCCGATGGCTGGGGCTGACTACCCCTGTCAAATCGCGCACTTTTGACATTGACCTTCCCGAGGAAATAGAAGGGTCGTCATCGGAGATGGTCATCGCACCCGAGCATCTGTCGGAAGGCAATCTGATGAGCGAGATGAAACTGCCGCCCCGTACACTTGTTGTGATGATAAAGCGTGACGGCAAATATCTGGTCCCGAAAGGCAACACTCGCCTTTACATAGGCGATGTGCTCCTGCTACTGACAGACCCCGAGACGTCAGCCTCCACAAGATAATCACTTCATGGCGGCTTCGGAACAGAGTCTGGCATTTCCCTGCAAATTAGTGCATTTCGGAAAGTTTTATCCAAAATATACCAATATCTTTTAAACAATTTTAGGTAAATTTGCATTACCTTTTCAATACCATCTAAAAACTTATCCGACCAATGATAGCGTTAATGCTGGTGGTGTTTGTCATCGGATACCTGATGATAGCACTCGAACATGTCACACACATCAACAAGGCCACTTTCGCCCTGCTGATGTGCGGCGTCCTATGGGCCATCTATGCCCTTGGAGGACATGACCCGGATATATCCCACGACCTGGTGATAGCCCTGGGCGACACGTGTGAGATAGTAGTGTTCCTTATCGGAGCCATGACTATCGTCGAACTGATAGACCGTTACGGCGGTTTCAACATCATCGTCAGGAAAATCCATGCATCCAACAAGCGGGGACTGATGTGGGTGCTGGCGTTTGTGGCTTTTTTCATGTCAAGCGTCCTTGACAACATGACCACCACCATCATCATGGTGATGATGCTCCGGCGCATGCTCACCGACCAGAAAGAGCGGTGGCTCTTTGCATGCGTCATAGTGATTGCAGCCAACAGCGGCGGTGCATGGTCGCCCATCGGCGACATAACCACCATAATGCTGTGGATGAAAAACTATGTGTCGTCACTTGACCTGATTATCAACCTCATAGTGCCGTGTATCGCATCTGTGGTGATACCCGTATTCATCGCATCGCACCAGATAGCACCGGCACCGGTGGAGGAACTCAACACTCAGGACAAGCGCGTAGGCTACGAACTGTCAAAGGAGCACCACAATCTGTCTATCGCCATACTGTGCTGCGGTGTGGGCGGACTGCTGTTCGTGCCCATCTTCAAGGCCCTGACAGGTCTGCCACCGTATATCGGCATCATCATCTCGCTTGCCGTGCTGTGGCTGATTACAGAGTGTATCGTCAATCATTACAAGCTTGAAGGGAAGATGGAGGGGCGTGTATCTTCGGCACTCAAAGGGGTGGATATGCCTACCATCCTCTTCTTCCTCGGCATACTGATGGCCGTGGCAGCGTTGCAACAGGCCAACATACTCAACACCCTTGCCAACTGGCTCAACGACAACATCCACGAAGCCTACGTCATCAACGGCATCATCGGTGTGCTGTCGTCAATCGTTGACAACGTGCCTCTCGTGGCAGCATGTATGAACATGTATCCCGTGGCCACCGAGGCGGCCATACAGGCATCTGCCGACCCGACATATCTCGCCGCTTTCGTGGAAGACGGCGTATTCTGGCACCTCCTGACATTCTGCGCCGGCGTAGGCGGTTCGCTCCTCATCATCGGTTCGGCTGCCGGCGTAGTGGCAATGGGCATCGAGAAAATATCGTTTATATGGTATCTGCGCCGCATCACATGGATGGTATTTACCGGCTACATCGTAGGCATAGTCCTCATCTGGGCCGAGTCCATGTTTATCCCCGGCGTCCTCTGACAAACGGCATTCCATATACGCTAATAAAGCACCCCGCCAAAATGATTTTTGCGGGGTGCTTTATTAGCAATGTCTCTATGATGTTACTTTATCTTGGCAAAACCATCACCTGGAGGGCATCGTAGGCACGGTCAGCCTTTGCTCGGGCCTCTTCGAGAGTGTCGGCGGTGGCAAGGATGACACCCATACGGCGGTGGCCCTTGACCTCAGGTTTGCCGAATATGCGGAGTTGTACGCCCGGCTCGGCAAGCACAGCCTCGAGGTTGTCCATCACCACTTTGTCGGTATCTCCCTCTACCACTATGGCGCGACTGGCCGACGGGCCGTAGAAACGTATGGCAGGGACAGGGAGTCCGAGCAGGGCACGAGCATGCAGGGCAAACTCGCTCAGGTCCTGGGAAATCATGGTGACCATGCCTGTATCGTGGGGGCGCGGCGACACTTCGCTGAATATGACATCATCGCCCTTGATGAACAGTTCGACACCGAATATGCCGTGTCCGCCGAGTGCTCCGGTGATGGCTGCAGCTATCTCGCGGGCTTTTTCCAAAGCCACAGGGCTCATCGGCTGGGGCTGCCATGAGTAGCGGTAGTCACCATCGACCTGGATATGGCCCACAGGCTGGCAGAACACCGTGCCGCTGACACTGCGCACTGTCAGCAGCGTAATCTCATAGTCAAAGTTGACAAATCCCTCCACTATGACACGTCCGGCACCGGCACGTCCGCCCTCCTGGGCTATGTGCCACGAACGCTCTATATCGTCGGCTGACTTTATGACAGACTGGCCGTGACCCGAAGAACTCATCACCGGCTTGACCACACAGGGGATGCCTATTTCCTCTACAGCCTGCTTGAACTCCTCATAGTCGTTGGCGAAACGATAGGGAGAGGTGGGCAAACCTAATTCTTCGGCAGCAAGACGGCGTATGCCTTCGCGGTTCATGGTCAGCAGGGCCGCACGTGCATTGGGAGTCACATTGAAGCCCTCCTCCTCAAGTTTGACGAGCATCGGGGTGGCTATTGCCTCGACTTCGGGGATGATATGGTCGGGACGCTCTTTCTCGATGATGGCCTTGATGGCCTCGCCGTCAAGCATATTGACCACATAGCTGCGGTGGGCAACCTGCATGGCCGGCGCATCGGGGTATTTGTCACATGCTATGACCTCCACGCCGTAACGCTGAAGCTCTATAGCCACTTCCTTGCCAAGCTCACCGCTGCCGAGAAGCAGAGCTTTGCGGCCTACGGGAGTCATCACTGATCCAATTTTAGTCATAATGGTGGTTTATATCTGTGTGTCCTTTATATGATGTTTAGTCGGAATACTTTTTCGGCATTTTGTGTCGTAGCCTCGTCAACTTCCTGCATTGTCAGCCCGAGCGACGATGCGATATGTGCTGCCGTATGCACCAGATAGGCGCTTTCATTGCGCTTGCCACGATGAGGCACAGGGGCAAGATACGGCGAATCGGTCTCCAACAGGATTCGGTCAAGCCCTATTGCAGGGAGGACGTCGCGGAGACGAGCGTTTTTGAAAGTCACCACCCCGTTGATGCCGAAATACGGGCTGCGGACTGTCGCACGTATGCGGCTGACATCTTCAGCAGTGCCGGTGAAGCTATGGAAAACCACATCTCCGTCAAACTCCGATGAGCCAAGCACTTCAAGGGTATCATCAAGTCCCTCGCGGCAATGTATGATCATAGGCAACTGTATCTCGGCCGCCCATCGGGCCTGTATAGCAAGAGCCTCACGCTGCTGTTTGCGGAAAGTCTTATCCCAATAGAGGTCTATGCCCACCTCCCCTATCGCTATATAGTCATCGCGATGAGTGCGCAATTCGGCCTCGATGGCTTGCATATTTTTCACCCAATCGCCGTCAATCTCTGTGGGATGCAGCCCCATAGCCATGAATGTATTGTCCGGGAACTGCTCATGAAGCCGACGCTGCCTGTCAACGGTCGAGAGGTCAACGTTGGGGAAAATCATCTTCGTCACACCTGCATCTATCGCACGACGGACGGCATCCTGCGGCGAGGGGTCAAACTCCTGTAGATAGAGATGTGTGTGGGTGTCGATCATAGTCAGATAGCGCGTGTCTTAAGCGATTCGGCTATCTCTTTGAAAAACAGCTTGTCCTCGTCGCTCATAGGGGTATCGTCAAGAGCCATGACAGCCATCTTGGTGTATTGCTCCACGAGCTTGGAGCATTTGCGGGGCAGCTCAAGACGGTCGTAAATCTCCTTTACGGCAGCGATTTTGGCCTCCGGGGCAAGCGACTTGTCAGCTATGACGGATTTGATATTGTCGGCCTCGTCGCTCTCAAGCACCGAGGTCAGGAACCATGTCTTTTTGTCGTTGAGGATGTCGCCCCCTATCGGTTTGCCGAAGGTGGCAGCGTCGCCGTAGGTGTCAAGATAATCGTCACGCAGCTGGAAAGCCATGCCGATGCCTACGGCGTAGGCTTTCATCGCCTCCAAGGTGTCATCGTCTCCATCGGCCATGACTACTCCAAGGGCACATGCGCAACGTATCAGTGCGGCAGTCTTGAGCAGTATCATGTGGAGATACTCCGAAGTCGTCACGTCCAGACGCTCCTCAAACTGCATGTCGAGCTCCTGCCCGGCATATACCTCCATGGCGGCGGTGTTGAACACATCAAGCACCCTCTCAAGCCTCGTTCCGGCATCGTGGCCCACATACATGTTGGCAAGCGTCAGCATGGCGTCACCGCTGAGTATGGCAGCGGTTTCATCCCACTTGGCCCACACGGTAGGTTTGCCGCGGCGCGTGTCCGACTTGTCCATCACATCGTCATGCACAAGCGTGAAATTGTGAAATATCTCCACGCCGAGAGCCTGGTTGAGAGCCTGTTCGCGGCTGCCGCCCAAAGCCATGCAGGTTGCGACAGTCAAGACAGGGCGCAGATGCTTTCCACCGGCCCCGAGAGCATAAGCAGCCTGAGCCTTAAGTCCGCCCATCGCTGCCGGATATTGCAGAGCCTCGATGCGCTCCGATATATATTGGCTGAGTTGCTGAAGTGTCTCCATGATTCAAGTTTTTCGCAATGCAAAGTTAGCCCAATTCCCCCTCATTACGAAATTTTCCCCCGACATTTCCATCCCATCTCAATTTGCCGGAAGTCAGAGGCGGTGGAGTTCGAAGGGGGAGGCGGCGGAGCCTTTGTATTTGGATTTGCGTGGGTGGAGGCGGTAGGTGATGTTGAGGGCGATGCCGCGGCGGTCGTAGCTCTGGTGCTTGTCTACGGTGATGCCGTAGGTGTGCATGGACCAGTCGTTGTTGGCGGAGTTGAAGATGTCGGTGGCTGAGAGGCTGAGGGTGAGAGCGTTGTCGAAAAACGATTTGGCTACAGAGGCGTCCATGGTCAGCCATGTGCGCCCGAAACGGTTAGTGTGCATGTCGCCGGCACTCTGGCCGTTGATATTTGCTGTGACGGTCCATCCGTGGGGCAACGCGAAGGTATTGTCAAAGTAATATGAGAATATCGGCGTGGGATAGTCTGTGCCGTCGATGGTCATCCACTGCTTATACATGCCGGCGGTGACATCGGGAGTCCAGAAACGGATGCTGCGGCTCCATACCAGATAGAGGCTCAGCGCCGTGACATCCACGTTGACTGGGTGCATTAGCAGTTGCAGAGAAGAGGCCGGATAGAGCTGTTTGACATAGGCATACGTGTCGGAACTCCGCACGAGGTCGGCCTGAAGCATGAAGTCGCCCCACATACCCGACAGGCGCAGGTCATCCATCTTCTCGTCGCGCAGCAAAGGATTGCCGCCCTCTATCTCATGCAGTCCTACGTAACTCAACGAATTGGTCAACTGAGCATAAGGCGGACGGACTGTAGCCATCTTGTAGCTCAGCGACAGCGATGCGCGGTCAGAAAACGAGTAGCCGAGCGATATGTCGGGTGTCAGCATATGGTCGGTGCGGCTGACGGCATCATCCCTCAATCCATTGACCTTAAACAGGTAATCGACATACTCATACCGCGCTCCCACCGAGAGGTCAAACCGTCCGAACTGACGCTGCCAGGAGGCGAACAGTGCCGCCGACACCTGCCGCGCATCCGTCAAAGATGACGGAATATAGGTGCTGACCTTCGGGCTGAGCATACGGTAATCAAGCGACGAACGGGTGTATGAGTCCTGGGTGCCGAATGTAAAATCGCCTTTAAACAACGGCATAGCCATATACAGCTTGCCGGCATAGAGGCTGGATGTCTTGTGGTCGGCGGAATTGACAGCCGGATACTCTCCCGAAGGGTATGTGGTGCTAACACTGTTATCAGCGGCGGCATGTCGGATGTCGCCGTCAAAGTGCAGCCTCAGCTTGGAGGAGAGCATGCCATCATAGTACATCGAGGCCAGATGACAGTGTCCGTCGGTGTTACGGCTGATTATACGTGCCACCGGTGGCGTATCGTCAAGCCACTCGTTGCCGTCATTGCAGAAATCTCCGTTCTCGGGATTGAAGCGGTAGTATGCTCCGAACGAATGAGCGTCAGAAGCGTAATTGAAACCACATCTGACCGTAGCAGCATCCGCGGAAAAGGAATTATGCTGTGACCCTCCCACCTCAGCATGTATGCCATGGTAATCAAGGCGGTTGACAGTGTAGCCTTTGACTACCGAATTGTCATGGTTGTAAGAGCCGTCAACGAAGAAATCCCAGCTGCTATGCCTGTAATTGAGGTCAAGATAATCCATCACCGACCATCTGCGGCGAGCCTTGACCTGCAGACGGTCGGTCAGCGACAGACCGTCAATGAAAGTACGGCGCGTAGTAATCTTCAGCACCGCGCCTGTGGTGCTCGCATACATAGCTCCCGGAGCCATCAGGAGCTCCACTCGGCGTATGTCTTCTGACTGCAGCTGCCGGAGTTCGTAATTGTCGCGCAGCGGACGCCCGTCTATGTATATCTCGATATTGCTGCGGCCTGTGACACTGACCGCATCGTCATGCACCTGTATCATCGGCAATTGGGCAAGCACATCAAGGGCGGTGCCTACATGCTGCAGATTGGAGCCGGCGATGGTGGATACCAATGTCGATCCGACAAGCCGTGTCGCCGGCTGCCGGGCTGAAACTACCACCTCTTGCAACTCGCGCGAAAGGCTGTCGGAGGGAGCGGCATCCTGCGCATGTGAATAAAAAAAGAGAGCTGCCAGAGCAGCGGATGTGATGAATTTTCGGATGTTCATATGCGTAACTTTTTGTGGCAAAATTACGCATACAGCATCTCTCACTGCAAATTAAAAGTCTGACATATGAAAATACAAATTACTGTTTCACAACTACTTACAACAAACACCTATGAAATTATCTGACACACTTCTTTTCTGGGTGCATACATGGGTCTCAAAGTATGTCACAAACTTAAAAAGTTGCGCTCATCGTAGTAGCGACATGCCATGGCATGTCCCTACTACATAAGAACGCCTTTCAGGTATTCACGACTGCTTAAGTCAGTGACATTGGAAGACGGCGAGGATTTCTGAGTCGCCGCACTGGCGCAGACGTGACTTCAGGCGTGACTTGCGTTTATAGATGACTTCTACCGTCTCGCCAAGCAGGAGACTGATGGAGCGCGTGGACAGTCCGCATGCCATATATACCACAAGCTGATAATCCTGATGAGTGATGCCGGGACGGCAACGCCGCAGACTCACCAGCAGATTTTTCCTGCAACTGTTGACAGCCCGTTCCATTTCTGCAAACGAATCGGTGCGGACGTCATCTATCGCCGCCTTTACCTTCTCGGCTATGGCTTTCCGCTCGTTTTTGGTGCCCTGAGCCTCATAGTAGGTCTGGCAAAGGGAGTCAATCAGTGCAAACCGCGACTCAAGCATACCGTCCAGAGCCGTCTGCATCTCCTTGTCTTTATCGGCCATGAGACACCGCAGTCCCGAGGCTTCGACCATGAGCCTGTCGTTACGCTCCGATTGCAGTTTCAGTCGTTGACACTGCCATATAATCACACCTGCGGCCACAAGCAACAGCAGTATGCCTCCCATCATGTAGCGTTCACGTGCCACCCTCTCTTTATATAACCATAATTCCTTCTCTTTCTGAAAATAGAGGGCCGTCACCAGTGCATCCTCCGGGCTCTCCGAAGCTACAAGCTGCTCTCTGAGCTGTTCCAACCGAGAAATCTGCGAGATGTCATGGATGCGGTAATAGTCCACGGCCATGTTGATAATGGAATCTGAAGGGGCATGAAACCTGTTGGCCAGCATCGACTCGCTGTAGAGCACAGCCCACCTCGCCATGGTAGCCGAATCGTCAAACTCCGACACATCCATGGCGTTGAGTCGGTCAAATGCCTCCTTGGGGTCTTCGGCAATAAGCCTCTGTGCCTCATCAAGCCTTAGCTTGTGAGACCCCGAGTAAGCGCATCCGCTCACTATAACGGCCACGATTATGTAAAGCAACGTCCGCATAAATGATGCATAAAGTTACGACAAATTTTTTACAAATGAATGCACTCATCGCAGTAGGGACATGCCATGGCATGTCCCTACTACATAGGAACGCCAGTCAAGAATCAACAACT
>UQDU01000041.1 GCA_900539915.1 uncultured Bacteroidales bacterium | reverse complement strand
GGATTGGGGTGGGGGTTATTGGAGGGGGAGTTGGTTGAGTTCGGCGATGTAGGCGAGGAGTTCTTCGCGGCCTTTGCCGGTTTCGCTGGATGTGACGAATACGGGGGGGAGTTCTTCCCATTGTTCGAGCAGGGCTTTGCAGTAGGCTGCGATGTTATCTTCGGCTGCTTTTTTGCTCAGTTTGTCTGTCTTTGTGAATACTATGCTGAACGGGATCCCGTTTTCGCCTAAAAATTCCATGAACTCAAGGTCTATTTTCTGAGGTTTGTGGCGTGAATCAATAAGCAGAAAGAGGTTTGTCATCTGGCTGCGACGGAGTATATAGCTCTTGATGATTTTCTCAAGCCGTTCGCGGTCAGTCTTGCTTCGTTGCGCGTATCCGTAGCCGGGGAGGTCAACTATATACCAGCTGTCATTGACCAGGAAATGGTTGATGAGCATGGTTTTGCCAGGGGTTGATGATGTCATGGCAAGGTTTTTCTTGCCGGTGAGCATGTTGATAAGTGATGATTTGCCCACATTGCTCCGGCCTATGAAGGCGTATTCATGTTTGGAGCTGTCGGGACATTTGTTGACATCGGTATTGCTTATTTCGAATCTGGCTGTGTTGACTATCATATCAGTTAATACTTATGTTTCAAATCTGTCTCTAAAGTTACCTATATTGATTTAGAAATGCAAAATTTGTATATTTGCATTGTGACAATATAACGCTTTAGCAATGTCAGAAGTTAAACCACTATTTTCCATCATCACAGTTACCTATAATGCACGCCTGACGCTTCCTCCAACCTTGCGGAGCGTCACGGAGCAAACGTGTGATCTGTATGAGATGATAGTGGTGGACGGCGCATCGACCGATGGAACGATAGATATTATCCGTGGATGCAAGAATGAAAACCTCCGATGGATAAGCGAGCCTGACAAGGGTATCTATGACGCCATGAACAAAGGCATAGCCATGGCGCAGGGCGAATACCTGATATTCCTCAATGCCGGTGACCGTTTCGCTTCACCTGAAACTTTGCAGCTGCTTGCCGATGCGGCGATGGACAATGATTTCCCCGGCATCATCTACGGTCAGACCGACATAGTGGATGCTGACGACCGTGTGCTTGGTCCGCGTCATCTCCGTGCACCCGAGCAGCTTGCGCTTGATTCGTTTAAGGAAGGCATGACCGTGTGCCATCAGGCTTTCGTGGCATTGCGCAAGATTACAGGTTTCTATAACCTGCGCTACCGTTTTTCGGCCGACTATGACTGGTGCATAAGATGCCTGCAACATTCTCGCCGCAACCATTATGTGGATGAGACCATAATCCACTACCTGAGCGAGGGGATGACCACGGCCAATATGAAGGCCTCGCTGCGCGAACGCTTCAACATCATGTGCCGCTATTTCGGCACACTCCCCACGGTATTAAGGCATCTTAAATTCCTCAAAAGATATATCAACCGACGACGCTCCACTGCCTCGCCTAACAAACAATAGAATGAAATATTACATAGCCATCAACGGACAGCCCAAGGGCCCGTTTGACCACCATCAGCTGCTTATAAACGGCCTTACGGCCACATCGCTTGTATGGACCGAAGGGATGACCGACTGGGCCCAGGCGCAGTCAATCCCGGAGCTTCAGGAACTGCTGTTTGGCCGTCCGGATCTTGATTCATCGAATCCTGACGATGTTACCGTCGCCACTCCGCCTCCGTTTGCCGGCTCACAGGCCGCTCCTGCCGACAGGTGCGGTCAGCAGAGTGCTCCCAATCCCGGCTATAACCAGGACAGGCAGTATAACCAGCCTCCGAGATTCAACGGTGCCTATCCCCATCAGCAGCCGATGGAACAAATGACTCTGTGTCCCAAGACATGGCTTGTGGAGTCGATTCTTGTGACGTTATTCTGCTGTCTGCCTTTCGGCATAGTAGGCATAGTCAAGGCATCAAATGTCGAGGCCATATGGCGCAGAGGTGATATAGTGGGTGCGGAGGCAGCGTCACAGAGTGCCGGTTTCTGGACCAAACTCGGTTTTTGGATAGGTCTTGCCATCAATATCCTCGGCCCTGTATTATGGTTTTTATTTGCCGTGGGCGTGTCAGCCTTAGGTGTGGATATGCCGTGATAGAGAAGCCATGGGGTTGATGATCAATACCACTTTTGCCATCGACGGGTCCATAAGGACCGAGTTTCTTGACTGGCTTAGACGCAGTTTTATTCCGGAGGCTATGGCTCATGGCGCAACCGCTGTAGTGGCCTCACGTGTGATAGGGCAGATGATTGACGGGCCGCACGACGATGAAGCGGAGGCTTATGCGTGCCAGTTCAAGGTGGCATCACGTGAAGATGCCGCCGGATGGACCGACTATATGGCTGAGTCATTGCTGCCGCAGCGTCATGCTGCGTGGGGTGACCGCTTCCTGCCGTTTACCACCTTCATGGAAATCGTAGATACCGATGTCCGATAGCCTGAATGATGTCAAGCTGAAGCAGTTTGACCGCATCATCATGGGTATAGACCCGGGTACCAACGTCATGGGCTACAGTCTGCTCGGCGTAGCGGCCAAAAAGCCGGTCATGATAGCCATGGGTGTGATAGAACTGAGCCGCTTTGAGAGCCATTACATGAGGCTCAGACGCATATATGACCGCGTGGTGAGTCTGGTGGAAAACTTCCTCCCTGACGAGCTGGCCATAGAGGCTCCGTTTTTCGGCAAAAACGTACAGTCGATGCTGAAACTCGGCAGAGCCCAAGGCGTGGCCATGGCGGCAGCCCTGAGCCGGGATGTGCCTATAACGGAGTATGAGCCGCGCAAAATCAAGATGGCTATCACCGGCAACGGCGCAGCCTCAAAAGAGCAGGTCAGCACCATGCTGCAGCGCATACTCAAGATTCCTGACAGCCAGATGGGGGGCAAACTTGATGCCACCGACGCGCTTGCCGCAGCCCTCTGCCATTTCTATGAAACTTCAAGACCCATGCCGGCGCGAAGTTCTGCCGGCAGCTGGAAAGACTTTATAAAGAAAAATCCCGACCGCATCGTCTGAGATGCCGCCGGGATTTTTTATATGTGCACTTATGCGTCAGATGCTAAGACGCAGGGGATGTGTCAGTGTCGTTTAGTCGACATTAAGATCAAGGCGTGTCATGGTTATAAGCACCTTGCCTGTGGCGTTTTCAAGCAGCGCGGTGTCTTTCTTGCCCGAGCGGACGCATTTGGCCACCTTTTCAAGGTTCTGGAGCAAAGCGTATTCCAGCTCTATATTGGGGCATGTCATACGGGTGGCTGCCATGTTGCTGAACTTTATACCGGCCGGGGTATCCATCACCGGCTCTATGGTGCCGTTGACGATGTTACAGCCGGCGTTCATGTGCACGCGGTGTTCGGGGAGGTCTATCACCATCTCCATGCCTACCTCGGGAGCTATCTGCTTGCCGTCGATAGAGGTCACACGCCATGCTCCGTTGATAAAATCAATGTCATGTTTGCGGAGCGACATCAGTTTCTTGCCCTTGGCATCATACAGCGTCAGCACAGACTCACCGTTGGCGTCAGAGATAGCGTAGCTTTTCACCTTAGGGAAAGCCTGTCCCATCATCATATCGAAATTCGGGTCGGGGCAGAGCATCATCGTGGATATGAACTCTCCCGAAGGAGTGATGGCATTGCCGTCGGCCACCGTAAACTGTCCGTTGATAGTGTTGCATCCGCCATTGGCGTAGCAGAGCAGGGTATTGACATTTTCGTTGGTCTTGTTTTCGGGCTGCTGGAGGCTGATTACAGGCAGCTTCTCGACATCAAGCACGCTGTCGCCTATGGAGGTCACTGACCATTCGCCGGCTATCCGGTCCATTACTTCAGGTGACTGTTTGGCGGCAGAGGCCGTAGTTGTAGCTGTTTTTTCAGGCTGTTTCATATTGGTCTGCTGACTGCTTTTGCATCCGGTTATCGTAACCATACTCAGCAGCAGTGCCGAGCATGTCAGGATTGTAGTTCTCATAATCGTATAGCTAAAAATTTTGTTTGTTGTAAATAAGTTAGGTTATGTATAAATATAATAGGTGTAGATGTTTAAAAGTTCATCACGAATATAGGAAGCGTTTGATAGACCGCTTAGGAGTCTTGATGAACTCCGAGGGGTGAATCTGTATGGAGTCGATGCGTTCGTATGGAGCCACGAGAGTGTTGAGGCGTGTGCGTACCTTCTCCATCACCGGCTGCATGTGGTTGAGCGACAGTTTGGCCCTGTCCATGGCCTCATAATCGGGGTAGACGAGGGCTATCAGATGCTTGCCGCGCTCTACCACGAGGCTCTCTCCGACAAAGGGCAGATTGTTGAGCTTGGCCTCAATCTCCTCGGGATATATGTTTTGCCCCGTTGCGCTCAGTATCATGGTCTTGGAGCGGCCTTTGATGGATAGGGTGCCGTCAGCCGAGCGTGTGCCCATGTCGCCTGTATGCAGCCAGCCGTCCTTGTCAAGCACAGCAGCAGTGGCCTGCGGGTTTTTGTAGTATCCTTTCATGACATTTTCGCCGCGTACACATATCTCGCCCGGGGTGTTTTCGGGGTCGGGGCTGTCGATGCGGCTGTGCATCTGCGGAATGGTGCGTCCACATGACCCGGGTATGAACTCCTTCCAGTAGGTGTAACTTATCAGCGGCCCGCACTCGGTCATGCCGTAGCCTACAGTGAACGGGAAATGTATATCGTGGAGAAACTTCTCAACCTCGGGGTTGAGCGGTGCGCCTCCGACTATCACCTGCGAAAAGGCTCCGCCGAGCGCATTGATCAGGCTGTTGCATATCTTGCGCTTGATGACACTGCGCAGTCCGGGCACAGCCATCATGCGCTTTACCGACGGCTTCTGCAACTTGGGGAGGATGCTGCGGCGGTATATCTTCTCCAGAATCAGCGGCACGCACAAGATGAGCGTAGGGCGCACCTGCGCGAATGCTTTCAGGAGCACCGGCGGTGTAGGAGTCTTGCCCAGCACGGTGACAGATGCGCCGGCGGCGAGGGGGGTAAGCATGTCGAACGCGCAGCCATAGGCATGGGCAAGCGGCAGGAATGTCAGACAGCGGTCGCCGGGAGCGTAGAGCTTCGAGTCAAGGCCGAACACCACATTGCCACAGAGGTTGTTGTAGGTCAGCATTACGCCTTTTGAGAATCCGGTAGTGCCCGAAGTGTAGTTGATTTCCATCAGGGCATCCTTGGGCATATTGGCGTAGTTGATGTCCCCGGGTCCAAAACCATCGGGATAAAGCTTTTCAAAGAGACGCGGTATCTCGTTGAGCACACGTGTCACTCGCGACGGTTTCCGAGAGGCGCAGGATTCGGTCAGCACGCTGCCGTCGTCAAGCGATATGGCGGCTTTGAGTTTGGGCATCTGTGACAGGTCCATGTGCTCGCACATCTGCTCGTTGATGTAGAGCAACACCGAATCCGAGTGGTTGATGATATGCTGGGCATCCTGAGGATTGAAATCCTGAAGCACAGGGACCACAACGGCTCCATAGGTCACGGTGGCCATGTAGGCGGTTATCCATGCCGTGGAATTTCGTCCGAGCACAGCAATCTTGTCGCCCCTGCTTATGCCGAGCTGCTTAAATGTCAGATGCATCACGGCGATGCGGCGTGCCAGTTCGCCATAAGTGACAGTGTCACCGCCGCTATAGTCAGCGATTGCAGGGAGCTCCCAGTGACGGGCAAACGATGATTCGTAGATGCGTAGTAAATCTTCTTTTATCATATAATGATAACGAAATTAATTGTCTGAAAGTTATGGCATACCTTTTCAGACAATGAATCGAGTATAAGGTTTAATCCGTGTGGCAGATTCAGGGGCAGAGTAAAGCTGTTTTTATTCCACAGTGACACTCTTGGCCAGATTGCGAGGCATATCCACATTGCAGCCTTTCTTGATGGCGATGTGGTAGGCCAGGAGCTGCAAGGGTATGGCAGCCACTATGGGCGATAGCTGCTCGATGACCTGAGGTATCTCTATGGTATGGTCAGCGATGCTGGCGATTTCCTTGTCGCCCTTGGAGACTATGGCTATTACCTCGCCTCCACGTGCCTTGACCTGCTGGATGTTGCTGATGACCTTTTCGTAGAGGTCGTCATGCGGAGCTATGACCACAGTGGGGAGTTCGCGGTCAATCAGGGCAATGGGGCCATGCTTCATCTCGGCAGCCGGGTATCCCTCGGCATGGATATAGGAGATTTCCTTGAGCTTCAGAGCACCCTCGAGCGCGGTGGGGAAGTTGTAACCGCGTCCGAGATAGAGGAAATTGTGTACGTAGGTATATGTCTGGGAGAGCTGCTTGATGATGGGGTCAAGTTTGAGGGTCTCCTCTATGTAGTCAGGGAGTTTCTGTATCGACGATGCTATGGCGGCGGTGTCCTCCTTGGAGAGGGTGCCTCGCAGCTGCCCGATGGCGAGTGCCATCATGGCAAGTACAGTCACCTGTCCGGTGAATGCTTTGGTAGATGCCACGCCAATCTCGGGACCTACGTGGATGTAGGTGCCGGTGTCGGATTCACGCGCTATCGACGAGCCTACTGCATTGACCACGCCGTAGACCATAGCTCCCTTGCTTCGGGCCAGTTTGATGGCCGCGAGGGTATCGGCAGTCTCGCCGCTCTGGCTGATGGCTATGACGATGTCGTTAGAGTTGAGCACGGGATTGCTGTAGCGGAACTCCGAGGCATATTCCACTTCCACCGCTATCTTGCCAAGGTCCTGGATGAGACGCTTGCCTATCAGACCTGCATGCCATGAAGTGCCGCAAGCCACGATGACGATGCGTCCGGCGTTTTTAAACGCCTCGGCGTTGTCCATGATGCCCGACAGCTTGATTTCGGTGTTGTTGTTGACCACGCGGCCACGGATGCAGTCACGCAAGGTGCGAGGCTGTTCGAAAATCTCCTTGAGCATGAAGTGGGGATAACCGCCCTTCTCGAGTTCAGATACGCTCATGCGGAGAGTCTGTATGTCTACGTTGGCCGGCTCGTTGTCAAGGTTGATGACCTGCAGAGGCTCGTTTCGCGACAGTATAGCCAGCTCGTCGTCACGCAGATACACCACCTGGTCGGTGTATTCGACCAGCGGAGTCGCATCTGACGCCAGGTATGAGCCGCTCTCGCCGAGTCCGATGACGAGCGGACTGCTCTTACGGGCGGCAATCAGCTGGTCGGGATTGTCGCGGTCGATGACCGCAATGGCAAAGGCTCCGATCACCTCCTTGAGTGCGCTGCGTATGGCATCGACAGTCGAGGAATTGGTCGTTTCCTTGATATATTCTATGAGTTTTACGAGAACTTCGGTGTCGGTCTCGCTCGAAAATTCCACACCGTGGTTGAGCAGGGCCTGTTTGAGCACCGCATAGTTCTCTATGGTACCGTTGTGCACGAGGGCTATTTTGCCGTTGGCCGATACGTGGGGATGGGCATTGGTGCTGTTGGGCTCGCCATGTGTGGCCCAGCGAGTGTGGGCTATGCCTATGGTGCCGCTTACGTCCTTGTCGGCCGCATATTCCTCCAGGTCTGCCACTTTGCCACGTGTCTTGTACACGTTGACACGGTCTGAAGGGTTTATAAGTGCCACTCCGGCACTGTCATAACCCCTGTATTCAAGTCTGTGTAGACCCTTTATGAGAATTGGATAGGCTTCCGACAATCCGATAAATCCTACGATTCCGCACATATATTGATTAGATCGCTGTGTGTGTTTCTTGTTTGTTTTAGTTTACAAAGTTAATAAATATTATCAACATAACGGAAGGTTTAAAATGCCTATATGGAATTTAACACGTTTTTCCCAAAAATTTGGCACAATCGGCGTTTTTGAGTAATATTGTACTCATCAATACACACCTGTCCGCTATGTACACAGATAATTTGGAAAACGGCAAAATGTCCCCCCTTAATACCCCTTCGCCCATCCCCCTCATAGGGATGACCTTGGAGAAGCTGGCCGAAGTGGCAGCCGAAGCAAGAATGCCTAAGTTCGCAGCGCGTCAGATGGCGCAGTGGCTCTACGACAAGAGGGTGCTCTCTATCGACGAGATGACGAATCTCTCCAAGAAATCACGCGAATTGCTCAGCCGGAAATACATAGTTGGACGGGAGGAACCCCTGATGGCCACCAAGAGCGTTGACGGTACGGTCAAATACCTGTTTCGCGGAGCCGGCGGCCGGGAGGTGGAAAGCGTGTATATCCCTGACGGCGATCGGGCCACGCTGTGCGTGTCGTCGCAGGCAGGATGCAAGATGAACTGCTACTTCTGTATGACAGGCAAACAGGGCTTTCACGGCAATCTTACGGCAGGCCAGATTATCAATCAGGTGCTGTCGGTGCCTGACAGCCGTTCGCTGACCAATATCGTGTACATGGGCATGGGAGAGCCGATGGACAATATTGATGCCGTGATTGACTCAATAAGGGTGATGACGGAGCCGTGGGGGCTTGCTTGGAGCCCGAAACGCATCACAGTATCCTCCATCGGACGCATCAGGGAGCTTCGCCGTCTGCTTGACACCACCAATGTCAATGTAGCCATAAGCGTGCACAGCCCCTTTGCCTCCGAACGCCTCGGGCTTATGCCGGTGGAGAAGGCTTTCCCGGTAGCGGAGGTCATGTCGATGCTGCGCGAATATGATTTCAGCCATCAGAGGCGGCTTTCGGTGGAGTATATTATGTGGAAAGGGGTCAACGACGACATGCACCATGCCGATGCGCTTGCCCGGCTGATACGAGGCATGCACTGCCGTGTCAACCTGATACGTTTCCATGCCATCCCCGGGGTGGAACTGCAGCCCTGCAGCGAGCGCACCATGACCGCATTTCGTGACCGGCTGAATCAGCTCGGTATCACTGCCACCATACGCGCTTCGCGAGGCGAGGACATCATGGCTGCATGCGGCATGCTGTCCGGTCAACAGAAAGATGTATGTCGGCCAGCGGAATGAGCGTCTGAGGATCGTGGCTGACCACGATTATGGTAGTGCCGTCTGTTTTCATGTCCCGAAGCAGCTGCACGGTCTTTTCGCGATAGACGGGGTCGAGATAGCTCATCGGTTCGTCGAGTACAAGCACCGCCGGCCGGTTGGCTATGGCACGGGCGAGCAGCGTGCGTTGCACCTGACCGCCTGACAGTTCGCCCAGCGGACGGTCAGACATTGAAGCGAGGCCTACCGTATCCAGAGCATCCGCTATCAGTTCGGTCTTGTCGTCAGTGGTCCGGCTGCCTAAAAGAGCAGAAGCCACGACTTCCTTGACTGTTATGGGGAAACGGGAGTCCACCGCGCTTTTTTGCGGCAGATAGCCGATGGATAGGGATGCCGTGTGCATCCCCTCGGGTGCGAGATAGGTGATGTTGCCGCTTGTCGGGCGTGTCAATTTGAGCAGCAGTTTTAGCAATGTGGTCTTACCACCGCCGTTAGGCCCTGTTATAAGTATGAAGTCTCCTTTTTTGACCTCGAAATTCACATTGCTCAAAACTTCATGTCCGTCCCACGCCTTTGTGACGTCACGCAGACGGATAAGAGGATAAGATGTAGATTCCATGCCTTAGAGAGTGTTTCCTTAGAGGGTATTTCACGGTACAACGCTCGAAGGGGCTGACAGGTTTTGTCCGATGGCAATCATCTGTTCGTCCCAATTGTATCCGAGGGGATTGATGACTGCTGTCGGGAGACCTAATTCATTGCTGATGATGCTGGTCTGACGGTTGTCGGTCTGGTGTTGCAGAAACATTATGCCAGCATCTGACTCCTTGGCTTTGTCGATTTGTTCGCGCAGGTCAGCTACCGAAGCCTCTTTGTGTTCGGCTCCGAGGGCTATCTGGTTCAACCCGTAATCACGGGCAAAATAGCTCAGTGACGGATGCCATATGACAAACGACTTGGAGGGAGCGGACGCGATGTCGGCCCTTATGACCGCGTCAACCGAGTCGATGTGGGCTATGAGCCGGTCAAGATTCGATTTGTAGTAGGCGGCATTGCGAGGGTCTATTTTCGCGACGGCATCATACATGTTGCCGGCTATGATGCGGGCATTTGTGGCCGATGTCCATATGTGCGGGTCATTTTCGTGGCCGTGGTGTGTGCCTTTTATAGGCTCGACACCTTTAGAGGTGTCAATGATTTTCAGGTCGGGACGAGAGGTCTTGATGCGTTTTATGACGGCATCCTCAAATCCTATGTTGCCTATCTGAAAGTAGGCCACCGAGTGCTCCACATTGATCAGATGCGACATGGAGGGGTCATATGTCTCGGGGTCTGCGCCGTTGCTAAGCAGGCAGTTGACCTTCATCTTGTCACCCACAATGGCATCAAGCAGGTATTTTTGCGGCGGAATGCTGACGGTGAGCGTGTCGACCTCATGTGGGGTGCGTCCGCATGACCACATGACAGTCATCGCGCTTATCATAAGCATGATAAGCCAAGAAGCCACAGGGAGATTTTTTAATTTCATAATGCAAATTTAACACATTTTATTGTGATATGCAAATTTTTCCTAAAAATCTCCTGTCACCCTCTGATTAACCACACCAGTGTCATTATGCCGTTCCAAAGAGAGGAGAGTGTGCCGACTGAAATATTATTGAGAAGGTAGATGCCGTTGACATCAGATAAAAATAGCAGAGCTACCATGATGCCCTTTGATGGCGTGAAATATCTGTCTATACAGAGGGTGATACGGCCCGTCAGGCGTAGAAGCACCCCCGGCAATGCGCGGTCCAGACGGGCGGCAGGTATGACAAGCACCGTGGCGAAGGAGGTAATGGTCAGATATTGGTAAAGGCGCGAATAGTCCACGCTCAACACCGTAAACATCGGTATCATGGTGATGCTTGTCAGTATGTAGACCGATGTCAGATGTTTCCTATAGGTTTCACGAGTCTCCCCGGCCGGTGAAAAGGCATATACGAAATTGCATACCATGTAGGCATAGCAGGTGAAGGCCGCAATCTGTAGTGGCAACCGCAACCATCCGATTTCCGGCGAAAAGAAGTTGGAGATGCAATGGAAATAAGCGGCCCATCCGGGGTTCCAGCCAATGGCTCCAACGCTGTTCCAGTAGCCATATTCCAGTTGCGGCAATATTGGTAGCCATGAGTCAGTGATGACATGTGCCATCTGTTCGTTTCCTTTGAAGCAGCCTATTACTATAATTGTGGCGGCTATGACCGCTATGGCTGATGCTTTTTCCCATCTGGAAACCTGCAATGAAGCTATGAGCAGCACCGTTATCGGGATTCCCCAGAAAGTGAACGCCTCATGAATCAGAAGTTCCAGGATGCACAGAGCCGTGACGCACCACAGCGACAGCCGTCCGCCGGCATGCGGTGATCCACGCAATAACATCAGGATGCCTATCAGCATCAGCGCCTGCATGAAGTCTTTGCGGATGACGCACATGACAAAACCCATGAATACGGGGGCAAGTATTATCCACCAGTTCCATCTGCGTTGATGGAACTTATAGATAAAAAATGCGAAAACAGCCATGTAGCATCCTATGGATACCACACGTATCAGGTTGATGATGGCGTCTCCTGACAAGCCGCTACGGGCTAGCGACATCAGTCCCTGTCCGATGAGGCCTCGTCGGACGAATCCTCCTTCGTAGTTGATGAAAAATTCGCTGAATTGCCATTCGCTTATCGGAGCCTGGAGCAGAAAAGTGAATACAAACTCCATTATCCGCGCCATGAAAGCGAGAATCAAGAGTGCCCCGATGGCGTACCTCAGGAGTCTATGGAGTGTGGATGTGTTGGGAGGCATGTTTGTGGTCAGAAGTCGAGGGTCAGCTGCTCCGGGGGGAGCAGGGTGAATGACATGCGGTGGAGAGGGGTCGCGCCGTAGAGCCTTATGGCCTCGCGATGTACTTTGGTCGGGTAGCCTTTGTTGGATTCCCATCCATAGCCGGGATATTCTTTGGCGAGGGCTTCCATTATGTGGTCTCGCTCCGTCTTGGCGAGGATGGAGGCCGCGGCTATGTTGGCATATTTGCCGTCCCCTTTTATGACGGTGGCCGAAGGGATGTCGTGATACGGCTTGAAGCGGTTGCCGTCCACGATTATAGCTTCGGGTCTCACCGTGAGCGCGTCAAGAGCCTTGTGCATGGCCAGTATCGAAGCGTTGAGGATGTTTATTTCGTCGATTTCCCCGGGGGTGCAGATTCCTATGCCCCATGCGGTAGCTTCGCGGAGGATTATGGTGCGGAGTTCCTCGCGGCATGCTTCGGAGAGCTGCTTGGAATCGTTGATGAGCGGATGCGAAAAATCAGCCGGGAGTATCACGGCAGCCGCCACAACCGGGCCGGCAAGGCATCCGCGTCCGGCTTCGTCGCATCCGGCCTCAAGCTTGGTCATGTCAAGTCGCGGAGGAAGTGGCTGTCGGTGGTCGCTGGGTCTCACGGTGGTGCCGGATGATGTTTTCTTTTGAGAATGTGGTAGCTTGACTGTTATTTCTCTACAAAGCCGTATCCGATGCCCGAGCGGTTGACTATGTGTGAGGCATATTCGCCGAGCTTCTTGCGCAGACGCGACGCGCTGACGTCAAGTGCGCGTGACGAGGCGTCACCGTCCTTGTTCCACACTATGCGGTAGAGGTCGCTGTGATTGTAGAAATGTCCGGGCTTGGAAATAAGGGCATTGAGAAGCATAAGCTCCGTGCGTGTGAGCGGTATCTGCTGGCCGTCGATGGTGACATTGCGCGAAGCGGTGTCGACCGAAAGCCCTTTGTAGTGTATGGCCGCCGATGTCGCAGCCGGCAGATAGGGCTTGCGTGACGACATGTTGTGGCGGCGGAGCACCGACTTTATGCGAGCCATCATCTCGCGTAGGGAGAACGGCTTCAAGATATAGTCGTCAGCTCCGGCATCAAAACCTTTGACGATGTCATCTTCGCTGTCCATCGTGGTGCAAATTATCACCGGGATATGTGCCGTGGCTTCGCCCGATTTAAGCATCCCTGTAAGCATGAGTCCGTTGATTTCTCCTAATATGACCTCGGTGATGACAAGGTCGGTATAGGTGAAATCGGCATCCAAAGCATCTTCGGCATTGGAAAACGTGCACACGCCGTAACCTTCGTCCTCTAAATTGAGTTTGATGAGGCCGGTGATGGCTGTGTCGCTGTCTACAATGACTATTTGATGGGATTTTGGTTTGATAAGGTTTGTATCGCTTTCAGAGTTCATGCAATACAAATCTAAGCAATGTACTACAAGATACAAAATATTGTAACCACAATGTAAAGTAAATTAACACTTCCGTACAATTATTACTCTTTGACACCTATATTATATTAATATTAATTTAGATGCCGTCAGTGGGTGGCTGTGGAGCGGGGGAGATTGATTGCGCAGTGGATACGGCCACCGGTGTCGGCATAAATGGCGCGTGATGGTTTTCTTGACCGATTAGTGATTTGGCTATCAACGGAATGTTTCGTAAATTTGCCGTCCGATATAGCTTAAGCAACATTGCAACAATGGAAATCATAAAGACAGTCAACGGACTGCGCAGCCGCCTTGACTCGCTCCGCGCCCAGGGCGGCTCGATAGGACTCGTGCCTACGATGGGAGCCCTGCATGCAGGCCATGGTTCGCTTGTTGACCGCGCACGCCGCGAGAATGACGTGGTGGTGGTCAGCGTGTTTGTCAACCCTACACAGTTCAATAATCCCCAGGACCTTGCGACATATCCACGTACTCTCGACGCCGACTGTGCGATGCTCGAGTCCAAGGGGGTCGACATAGTGTTTGCCCCCGAGGTAGCCGAGATATACCCCGAGAAAGACGAGCGTGTCTTCGACCTCGGCCCTGTGGCAGAGGTGATGGAGGGCGCGATGCGCCCCGGGCATTTCAACGGGGTGGCACAGATTGTAAGCCGCCTGTTTGACTATGTGCGCCCCACACGCGCCTACTTCGGCGAGAAGGACTTCCAGCAGATAGCCGTGATACGCCGCATGGCCGAAATCGAGGGGATGACCGACATCGACATCGTGCCGTGCCCCATAATCCGCGAGGCCGACGGTCTGGCCATGAGCAGCCGCAATGTGCGTCTCAGCGAGGAGGAA
This sequence comes from uncultured Bacteroidales bacterium, assembly GCA_900539915.1. Classification (GTDB taxonomy): domain Bacteria; phylum Bacteroidota; class Bacteroidia; order Bacteroidales; family Muribaculaceae; genus Amulumruptor. The sequence continues at coordinate 4,813 of UQDU01000041.1, read as the reverse complement.
CGTGCGGTAGCTCCGGTCATCCACCGTACTCTGGCCGAAAGCCTCGGCTGGGCCAAGGACCATACCGTCGACGAGACATGCCGTTATGTCATCGACACCATTGACTCGTTTCCTTACACGAGGGTGGAATACTATCAGATTGTCGACGGCAAGACCATGCAGCCCATCCATGACTGGAGCGAATCCTCGGAGCCTGTCGGCTGTATCACCGTATTCGTGGGCGATGTGCGCCTGATTGACAATATCCGCTACTGAGAAGACCATAACCACTACAGCATACCACCCCTCTCCCCACCACAGATATTCTCTATGATGCAAGTTGAAATGGTGAAAAGCAAGATTCACCGCGTTACAGTCACTGAGAGCAACCTCAACTACATAGGCAGCATCACCATCGACCAGGATCTGATGGATGCCGCCGACATACTCCCGGGCGAGCGTGTCTATATCGTCGACAACAACAACGGCGAACGCTTTGACACTTACGCCATACCGGGTGAACGTGCCTCGGGCATGATATGCCTCAACGGGGCTGCGGCACGCAAGGTGCAGCCCGGCGACATCGTCATCATCATGGCTTACGCCACGATGCCCTATGACGAAGCCAAGACGTTTAAGCCGCGTGTCATATTTCCCGACACGTCCACTAACCGCCTCCTCCCCTGATAAATCTCACCGACACACCACAATACCGATATGTTTGAAAACCTAAGCGAACGACTCGAACGCAGCTTCAAGATACTCAAAGGCCAAGGCAAGATTACCGAAATCAATGTGGCCGAGACCCTCAAGGATGTGCGCCGCGCCCTCCTTGATGCCGATGTCAACTATAAGGTGGCCAAATCCTTTACCGACACCGTCAAGCAGAAGGCTCTGGGTCAGAACGTAATCAACGCCGTCAAGCCCCAGGAGCTCATGGTCAAAATCGTCCATGACGAACTGGCTACCCTCATGGGTTCAGAAGCCGCTAAACTCAATCTGTCGGGCAATCCTACCGTCATACTGATGTCGGGCCTCCAGGGTTCGGGTAAAACCACATTCTCGGGCAAACTCGCCCGGAAGCTCAAGAGCGAGCAGGGACGCCGTCCGCTGCTCGTGGCCTGTGACGTGTACCGTCCTGCCGCCATTGACCAGCTCAAGGTGCTCGGCGAGCAGATAGATGTGCCGGTATATACTCAGGAGGGTGTCAAGGATCCGGTCAAAATCGCCCAGGATGCCATAGCGTATGCCAAGCATAACCATCTCGACCTCGTAATCGTCGATACCGCCGGCCGACTCGCCGTCGACGAGGAGATGATGCGCGAGATAGAGGCAATCAAGAAAGCCATCAAGCCCCAGGAGACTCTGTTTGTAGTCGACTCGATGACCGGCCAGGATGCGGTCAACACTGCCAAGGAGTTCAATGACCGCCTTGACTTTGACGGCGTGGTGCTGACCAAGCTCGATGCCGACAACCGCGGCGGTGCGGCTCTCTCTATCCGCACCGTGGTCACCAAGCCTATCAAGTTTGTAGGTACGGGAGAGAAGCTCGAAGCCATCGATCAGTTCCACCCCGAGCGTATGGCCGACCGTATTCTCGGCATGGGCGACATCGTGTCACTTGTGGAGCGTGCCCAGCAGGCCTACGATGAGAAGGAGGCGATGGAGCTGGAGCGAAAGCTGGCACGCAACCAGTTTAATTTCGACGACTTCCTCAAGCAGATACAGCAGATCAAGAAGATGGGCAATCTCAAGGATCTGGCATCAATGATACCCGGTGTCGGCAAAGCCATCAAGGACATGGACATCGACGACAACGCTTTCAAGGGCGTGGAGGCCATAATCCGCTCCATGACCATAGAGGAGCGTACTCGCCCCGACATCATCAACGCAAGCCGCCGCCAGCGCATAGCCAAGGGCTCGGGAACCACCGTTGCGGAGGTCAACCGCCTCATCAAGCAGTTTGACGAAGCGCGCAAGATGATGAAACTCGTGCAGGGTGCCAAGAAAAACCCCATGGCAATGATGCGCAACATGCGCCGCCGCTAAGAACTACCTATACCGACAACATATAACACCATATATATAAGATATGCAACTCATTGACGGCAAAAAAATCTCCGACGACATCAAGCGCGAGATTTCCGAGCAGGTGACCGCCATGCTCGACAAGGGTATGAAACGTCCGCATCTGGCAGCCATACTCGTCGGCCACGACGGGGGCAGCGAGACCTATGTGGCCCACAAGGTGAAGGCTTGCGAGCAGTGCGGATTCAAATCCACACTCATACGCTTTGAGGACGATGTCACCGAGCAGCAGCTCCTTGACACCATCGCCAAGCTCAATGCTGACGATGACGTTGACGGCTTCATAGTGCAGCTTCCGCTGCCGCGCCATATATCCGAGCAGCGCATCATCGAGGCTATAGACTACCGCAAGGACGTCGACGGCTTCCACCCCATCAATGTAGGCCGCATGTCTATCGGACTGCCCTGCTTCCTTTCGGCCACTCCGGCCGGCATCATGGAGCTGCTGGGACGTTACAATATACCCACCAAGGGCGCACGCTGCGTGGTGCTCGGCCGCAGCAACATCGTAGGCAAGCCGGTTGCCTCCCTTATGATGCAGAAGCGCGTGCCGGGCGATGCCACAGTGACCGTGTGCCACAGTGCCACCCGTGACCTCAAGGAGATATGCCGCGAGGCCGACATTATCATCGCCGCCCTCGGCAGCCCCGGTTTTGTGACTGCCGATATGGTGAAGGATGGTGCTGCAATCATCGACGTGGGCACTACCCGAGTGCCGGACGCTACCAAGAAGAGCGGTTTCCGTCTGCGAGGCGATGTTGATTTTGACAATGTGGCTCCCAAGTGCTCGTTCATCACCCCTGTCCCCGGCGGTGTAGGCCCGATGACCATCTGCTCTCTCATGCAGAATACCCTCTTAGCGGCACGCGGAGACGTCTATCCCAAAAAATGACGTCGGAAACGCACCGAAAATGTGCGAAATAAAAGCGTTTTGATTAAAAAACGGTTGAAACGCTTGCACAGACCGAAAAAAGGTGCTACCTTTGCAGCACCTTAAAATGGTGAGCATAGCTCAGTTGGTTAGAGCGTCGGATTGTGGTTCCGAAGGTCGTGGGTTCGACCCCCACTGTTCACCCCCCCCTCGTCAGGGATGCTTCAAACCGAGGCATCCCTGACGCTTTTTTGCGGCTATATGGCAATAGATTGTGAGATATTGCGCTGTTCTGATATTTCGCCGTTTCCCTTATTTTATATACCTTTGCAGTCCCTTTTTTACAATAGTCAAAAAATACTGACATGAAATCATTGTTTATTTCATCTGCCGCTGTGGCAGCCCTGATTTTGAGCGCATGCGGAGGCAAGACCGCAACTGCCGATGCAAACGCAGCCGCAGCTTCAGATACCGCCTCTGTCGAAAAATCCATAGTAGGTTGCTGGTATATAGAAAATGTAGTGGTCAGCGACTCCCTGTCGGCACGTCCGGCCGAAATCACCCCCGACGTAAAGCAGTATATCACATTCCGCGCCGACAGCACGTTTTCCGCCAATACCAATTGCAACACTATCGGCGGCAGCTATGTCGCAGCCGGTGACTCGCTCAAATTCGGCGACAATACCTTCTGCACTGAGATGGCATGTGACAACATGACTGTAGAGGACCTCCTCAAGCAGGTGCTCCCCGAAGTTAATGCCATAGACTTCGAGAACGACTCTATAGTGCGTCTCAACACATCTGCGAGCAAGTATATCGTGCTCCGCAAGGCTCCGGCTGAGGTCAAGGGCACCGCTGAGTGATACGGGATGCCGTCATGAGCAACCGCATAAAGCGTAACATATTTCTCGTCCTGAGCATCGTCGGCATCGCTGTCATTGTGGCGCGTGCCGTGGACTTCTTCACGGGCAGTGGCACATGGTGGGAACTGCTGTCGGCGGTCATCATATACGCCGCCTGTTTCCGCTTCTATCTTGGCTACCGCCGGGCAGTCAGAGATGATGCCGGCACCTCGGGTGCAGCCCGTTGATTTCCCTCTGCAGCAGGTCGAGAAAACGCGCGGCATGGGCTCCGTCCATCTGCGTGTGATGAAACTGGAAAGATACCGTAAGAGTGGTCCTGAACCATTTCTTGCGGTATCTTCCCCATATAAGGAAGGGATTGTTGAACACGCCGCTGTACATCCCCACGGCTCCGTCAATGTCGTATTGGGCCAGGGCCGACGTCCCGATTACCATGCTGTCGGTGATGTCATGATTCTCGCAACTGTCGGCCACCTGTCGGGTCAGGCGCAGATAGTCGCCATTAAATTCGGTCAGGTCATCGGAATACGGAATATCGCACGAACTTACCTCTCCCTCGCGGTTGGCGACGATGGTGTTGACAGCAATCGAGTCGTAGCGGATGAGTTTGTCGCCGACAGGCAGCATATAGAACTCTTTGACCTGCGAAGCCGCACGTCCCACACACCAGCACATCAGCATGTTGAATTTCAGTCCGAGCCGACGGCTCAGACTCACAAGGCGCGTCACGTCAAGCGTCTTAAACATTGTCACCATAGGCATCGGGGCCTTCATCCACATCTCAAAAGCATAGGCGCGTGAAGTCTCGCGCGGATTCACCTCTTCCATAACCGGTCATTTACTTAAATTACGCACCCAAAGTTACTCATTTTTCCCCACAAGCATTGTACTAACTCAAGCAGTCGTTGATGCTTGAAATTATATGGAAGGAGGTGTTGAAAAACTTGTATCCAGACCCTCAAACTTGTAGGGATGCACCCCAATGCTGTTCACTTAAGGAATGCACACATCG